>JAWWCA010000125.1:0-10684 GCA_033720695.1 Rubricoccaceae bacterium
GGGTGACGCCGTCTACGACGTCGTGGTAGGCCCGGACGGGCGGCTCTACGTCTCGGCCGTAGGGAGCGGCGCGGACCCGGAGTGGGTGTACCGCTCGGTGGGTCCGGCGGTGGGCCCGGTCGTGGCGGTGACAGCCGAGGCCGTGGGGGTGCCGCCGGGCGATCCCGTCGTGGTGGGCCCCGAGGGGGGCTCGTTCTCGTTCCGGGTGCAATTGTCGAACGAGACCACGGTCCCGCTCTCGGTCGAGGCGTGGGGGGCCGTCGAGGGCCCGGTGTCGCGGGAGCCGGTGGCGGGCCCGGCGGGGGTGTCGCTGGCCCCGCTCTCGCCGTCGTCGGGGTGGTCGCGCGTGGTGCGGCAGGGGGTGCCGGCGGGCGCGCCTCCGGGGACGTACGTGTACACGGTCCGCGTGGGGAAGCTGGGGGTCGAGGTGATCGGGGAGGCGTCGTTCGAGATCGTGAAGGAGGCGGGGGCGCCGCTCGGCACAAGCGAGGGAGGGAACTGGAGTGCGGACGGCTGGGACCGTGGAGAGGCAGGAGAGGCGTTGGCCGCCTCGGACGTGCAGCTCTCGGTCTCGCCGAACCCGTCGCGCGGCGGGGCCACGGCGACGGTCACGCTGGCGGCGGCGAGCGAGGCGACGGTGTCGGTCTACGACGTGCTGGGCCGCCGGGTGGCCGTACTCCACGAGGGCCCGCTGAGGATGGGCCCGCACGCATTCGGGCTCGACGCGCACGCCCTCCCGCCCGGCGTCTACGTCGTCCGCGCCTCGACCGCGTCCTCCGTAGCGGCGTGGACGGTGACGCTCCTCCGGTGAGGGCGGGCTCCCTCAGCCCTTCCGCATCATCTCGAAGAGGGCCAGGACGCCCTCGCGGTCCTGCTTCGCGAAGTCGTTGAACTGCCCGCCGGAGGCGAGCACCTCCCCCCCGTCGAGCGGGACGACGACGCCGGTGAGGTAGCGGGCGAGGTCCGACAGGAGGAAGGCCGCGACGTCGGCGAGCTCCTCGGGCTCGCCGAAGCGCTTGAGCGGGACGCGCGTCTTCATGTGCTCGGCGATCTGGGGGTCCGGCACGAGGCGCTCCCAGGCCCCCTTCGTCGGGAAGGGCCCCGGCGCGAGGCAGTTGAGCCGGATGCCGTACGTTCCCCACTCGACGGCCAGGCTCTTCGTCATCGCGACGATGCCGGCCTTGGAGACGGCGCTGGGGAGGACGAAGGCGCTGCCGGTCTCGGCGTAGGTCGTCGTGATGGAGAGGACGGCGCCGGGCGTCTCGCGCTCGATCCAGCGCTCGCCGCACCAGCGCGTGCAGTAGAACGCGCCGTAGAGGTTGGTCCGGACGATGGCGTCGAAGCCGTTGTCGGAGAGGGTGTGGCTGGCGGCGAGGAAGTTGGCCGCGGCGTTGTTGACGAGGCCGGTGACGGGCCCGTTGCGCTCCTCGGCCGCCTCGAAGAAGGCCGCCACGCTGTCGGACTCCCGGACGTTGAGGGTCTCCCACCCGGCCACCTGGCCGCGCCCGCGGATCGCCTCGACGGTCTCCTGCAGCGGCTCCGCGCGCCGGCCGCCGACGGTCACGGCCGCGCCGAGGGCGGCGAACCGCTCGGCCATCGCCTTGCCGAGTCCGGTGCCGCCGCCGGTGACGACGAGGTGGTGGTCCTGGAGGAGGTCGGAGGCGTACGGCTCGGCCATGCGGAGAGGGGCTTGGAGAGGGAGACGAGGGGCGCAGCACGGCGCTGCGCCCCTCTAGACGACCGACGGAGGGCGAGGGTCCGCCTACCCCTTCACGGCCGGGTCCTGCGTCTCGACGGCGGCGCCGTAGGCGACGGCCCCCGCGTCGGCCCCGCCGTCGCCGGAGGGCGTGGCATTCGTGAGCGCCTCGGGGACGGCGGGCGCGTCGGCCTCGCGCAGCGGCGCGGGCTCCGTCGCCGTCTGCATGTACTCCTCCAGGGTGAAGGCGTCGACCTGGATGGCGTCGGAGCGGGCGGCCTCGGCGCGACGGAGGAGGGCCGCCTCCTCGGGCGTGATCACGCCCGCCTCGACGGCGGCCGGGACGAGCGCGGCCGGGTGGGCGCGCGCCAGCTCGCCGCGCCGGATGGCGTCCTTGATCGTCTTCTCGACGCCGCTGGCCTCGTAGGCGAGCCGCATGGCGTGCTCGAGACGGCCGCGCGGCTGCTCGGCGTCCGGCACGAAGACGCCGCCGAAGAGGCGGTCGCGCTGCGCGCCCGGCACCTGCATCGCCGCGGCGACGCGGTGGCCGAGGGCGTCGGACGGCCCGCCGGAGAGGCGGTTGAGCCGGCTCCACGCGGCGAGGGGGCCGCGGAAGAGCCACGTCGCGCCGGGCACCTTGAGGTTGGCGAAGAGCCCGTCGAAGGCCTCCTGCATCTGGGCGAAGGCGTACTCGACCGACCAGCGGAAGAACGGCTCGTCCTCGGCCCGCCGCCCCTCGGCCTCGAAGCGCTTGAGCGTGGCCGCGGCGAGGTACATCCACGAGAACACGTCGGCGAAGCGGCCCGTCAGCTTCTCCTTCCGCTTGAGGTCGCCGCCGAGCGTGCCCATGGCGAGGTCGGCGAGGAAGGCGAACGTGGCGCTGCTCCAGGCCAGCTTCCGCCAGTACGGCGCGGCGGCGCCCGAGACGGGGCTGCCGGCGAGGCGCCCCCGCGTGAGGCTGAGCCCGACGGCCCGGAAGGCGTTGCGGACGACGTGCCCGATGTGCGGCCAGAACGCGGCGTCGAACGCCTTGGCGTCCCACGCCATCAGCGCCTGCATCTCCTTCAGCGCGTACGGGTGGCAGCGGATGGCGCCCTGCCCGAAGACCATCAGCGTGCGCGTCAGGATGTTCGCGCCCTCGACGGTGATCGAGACGGGGAGGCCGATGTAGGCGTGGGCGAGCGTGTTGCGCGGGCCGCGCGAGATCCCGTTGCCGCCGAGGATGTCCATCCCGTCGTTGACGGCCTTGCGGAAGAGCTCCGTCGTGTTGTACTTCATCATGGCCGTGACCACGGCGGGCGCGGCGCCCTGGTCGAGCCCGCCGTTGGTGTAGCGGCGCGCGGCCTCGGTGAGGTAGGCCCACCCGCCGATGCGGGCGAGCGGCTCCTCGATCCCCTCGAACTTCCCGATGGGGAGGCCGAACTGCTTGCGGACGAGGGCGTGCGCCCCCGCCACGCGCGCGACGGACTTGATGCCGCCCGTGGATGAGGCCGGGAGCGAGATGCCGCGGCCGGCCGCGAGGCTCTGCATGAGCATCCGCCAGCCCTTGCCGGCCCCCGCCGCGCCGCCGATCACGGCGTCCTCCAGCTTCACCACCACGTCCTTGCCCTCCGTCGGGCAGTTGTAGAACGGGACGCCGAGCGGGTCGTGCCGCTCGCCGAGGCCGACGCCTGGCGTGTCGGTCGGGATGAGGGCGCAGGTGATGCCGAGGTCCTCGCCCTTGCCGAGGAGGTTCTCGGGGTCGCGCAGCTTGAAGGCGAGGCCGAGCACGGTCGAGATGGCGGCGAGCGTGATGTAGCGCTTCTGCCAGGAGAGGCGGACGTACAGCTCGCCGTCGTCGCCGCGGAACACCTCGCCGTAGGAGGAGATGGCGCCGGCGTCGGAGCCCGCGCCGGGCTCGGTGAGGGCGAAGGCCGGGATGTCCTCGCCGCGCGCGAGGCGGGGGAGGTAGTGGTCCTTCTGCGCCTCGGTCCCGTAGTGGATGAGGAGCTCAGCCGGGCCGAGCGAGTTCGGCACCATCACCGTGATGCCAAGCGCGGACGAGGCCGCGCTCGTCTTGGCGACGACGGCGCTGTTGGCGCTCGGGGAGAAGCCGTGACCGCCGGACTGCTTCGGGATGATGAGGCCGAAGAAGCGGTCGTCCTTCAGCTTCTGCCACACCTCGGGCGCGAGGTCGCGGCGCTGCCAGACGGCCCAGTCGTCGGTCATGCGGCAGACCTCCTCGACGGGCCCGTCGAGGAACGCGCGCTCGTCGTCGGTGAGGTCGGGGAAGCCCTCGGCGAGGATCTTCGAGAAGTCGGGCTTGCCGGAGAACAGCTCGCCCTCGACCCAGACCGTGCCCGCGTCGATGGCCTCCTGCTCGGTCGCGGAGATCGTCGGGAGGAAGTCGAGCGCCTTCATCGCCTTCATCACGCCGAGCGAGAGCACGCGGCGAACGGGAGGGATCAGGAAGACGAGCGAGAGCGCCACGAACGCGCCGATGAGCGCCCCCGGTGCCCCGAACCCGACGAGGGCGACGAGCCCCGCCAGCGCCCAGGCCCAGAGCGGGGCGCCGGTGAAGCCGAGGGCGAAGAGGACGAGGAGCACGCCGAGCGCCGCGGCCCAAACGGGCGTGGCGGCGAGCATGCCGTGCAGAAAGTCGAGCGGTTCCATAGGTCCGGGGGTCGGTTCGCCGGGGGTGGCCGTGGAGGTTAACAGTGTAAACCTCACATCAGGTTCCGTCAACCCCAATGATTCTACCCGCCCAAAATGGACACCGCCCCCGGAGCCGAGGCCCCGGGGGCGGCGAGCCGTCTGCAGAGGCGCAGACGGGGCTGCACCTCAGTGGCTCAGCGCGCTCAGCGCGCCAGCGTCATCCGGCCCGTCCGGACGTCGGTGCCGACCTGGAGCCGGTACACGTACGTCCCCGCGGCGAGGTCGGAGGCGTTGAACACGGCGCTGTGCGTGCCGGCCTCCTGACGCGCGTCGACGAGCACGGCGACCTCGCGGCCGAGCACGTCGTAGACGGCGAGGCGGACGTCGGCCGCCGCGGCGACCTCGTAGGAGATCGTCGTCTGTCGCGCGAACGGGTTCGGCGAGACCGCCACCGGCGCATGGCTCGAAGCGTCGATCTCAGCGGCGGCGGAGAACGCCAGCCCATCGGCCGTCGCCTCGAAGACCTCGACAGCCTCGTCACCGTCGGCTTGGCTCACGCGCCCAGGCGGCGGGACGACTTCGACCTGCCCTCGGAACGTGTCGCAGATCTGTGACCCACCGTCCGTCTTGTCCTCCAGCTCGAGGATGATGTTGTACAGCCCCAGCGGAGCCTGGGGGTTGACGCGGAGCTGGAGCGCGAAGTTGACCACGCCCGGCGGCACGCTGGCCGGCCCGAACCG
Organism: Rubricoccaceae bacterium; assembly: GCA_033720695.1. Taxonomy (GTDB): domain Bacteria; phylum Bacteroidota; class Rhodothermia; order Rhodothermales; family Rubricoccaceae; genus DATGQT01. Next base: position 5,071 of record JAWWCA010000125.1, read on the forward strand.
GATCGAGCCCATGGGGGGGCCAGGCTGGCCATTGACCTTGCGGTTGTACCGGAGCGTGATGCTCACCCGCTTCACGCCGGGCCCGTTGTTCGCGACCTGCCCGCGGATCTTGAAGTTGCCGCCGCGCGGCACGACCGGCGGGTCGATGATGATCGGCGGCACGAACGCGAGCGAACAGCCGTCGTCCTTGACGGTCTGGCTGGAGCAGGCCGTGATCTCGCGCTGCACCGCGGCGTCGATCGTCCCGATGAACGCTCCGGCGCCCGTCCCCGTGTTGACGGTGTAGAGCACGCCGTCGTTGAGGTTGAGGTCGTACCCGCAGAGGTAGAGCACGCCGCTGTCCTTGTTGAAGTCCATCGACTGCGCGAAGTTCGCGTCGAACCCCACCCCGGCCCCGATCTGCGGCGCCGAGGTCCCGCCCCCGGTCACCGGCCCGTGGATGGCGTCGGTCACGATGTCGTGGTAGTAGATGTTGCCGTTGTCGTCGATGGCGAGGCCGACACTGCAGGGCGCGTCGGTCGTCGTCCCGAGCTGGGTCGCTGTGGAGGTGCCGAAGTCGACGGTCCACAGCGTGGTCGAGGTCCCGCACACCGCGGTGATGGCGTAGAACAGGCCGTCGGCGTTGTTGTAGGCCGCGTCGCCCCACGCCTGGCCGCCGGTGTTCCCCGTCGGCGTGGTGCCGGAGCCGTCGGTCGGGTCGATCGCGTAGGTGTTCCCGGCGAAGTCGACGGCGAACCAGGTCGAGAGGTCGTTGCCGGGGAAGTCACCGCCGTTGATGAAGGAGACGGGCTGGACGTCGGGGTTGATGACGGCGACGGAGTTCGGGGCGTCCTTCCCGAACTCGGTGTAGACCTGGGTGCCGAGGAAGCCGTTGACGGCGTCGAAGCCGAAGATGTCGCCGGGGGCCTCGGCGGCCGGGGGCGCGTCGGGGGTGGCGTCGGACTGCGCGCACTCGGCCGGGACGAGGCCGTCGGTGGTCGGGAGCGACCGGCAGTCCTGCGCGGACGTGAAGGGTGTCAGCGCCACGATGAGGGCGAAGGCACCGAAGTAGCGAAAGGCGTTAGCCATGAGGAAGAGGGGTTGAATGGTGAAGGTGAGGGGCGCCGGCCAACCTCCCGCGCGGATGAGTGCGCGCGAGAAACTGTGGGTCGGCACTGACAGCCCCCTAATGAAAGGGCCAGAGTCCATACGGGTCAAGGCCCCAAGGCAAAGTTTTTCCTTGGGAACCCCCTGCCGAGAAGGCCCGTTAGCCAAAGTTAGGATTACGGCGCCAGGGTCAGTGCTTCCCTAAGCGTCCACCCGCTCGGGGCCCGGCCCGGCGGAGGCTAGTTCTGCGCCGCTTCGAGACGCACGCTCCACCACGCCCCCATCCCGTCCTCGTCGATTCCGAGGGGGGCTCCGGCCGCCAGGTACGCCTCCCAGGCCACCTGCCTCAACCCTTCGAGGAGGTAGGGGTCTCCCCCGGCCGCCTGGACGAGCGCGAGCCCGAAGGCGCACGGTCCTCCGGTAGAAGAGGAGCGCCGCAGGGTAGGATCGGAACGGAGAGGCATGGTCTGAGACGCCAGGTGGAGGACGCCCCCTCGCATGCATGTGCTGTGCCGGAGAGCGAGGGCCTCCCTAACGGGTTGTGATCCCAAACTTTTCGAGGCCTCACGTCCCGGTAGATCGCGTTCCGGATCCCCCTCCGTCCAAGAATTGTGACCCCTCCTGCGATCATTCGCAGCGGTTCGCTTATCTTTATGACGGTTTCTCGCCTCCTCATCCCACCGCGCGAGCGTCCCCCGAGCCTCCCGTATGGCTACCACCACCCCGGGGTCGAACTACTCCGACCTCCCCCTCCTCGACGTCCTCCTCCAGGGGCGGCGTCTCGGCTTCCGCGAGCGTACCGCGCTCTTCTCGCGGTTCCTCGGCGGGCTCCTCCGCCACGAGCCCATGGGCGGGATGTTCTTCCGGCGGATCCTCTCGCGCGTCGACCGCGAGGTGCTCGTCCAGAACCACGACGGCTCCACGCAGACGATGCTGATGTTCGGGTCGAACAGCTACCTCGGGCTGCCGACCCACCCCCGCGTCATCGCGGCCGTGGAGAACGCGCTGGCGGAATGGGGCGCCGGCGTCGGCGGGCCGCCGATGCTCAACGGGTACGCGAACCTCCACCGCGCGCTCGAGGAGCGGCTGGCCGACTTCGAGGGGACCGAGGACGTCGTGCTCTTCGGGAGCGGCTACGCGGCCAACGTCGGGCTGATGAGCACGCTCCCGAGCCCCGACGACCTCGTGCTCTACGACGAGTCCAGCCACGCGTCGTTCTTCGACGGCCTCCGGCTCGGCGGCCACAGCGGCGTGGCCTTCGCGCACAACGACGTCGGCGCCCTCGCGGCGCAGCTCGAAGCGGTCCAAGACCGGCCCGGCGACCGGTTCGTCGGCGTCGAGGGGGTCTACTCCATGGACGGGGACCTCGCCCCGCTCGACGAAATCGTCGCCCTGTGCGGGCGCCACGGCGCCCTCCTCGTCGTCGACGACGCGCACGGCACGGGGATCACCGGCCAGGGGCGCGGGACGGCCTACCACTACGGCGTCCACGGCGCCGTTGACGTGATGATGGGGACGTTCTCGAAGGCGTTCGCCGTCACCGGGGGCTTCGCCGCGTGCTCGAAGCCGGTGGCCGACTACCTCCGGCTCGTCGCCCGCTCCTACGTGTTCTCCGCGTCGCTCCCGCCCCAGACCGTCGCCGCCGTGCTGGCGGGGCTCGACGTGATCGAGGAGGAGCCGGAGCGGCACGCCCGGATGCTGGAGAACGCGCGCTACCTCACCGCGGGCCTCCGCCGCCTCGGCTTCGAGGCGAACCCGGAGTCGGCCATCTTCTCGCTCCCGGTCCCCCCGCCGCTGAACATCCGCCCGATGGCCTTCGCCTTCCACCAGCGCGGGCTGTTCCTCAACCACGTGGAGTTCCCGGCAGTGAAGCCGTCGGCGCAGCGGTTCCGCGTGAGCGTGATGGCGACCCACACCCGGGAGGACCTCGACCGGCTCCTCACCGCCATCGAGGAGGTATGGGACGAGGCGCTGCCCCAGGGCGACGGCCTGCAGGGAGCCGCCCGCGTCGAGTTGCGCAAGGACGCCGAGGGGTAAGGGCACAGCGGGACCTCCGGTGGGGCGTTCCGACGCCTGCCCGGCACCGCGCTTGGGAGCCCCGGCCGTCTCGCCCACGGCACCCTCCGGCCACGAGAACGAGCGCCGAGCCCGAGGCGCGGGGCCACGCCCTATCTTCCTGCGCCCCTCGCTGCTCGCGCTCATGTTCCAGACGCCCCCCTCCACGACCTTCCCGGACGTCACCGGCACCGCCCTCGATGGGACCGAGCACGCCCTCCCCGACGACTTCGACGCGCCTTGGAACCTCCTCGTCGTCACGTTCCGCGACGACCTCGACCGGCTGGCCGACAAGTGGGTCCTCGTAGCCGAGCGCATCGCGTCGAACGCCGAGGGACGCCTCGCCGCCTACGAGCTCCCCGTCGTCGGGCGAGGGTTCAAGCCGTTCAAGCGCCTCGTCAACGCGAGCATCGGGGCCAAAGCCGACGCCGACGAGGCGGAGAAGGCCCGGACCATCCCGCTCTACGTCGGGAAGAGCTTCCAGAAGGACCTCGGGCTGAAGGACGAGGACACCGTCCACGTCCTGCTCGTCAGCCGCAACGGCCGCATCGCGTGGCGGGACCAGGGGCTCCTCACCCCGGACAAGGTGGCGGCCCTCGAAGAGGCCGTCGGCGAGACGATCACCGACCGGGCCCCCGATGAGGGGCCGCCGCAACCGAGGCCGGAGCTGCGCGACGGGGAGCTCGAGGACGGCGCCTGAGCGCCCCTCGGGTCAGACGACCTTCCGCCGCTTCGCGGCCTTTACGACCACCTCGGCGTCGGACGCGGCGCCATCGCCCGAGGCGGCCGACCCATAGCGGGCCTCCATGCGGTCGAGGAGCGAGGCGATCTGGTCTAGGCTCAGACGCCCGAGGTCGGCCGTCCCGCAGTAGTGGCGGGCAGCCACGGTGAGTTGGGCGCGATCGAGGCCGTACCCCTCCGCAGCGGCCACGAGGTCGTCGAGCGACGGGCCGGCAGGTGGGGCGGCCTCCTCGACCGCCGGGGCCTCTACAGGCACCTCGGCCGGCGTCGGCCCCTCCCCCATCCGCGCCAGGAGATCCGCGAACGTGGGGGTCTCCAGTTCGAGGCCGACGGGGAAGTCCGGCGCGTTGGACTTCACGACGCGAGCCACCCGCACCGTCTCGAACCCGTCGACGCGCACCGAGAGTTCGAGCATCACATCAACGAAATACTCCAATCCCGAGGCCGTCATGGGGAGAACGCGGCCGAGCTCGTTCTCTTCTCGCTCCTCCTCGCCCTTCGCCGCGATCTGGTCCGTGATAACGACGCAGGCACCGGAATCGACGCAGAGACGGCGGAGGACCTCCTGCAGCACGAGCTGGTCATTGCGGAGGTCGTCGGCCGTGAGCCGCGCGAGCGGATCGCCGGCGCGGTCGCGCGCGGCCTCGACTGTCGCGCGGTGCTTGCGTCCGAAGTACATCGCCCACGAGTCGAGGGCGTAGCAGCCGTAGCCCTGCGCCTTCCCCTCCGGCCCGAGCGCCCAGTCGATGAACTGCGGCAGCTCGTCGGGGTGCTCGATCTCGAGGGCGTCGAAGCGCGAGCCGTCGGCGCCGGGGAGGAGGCGGGCCTTCCGCTCGGTGTCGAAGAAGCAGAGGCGCCCGAGGCCGGCGTCGGCGAGGGTCGAGGCGAAGACGCTCTTGCCACTGCCGGCGGCGCCGCGGACGGCGACGACGAGGCGGCGGGTCTTCGGGCGGCGGCTGAGGGGGTTGATCGACGTGGTCATCGGGTTGGGGGGACGGTTCGCAGGGGACCGGCCACAGGCTACGCGGCTCCGATGTCAGCCGCGTGTCACCCCCTCTCCGCTCCTCGTTCGTCCTTCAATAGGCCCCGCTCCGCCGGCACACGACGCGGACGGTGCGCACGAGGATGACGAGGTCCAGCCACAGCGACCAGTTGCGGACGTAGTACGGGTCCCACCGCTCCATCCCTGCGGTGCCGGTGTCGCTGCGGCCCGTGACCTGCCACAGACCGGTGACGCCGGGACGGACGACCTCCCGGAGCGCGGCGACGCGGGGCTCCAGCTCGCCGTGGTGGTCGCGTGGGAGGGGCCGCGGCCCAACGAGGCTCATCTCCCCGCGGAGCACGTTGAGGAGCTGCGGCAGCTCGTCCAGGCTCGCCCGGCGGAGCACGGCGCCGACGCGCGTGACGCGCGGGTCGCGTTCGAGCTTGTGGGACGCCCCCCACTCGGCACGCAGCGACGGATCGGCGGCGAGCGCCCGGTCGAGCGCGGCCTCGGCGTCGGGCACCATCGTGCGGAGCTTCCACGCCTGGAACGGCTCGCCCCCGGCGCCGACGCGCTCCTGCCGGAAGAACGGGGAGTGCCGGTCCTCCAGCCACACCAGCCACGCGAGGAACGCGACCAGCGGGAGCCAGAGCGGGGCGGTGGCCAGGACGATGCCGAGGTCGAGCGCACGCTTGAACAGGCGGGCGAGGGGCCGGGCCAGGGTCGACGTCACCTCCAGGCCGAGCACCC
>JAWWCA010000126.1:0-10601 GCA_033720695.1 Rubricoccaceae bacterium
AGGTGATGTCCAACGGGAACGAGCGCATCAAATTCCCCATCAACGAGCCCGCCGACGGCAAGCGCAAGAGCCAGATCGAGGAGTACCTCGACTTCTACGGCGGCGCGGGCGTGCAGCACGTCGCCATGGCGACCTCGGACATCCTCGGGACGGTCACGGCCCTCCGCAACCGCGGCGTCGAGTTCCTGACGGTCCCGACGACGTACTACGAGGAGCTCCAGGGCCGCGTCGGCACGATCGATGAGCCCGTGGACCGGCTGGCCGAGCTCGGCGTCCTCGTCGACCGCGACCCCGACGGCTACCTCCTCCAGATCTTCACCAAGCCCGTCGAGGACCGCCCGACCGTCTTCTACGAGATCATCCAGCGCAAGGGCGCGCGCACCTTCGGCGAGGGCAACTTCAAGGCGCTCTTCGAGGCCATCGAGCGCGAGCAGGAGCGCCGCGGCAACCTCTGAGCCAGCCCGGCCCCTCCCGCCTTCCGATCGTCAAACTCCCCCTACCATGCCGTTCTACGTCAAGATGGGCCAGGTGCCGGACAAGCGGCACGTCCAGTTCCGCCGCCCCGACGGCGCCCTCTACACCGAGGAGGTCATCGGCGCCGAGGGCTTCTCGGGCATCTACTCCATCGCCTACCACCTCCACCCCCCCACCCTCGTCGACAGCATCGGCGAGCCGCAGGACGTTGCGGTCGAGTTCGCCGACCAGGACTTCCTCCAGCACCGCCACTTCCTCGGCAAGGACGTCGCGCCCGGCGGCGACTGGCTCTCGGGCCGCCGCTACATCATGGGCAACGCCGACGTCCTCCTCGCGCTGTGCGCGCCGACGGAGCCGATGGAGGACTTCTACAAGAACGCCACCCACGACGAGCTCGTCTTCGTCCACGACGGCGAGGGGCGGCTGGAGACCCCGCTGGGCACGGTCGAGTTCGTCCAGGGCGACTACGTCCACGTCCCCCGCACGCTCACGCACCGGTGGGTCTTCACCGGCGAGGCGCAGCCGCGCCTCCTCGTGATCGAGGCGCCGACGGAGTTCCGCCCGCCCAAGCGCTACCGCAACGGGTTCGGGCAGCTCCTCGAACACAGCCCCTACTACGAGCGCGACTTCCGCCCGCCGGCCGCTCTGGAGACGATCGACCAGGAGGGCCGCTTCACCGTCCACATCAAGAAGCACGGGAAGCTGTTCCCCTACGTCTACCGCTACCACCCCTTCGACGTCGTCGGGTGGGACGGGTACATGTTCCCCTACGCGATCTCGATCCACGACTTCGAGCCCATCACGGGGCGCATCCACCAGCCGCCGCCGGTGCACCAGATGTTCGAGGCCCACAACTTCGTGGTGTGCTCGTTCGTCCCGCGCCTCTTCGACTACCACCCGCAGAGCATCCCGGCGCCGTACAACCACTCCAACATCGACTCCGACGAGGTGCTCTACTACGCCGAGGGCGACTTCATGAGCCGGAAGGGCATCGAGCGCGGCTCGTTCACGCTCCACCCCGGCGGCATCCCGCACGGCCCGCACCCCGGCACGACCGAGGCGAGCATCGGCGCCAAGGAGACGCACGAGCTGGCCGTGATGGTGGACACGTTCCGGCCGCTCCACCTCACCAAGGACGCGCTCGCCATCGAGGACGAGGACTACGCGTTCTCGTGGCAGCCCGAGAAGCACGGCCACCCCATGCCCGACGCCGCGCCCGTCCCGCCCGACGTGGCCGGCGACGGCGCCGTGGCCGACGCCTCCCCCGCCGACGCGGCGCGCTGACGTCCCTCGGCTCGCTCGGTACCTTGGAGGGGCGCACGGCCGTGCGCCCCTCTTCTGTTCCAGCCTGCCCCTCCGATGCCCGAGTTCCCCTTCGGCCAGGCCGTCGCCTGGCGGCCCAACCCCGCGACCGTCGACCAGACCAACCTCGCCGCGTTCTGGCGAGCGCAGGGGCTCGACACCTACGAGGCGCTCCAGGCGTGGGCCGTCAAGGACGTGGGGCGGTTCTGGGACGCGGCGCTGGAGGACCTCGGCGTCGCGTTCTACGAACCCTACACGCAGATCCTCGACGCCTCCGGCGGCATCGAGCGGCCGCGGTGGTGCGTGGGTGGGCGGATGAACATCGTCCACAACCTCCTCGACAAGTGGCAAGGGACGGACGTGGCCGACCGCGACGCTCTCCGCTACGAGAGCGAGGAGGGCGACGTCCGCGTGCTGACGTACCGCGACCTCTTCGAGCAGGTGACGACGTGCGCCGCCGGCCTCCGCACGCTCGGCCTCGGCAAGGGCGACGCCGTCGGCCTCTACATGCCGATGACGCCGGAGCTGGTCGTGGTCTTCCTCGCCGTCGTCAAGATCGGCGGGGTCGTGCTGCCGCTGTTCTCCGGCTACGGCGCCGAGGCCGTCGCCACCCGCCTCCGCGACGCCGACGCGAAGGCGCTCGTCGTGGCCGACGGCCTCGTGCGGCGCGGCCGGGCCATCCCGATGAAGGAGGTGGCCGACGTCGCCCTCGCGGCGTGCCCGTCCGTCCAGAGGGTCATCGTCCACGACCGCGCCGGCCTCGACGTGGAGTGGATGCGCGGGCGCGACCGCTCGTGGGACGACCTCCTGAAGATCGGCCGAGACAACGCCACCGGGGAGACGACGGCGACGGAACGGACGTCGGCCGAGGACCCGCTCATGATCCTCTACACGAGCGGGACGACGGGCAACCCCAAGGGCGCCGTCCACACCCACTGCGGCTTCCCCATCAAAGCCGCCCAGGACATGCGCCACCCGATGGACCTGAAGCCGGGCGAGGTGATGTGGTGGATGTCCGACATGGGCTGGATGATGGGCCCCTGGCTCGTCTTCGGCACCCTCCTCAACGGCGCGACCTGCGTGCTCTACGACGGCGCCCCGGACGCCGCCCCGGGGGGCGGCACCGACCCGGGCCGGACGTGGGCGCTCTGCGCGCGCCACGGCGTGACGCACCTCGGCCTCAGCCCCACCCTCGTCCGCGCCCTCATGCCGCACGGCACGGCGCCCGTCGAGCGGCACGACCTCAGCGCGCTCCGCGCCGTCGGCTCGACGGGGAGCCCGTGGGACCCCGAGAGCTGGCGCTGGCTCTTCCGCCACGTCCTCGGCGAGGCGAAGCCGATCCTCAACTACTCCGGCGGCACCGAGATCTCGGGCGGCATCGTCTGCGGCAACTTCGTGCAGCCCTTGAAGCCGTGCGGCTTCTCCGGCCCCGTCGTCGGGATGGACGCCGACGTGGTGGACGCCGACGGGCAGCCCGTGCGCGGGGCGGTGGGCGAGCTCGTGATCCGGCAGCCCTGGATCGGCATGACGCGCGGGTTCTGGCGCGACGAGGCCCGCTACCACGCCTCCTACTGGGCGCAGGTCCCCGGCCTCTGGGTCCACGGCGACTTCGCCGCCGTCGACCGCGACGGCGTGTGGTACATCCTCGGCCGGAGCGACGACACCATCAAGGTGGCCGGCAAGCGCCTCGGCCCGGCCGAGGTCGAGGCCGTCCTCAACGCCGACGACCGCGTCGTGGAGAGCGCCGCCGTCGGCGTGCCGCACGACGTGAAGGGTGAGGAGGTCGTCGCCTTCTGCGTCCTCGCCGAGAGCGCCGAGGCCAGTGACAGGCTGCGGGACGCGCTCGTGGACCGCCTCGTCGAGGCGCTCGGCAAGCCGCTCAAGCCGCGCGCCGTCCTCTTCGTCGACGCCCTCCCCAAGACGCGCAACGCGAAGGTGATGCGGCGCGTGATCCGCGCCGCCCACCTCGGCCTCGACCTCGGGAACGTGACGGCACTGGAGTCCGAGGACGCCGTCGAGGCCATCCGCCGGGCGCGCTGAGGGCGCCTGTTACGGTCGCCCCCCGGCTCCCGCTCGCCCTGAGCCTGCGGTGGTGCAGCGCGCGCAGATGCGTTAGGTTACACGACCGAGGCCCCGGCTCCCCCGCCTCGGGTGTCTCCCCCACCTCCTCGGGGAGTGCCGGCGGGAGCGGCAGGCGGCTGCGAACCCGTCACTCTCCGGGCGGTACCAGCCCCTCCTCTCTCTCACCACCCCCCCCTCTCCCATGCCCGTCCGTACCGCCGAGGCCGAATGGCGCGGCACGCTCAAAGAAGGCGCCGGCACTGTCTCCCTCGAAAGCGGCGTCCTCACCGACCAGCCCTACACGTTCCAGGCCCGCTTCGGCGACGGCCAGGGCGGCACCAACCCCGAGGAGCTCATCGGGGCCGCCCACGCGGGCTGCTTCACGATGTTCTTCTCGAACGTGATCGCCCAGGCCGGGCACCCCGTCACGCGCGCCCACACGACGGCCCGCGTCCACCTCGAGACCACCGACGACGGGCCGGTCATCCCGAAGATCGAGCTGCGCCTTGAGGCCGAGGTCCCAGGCGTCTCCGAGGAGGAGTTCCACCGGATCGCGGAGCAGGCGAAGGCGGGCTGCCCCGTCTCGAAGGTCCTGCGCGCGGCCGAGATCACGCTCGACGCGCACCTCACCGGAGCGTGAGCGAGCGGGTCCATCAGGAGCCATCCCCGGACGCGCCGCGCGTGTGGCACGAGCATCTGCGCGTCCGGGCCTACGAGGCGGGGCCGGACGGGCGGGTCTCCGTCCTCCCTCTCCTGGACTACTGCCAGGAGGCCGCCAGCAACCACGCCCGCGCCCTCGGCGTGATGCGCTTCGACCTCGACGCGGGGCCCGGGCACTGGGTGCTCCGGCGGCTCCGCCTCGCCGTGGACCGGTACCCCGAGACGCGCGAGGCCGTGACGGTCGAGACGTGGCCCTCCACCGAGAACGGCCTCCGCGTCGACCGCGACTTCGTCATCACCGATGGCGACGGCGCGTCCATCGCGCGGGTCTCCAGCACGTGGTACATCCTCGACCTCGTCCGGCGCCGCCCGGTCCGGATCCCCGAGTGGGCCCAGGTCGTGCGCCTGCCCGAGCGGCCCCGGGCGCTGCCGCCTTCGTCATCGGAGCCGCGTCCCCCGGACCGCCCCGACCACCGCCGCCACTTCCACGTCCGTCGCACCGACCTCGACCTCGCCGGGCACGCCAACAACGCCCGGTACGTCGAGTGGGCAGTGGAGACGCTACCCGACGCGCTCTTCGACGCCTGCGAGCTGGCGACGGTCGACATCCTCTTCCGCGGCGAGGCCAACCGGGGCGACGTCGTCGTGTGCGAGGCCAGCGCGGAGCAGGAGGGCGTCTACGCCCACCGCCTCGGGGACGACGCCGATGGCCGGACGCTGGCCGTGCTGCGGACCACCTGGCGCCCAAACGCATCGAGCGGCGCGGCGAGGACGCCGCGCCGCTCATGAGGCGCAATCGGGGGGTCCGGTCTAGACGTGGACGTCGCGGCCGTTGTAGCGGCGGAACGTGTCGGCGTAGTAGTCGCGGTCCTCGGGCTTGGTGTGCGCGCCGACCACGATGCCGCCGTCGTTCACGCTCGACTCGTAGAGCTTCGCGCGCTCCTCGGGGATGCCGGCCCCGATCAGGGCCCCGACGAGGGTGCCCGTCGCCCCGCCCGCTCCGGCGCCCGCGAGGGCGCCCGCGAGGGGACCGGCCACGGCGAGGCCGAGGCCGGGCACGACGACGTTCGCGCCCACGGCCGCGAGCGCACCGACGATGCCGCCGATGGTGCCGCCAACAGCGGCCCCGGTGCCGGCACCCTCGGCCGCCTTGTTGCCGTGCTCGATCTCAAGCGCGTCCGCGTGGCTGTCGTGCAGGCGCTCGCGCGTGGCGTCGGACATGACGACGTGGATGTCGTCCTCGGTGTAGCCGCGCTCGCGGAGCGAGCGGTAGGCGCGATCGGCGTCCTCGGGATCGTGGAACACGCCGGTGACGATGGGTCGGTCATTCATGGTCGTAGAGGGGCTTGTGAGAGGGGACCCCTTGCACCGTCCCGCCTCCCCCGACGTTCCGTCCCCTCTTCAGCGGAAAGCAGTTTCAGGTCAAACCCCACCCCAGAAAGGAAGCGGGGACAGCACCCTGGGCGCTGTCCCCGCAACGGGCGAGCGTCGGAGGGTCAGTCGCGGGACATGAAGAGCCGGAGGACGTACCAGAACATGAGGGCGACCGAGGCGAACAGCTCCAGCGACGCCGCCACGTACCGGTCCTCGGGGTAGTGGTGGAGCACGTTGGAGGTGTCGTAGAGGATGGCGCCGCCCGCGAGGGCGATCATCGCGACGGAGAACCACGTGCCGAGGTTGAGCCCGAAGAGCACGCCGACCACGATGAGGACGAGCGCCATCACGAAGCCCCAGCGGAGGAGGCCGCCCAGGAACGAGAAGTCCTTGCGCGTCATGAACACGACGCCCGTGAGCCCGGCGAAGCCGAGGAGCGTCACCCACGCCGCCTTGTTGATGACGTCGGGGCCGACGTAGACGGCCGCCACGAACAGGAGCGGCACGAAGATGAGCGCCTCGGCCGCGACGAACCCGATGAGGGCGGCGTACTGCGCGGCGGGCGAGACGGCCTGGTGGGCCGCGCGGCTGGCGAACCACGAGACGACGACGAACCCGCCGAGGATGAGCAGCCAGTTCACGCTCAGCATCGCGCTGGCGATCGTCTCGGCGGCCCCGGTCATGAAGAGGACGTACTCGATCCCGGCGAAGAGCAGGATCGCGCCGAAGAGGTGGATGTAGGTGCGGAGCACGAACTGCGCTCGCGTGTCGGTGTCAAGCGCCGCAACGGGCGCGCCGGTGGTGTAGGTGGCCATCGGAGGGTCGTTGGTGTCGGGGGGAAGACCAAGGTACGGCGGGGGGCCGCCTCGGGACGGGTTCAACGCGCGGACGCCGTCGTTGGTGCCATCCCAGACGCGTCTTGCTCTCCTGAAAAGAGGTCGGCGGCCTCATCGGCCTGTCCCAATGCCCGCCGGGTGAGGAGGAGGCCCATCCGGACGCCGAGGGCCATCCCGTGGCCGGTGAACCCGCAGGCATACAGGGCCGCTGGCAGGCCCGGCACCGCGCCGACGACGGGCAGCCCACTGGGCGAGAACCCCATCAGGCCGCTCCACCGCCGCTCCACCGCCGGGGTCCCGACCGCGGGGAAGTGGCGGTGGAGGTAGGCCTCCAGGTCGGCCTGAAGGGTCGCGGTCGTCCCGTCCGCGGCGCCCTCCTCCTCGGCCTCGTGGCGGTGCCGAGCGCCCCCCACCAGGACCCGACCGTCCGGGCGCTGCCGGATGTAGTAGAAGCCCTCGTGTGAGTAGACCGGCCGGTCGAGGACGGGCGCGACGGGGGCCGTGGCGAGCATCTGCGCCCGCACCGGGCGGACCGCGCCCGCGAGGTCGGGGATGAGGCGGGGGAGGTCGGCGTTGAGGCAGAGGATCACGCGCGGCGCCTCCAGCGCCCCCGCGTCGCCCTCCAGCCGCACGCCGCCCGCGACGGCGTCGAGTCGCTCGACCCGCCACCCCTCCACCACCGTCGCGCCGCTCGTTGCGGCGAGGAGGCGCACCAGCTTCACCGGGTGGAGCGCCCCGCCCCGCGGGATCACCAGCGCCCCGTGGAAGCCTCGCCCGCCGCTCGCCGCATCCCCTCCGGCGCCCTCGACGAACGAGACCGACACCCCGTCCTCCGCCAGCATCCGCTCGGACGCCCGCAGCCGCGCGGCCTCCTCGGGGCTGCCCGCCGCCAGGACGCTTCCCGTAAGGGCGAGGTCGCAGCCGCCGCCGAGCTCGGACACCTGGTCCGCGTTGTCCTCGGTGAACCTCCAGAGCCGCCAGGCCCGCTCCCGCCCGACGGCCGCGACGGCCGAGGCGTAGTCGACGTGGGTGCCGAGGAGGAGGAAGCCGGCGTTGCGCCCGCTCGCCCCGAACGCCAGCGTCTCGGCCTCCAGGAGCGTCACGCGGAGCGTGGGATCGAGCCGGCGGAGCCAGTACGCCGTCGCCGCCCCGGTCACCCCGCCGCCGACGACGACCACGTCGCTGTCGGGCAGCGGCAGGCCGCGCTGCCAGGGAGAGTGGGTTCGCGACGGGCTCCCCTCCCCCATCACGCCTTCACGTCGACCACCACGCGCCCGACCGTCTCGCCGCGCACGATCTTCTCGCTGTACGGGATCACCTCCTCCAGCGGGATCGTCGTCTCGACGCCGGCGAAGGCGCCGTCGCGGACGGCCGCAGCGAGGCGGGACCAGGCCTGCTCACGACGCGCGCGGGGGGCCGTGTTCGAGTCGACGCCGTAGAGCACGACGCCACGGAGGATGAAGGGGAAGACGGTCGTGTCGAGGGTGTGGCTGCCGGCGAGGCCACACGCTGCCACGCAGCCGTGCCTCCGGGTCTGAGAGAGGATGGCTTCGAGGGTGTCGCCGCCGACGGAGTCCACAGCCCCGGCCCAGCGGGCCGTGTCGAGGGGGCGCTGCGCCCCCTGCCCCAGCACCTCGCGCCCGAGGATCTCGGCGGCGCCGAGCCGCCGGAGGATGTCGTGCGCCGACGCCGTGCCCGTCGAGGCGACGACGCGGTAGCCGGCCCGGCTCAGCAGCGCCACGGCGGTCGAGCCGACGCCGCCCGAGGCCCCGGTGACGACCACATCTCCGTCCTCCGGGCTCACACCCATCTCCTCCAGAGCCAGCACGCTCAGCATGGCCGTGAAGCCGGCCGTGCCGACCAGCATCGCCTCCTTGAGGTCCATCCCGTCCGGGAGCCGGACGAGGTGTTCGGCCGCCGCTCGCGCCCGCTCGGCGAAGCCGCCCCAGCGCTCCTCGCCCGTCCCCCACCCCGTGAGGACCACGCGGTCGCCCTCGGCGAACTCGGGCGAGGCCGACACCAGCACGGTCCCAGCGAGGTCGATCCCGGGCACGAACGGGTAGTCGGCTCGGACGATCTTGCCGCGGTTCGTGACGGCGAGCCCGTCCTTGTAGTTGAGGCTGGAGTAGGCGACGTCGAGGAGCACGTCGCCCTCGGGGAGACGCTCGGGCTCGACGTCTTCGACGACGGGGCGGACGGTGTCGCCGTCCTTGTGGAGGACGAGGGCACGGAACATGGCGGGAAGGGCGAACGAGAGAGGCCGGCGCCCGAAGGTACGAGCGCCGGCCTCGGCAGGAGGAGCCGTCGGGGCTAGAGGACGAGGGCCACCACGGCGAGGATGACGAACACCACGAAGGCGACCTTCGCGATGGAGGCCGAGGTGCCCGCCGCACGGCCGAAACCGAAGAAGGCGGCGATCACAGCCACGATGGCGAAGACGATGGCGAGGGTGAGAGCGGTACTCATCGGAGGAAATGCGGCTGGTGAGAAGAGGCGCAGCTGCAACGGCAGCGCCCCTTGAACGTGCCACATCCGTGCCAGCCGCTCCGCCTGCCTTACTGGCAGTCCTCCCGCACCACACGCCCGTCCACGACGACGGCGCAGACGTGGGTGGTGTGTTCGAGGGGGTCTCCGTCGAAGAGGGCGAGGTCGCCGTCTTTGCCGGGCTCCAGGCTGCCGACGCGGGCGTCAATGCTGAGGATGCGGGCGGCGTCGCGGGTGACGGCCGCGAGGGCGGCCTCGCGGGGGAGCCCGTAGGCGGCTGCTACGGCCGCTTCGAACAGGACGACGCGCGTCTTCGGGACGTAGGACTCGTACCCACTCTGGAACGCAAACGGGACGCCCGCCTCGTGGAGCCGCCGCGCCGTCTCGAGCGTGGCGTTCTCGGTCTCCCCACCCGCCCGCATCATCGTCGGGTGCAGGACGACGGGGACGCGGGCTGCCCGGACCGCGTCGAGGACGTGGTAAACCTCAGAGGCGCCGCTGAGGACGAGCCGCATCCGGGGGAACTCCTCGGCCACGCGGAGCGCCGTCAGGATGTCGTTGGCGCGGTGCACCTCCAGGAGCGCCGGCATGCGGCCCTGGGCGACCGCGGCGAGCGCCTCCTTGTCGAGGTCGCGAGCGGGGCGGTCGTCCGGGTCGTCGGCCTCCCGCTTCCGGTCGTGGTCGAGGGCCTCGTAGAGGGCCCGCCGGAGGTCGGCCACGGCGCGGGCGCGCGTGCCTGGGCTCTCGAAGCGACGGCGCAGGCTCGGCCCGAGCGTCATCGCCATCATCGCCGTCGAGTCCACGAGCGCCTCGTCGAGCGTGGGGTACGCCGTCTTGACGATGGCGGTCTGGCCGGCGGCGAGCGCCCCAGGGGCGTGGCCCGTGTGGACCGTCGTGACGCCGAAGCCGAGGAGCCAGGCCACGAGGTCGTCGGCGGCGTTGTAGGCGTCGAGGGCGCGGAGGGCGGGCTGGAGCGGCGCGCCCTCGTCGAGGGCGTCCTGGTCTTGCTCCTGGTTCAGGAGGCCCGAGAGGCCGACGGTGCTGCGGGCGTCCACGAGCCCGGGCGTGACGACGACGGCCTCCAGGACGCGGTAGCCGTCGGGCACGCCCACCTGCGCCGCCGCCCCGACGCGCTCGATGCGTCCGTCGGCGCCGACGAGGACGACGCCGTCGACGAGCGGAGGTCCGGCCATCGTGTAGACCGTGTCGCCGCGCACGGCGAGTTGGGCCTCCGCAGGGGCGGCCAGGAGCAGGCCGAGGAGGCCGAGGAGCAGGCGGGGCATGAGGATCAGCCTTGAGGAACGATCACGCGGTAGGCGTCGCCGTCGCGGGCGACGTCGAACCGGAGGCGGCGGGAGGTGCGGTCGTCGAGGCGGACGCGGCCCTCCACCTGCCACCGGTCCTCACCCA
>JAWWCA010000127.1:0-10529 GCA_033720695.1 Rubricoccaceae bacterium
CGGTTGGCCCCCCCCGCGCCGGCCGGGGCACGGCAGACTGGATGTGGAGGCCGTAGGCGGCGTAGTCGTACACGCGCACTCAGCGAGCGGCGCGCACGCTCAGGGGCTCAGGCCCACGTTGCCACACGACCGGTGCGGCCGCTCCTCGCACCGCCGGAGGTTCCCCGACGTGCTGGTGAGCGCACCCACCGAGCCGTAGCTGAAGAGGACGGGCGCTTCATAGGCGCGCCGGGCGGACGCTGCGGCGCGCGCGCCGGCGTCCGTCTCCGGAAGAGTGGTCATTCCTCTGTGGGTGTCGTTCATGTTGGAACCTGCGCGAGGCTGGGGGGAAGGGAGAGCTGGGCTCGCGAACGGTCGCTCAAGGGCGATCAGCGACCGCTTCGCCGAGGAGGGCTCGGTGAAAATGGCTTGATAGCCTAACGTAAGGAAGAAGCCGGCGATCCGTCAAGGGTCTCGGCCCGTTCAGACTGCGCTTTTGGCGCAACCCCTGCGAGGGGCTGCAGCTCACGGTAGCGCGCCGGGGACGTGCGGCTCCCCACGACGACGTAGCCCTCGCTCTCCACCCAGGCGTGGGCGAGCAGCCGCCCATCCGGTGCCTTGGCCACACCGATGCGGAGGTGCGCAGGCACCCCACCCCGGCGCAGCAGGCGCTCCGTGACGAGGGCCTGGGCCAAGCAGGGGCGGTCTCCAAGCACCCAGCGGCCGGCAGCCCGAACGGCCCAGGCCACTCTCCGACGATACGCCACCCCATCCGCAACCTGGAGGGGGCGGCGGTGTGGGCGCGCGAAGTACCTCCGTACCGTCGCGTAGGGCAGGGCAGTCAGCGCCGCACGCGCGCCGAGCAACCGGCAGGTCACCCCCACGAGCGCGAGGTGATCCGCGAGCGACAGCGACGCGAACGTCCGCAACCGATTGGCGAACGGCTTAGGATGCATCGTCTCCATGGGTCTCGATCAGCTCGGCCTCGACCAGTTGCGCGAAGAAGCGGACGAGGTCCTCGGCCAGGGTCTCACGATCGGCGTCGAACTCCTCGTGCATCGTCTCGATGATCTCTCGGAGGCGGCGCGGCTGATGGGCCAGCGCGAAGGCGCGGGCACCCACGTCGTTGAGCCCGAAGTATGCGCTCGTGTGCGGCGAGAGGATGACGGCCTCGCCGTCGAGCTCTGCCACGGAGAGGCCCTCCGCCGCGACCACCACCGTGTCTTCTGTGACCATCACGTGCTTCGGCGTCGGCGACTGCCCTGGGTGACTTAAAGCGAACCCGGCATCGTATCGTTTGGATGCCCGGACCGCCTGGAGGATACGAACAAGCGCACCGGAGCCCCACAGCCTCCTCGTGCGCGTGGTCTCCGTGCAGCGTCGCCTCAGCGGCGCGGTTACTGGCTCCGGGCCCGCTCGATGAGGATCCGCCACATCGCCCGCACGAAGTACCGGATGTCCGTCCGCACCGGATGCCGCTCGTAGGCTTCGAGGTACCGGCGCTCCGATTCGCAGATGGCCTCGAAGCCGCTCGGCAGGTCGGCGTAGAAGGGAGGAACCAGGCCGGGCTTGTGTCGGAGGCGCAGTTCGAGGAGTTCGGCGGGGTAGAGGCTGAGGTAGTGCCGGCTGAGGGGGCGGACCCCCACGAGCTTGAGATCGCCCTTGAGAAGGTTGAGCAGCATCGGCACTTCGTCGAGCCAGGTCTTCCGCATGAACCGGCCCCACGAGGTGATCCGGAAATCGTTGTTGAACTTGCCGTTGGAGGCGAGGGCGTTGGTCGCGTAGAGGTTGGCCTGGAGATACTCCGCGTACGGGTGCATGGTGCGGAGCTTGTAGAAGGAGCGGATCTGCCCCCCCCTCCCCACGCGCTCCATGGCGAACACGAACCCGCTCGCGGGCGGTGGCGCCTCACTGGGCAGGCCCCGCTTCTCCGCGATGAAGTGCAGCTCGTTTCCGGCCACCCAGTGCTCAAGGACTTCGAAGCCGCAGTACACGAGCCGCCCGAGGATCTCCGTCTTCGAGATCGCATGGCCGCGGCCCCGGGCCAGCCAGCGGTAGAGCCCGCGGGTCAGCGCCAGCTTCGGCAGAACACGGCGGTACAGGAAGTAGAGGACGTAGGCCGGCCACGCCAGCAGGCGCGAGCGCTCCGAGAAGTGCCGCCGCTTCACCTGGCCGCACGTCTCAACGCAACCGGTGTAGGTCCCCCCGACCGGGAGCCGCGCATTCACGGCACGGAAGAGCGCGTTGAGGTCGTCGGCGTCGTTGGCGCGGCGGAGGTTGGTGACGTGGCGGACGGGGAAGTCCGGGAGCGCCTCGATGTCGCTCGCCTCCGTGGCGGCCACGAAGAAGGTGCGCTCGGCTCCGGTGGGCGGCGCCTCCGGCCCTTGGGGCGCTCGCCCCGGCGTCGGGATCCGCCCGACCTCCCCAATGCGAGCGATGGCACGAGAGCCAGGCGTCGTCCCGGTGTAGGTCCAGGCCTTCGTGCTCCACGCGACCCCCGCGTGCTCCTTGGGCCACCTGAGCGCCTCAGCGTTCAGGTGGCCGATCAGAGCGCCGCTCTCGACCGTGTCCTTTTCCAGCATGTTCTACCAGTTTTTGAAGCTCGGATTCACACGGGGAAAGAGACAGTGCCCCTTTAGTGTGGCGGACCCGCGAAAGCACGATTGGAGGGAAGATGGGCTGACCGTTATGATTCTAAAACCAGGCTCTAGAGGGGTGGTGCTCTCTCCACCCCACCTCACCTCAGCTTGCCCGCGCAGCCGGCATGCACTTTTGGCGCAAGCCCCTGCGCCAAAAACCCACTACCGATCAAGCACCACCTGAGGTGATAGGGCCAACGGGCGCCCCTACACGGTGCAACCCTCGGCGACAACGCCGCCTCCCTCGGCAACCGCCCGGCGCGACGGCCTCTCCCCTCGTCATCGCCGCGCGAGTGCGGCCCCTCCACGCGAGCCCATCCCTTGGAGGTGTGGGGCGGGATGCGTACTCTGTCCATGCGTCCCTGTCGCGGGAACGAAGGGGACGGATCCGGGATGATCCTGGATCGCGATCGGCAGCCGCTCGGCCCATGGATCGGCCGGGCAGAGAGGATAGGGCCCGCTTGACTCTGCAGCCCCGACCACAGCCTCCGCCTCCCCTGCCGCCAGCAGCGGGGACGCGCGGAGCGAGACGCCATCTGCGTCATGACCGCCACGACCAAACCCCGTCCGCGGAGACTCCGGATCCCACTCCGGCACGGCCGGCTCAGGCGTGTGTATCTGGCCCTTCTCGTTGGGGTCTGCGGCGCCTCCTCCGTGCTTGCGCAGTCCCCGCCCCCCTTCAGCGACAGCGGTCTCCAGGGAGCGATGCCGCAGTTCCCGACCTCGCTCCAGTTCGGCCCGGACGACCGGCTGTACGTCTCGACCCAGTTCGGCGACCTGTACGCCTACACCGTCGTCCGCAACGGCGCCGATGACTACGTGGTCACGACGACGGAGCTCATCAACCTCGTCGCGGACGGGATCCCGAACCACGACGACGACGGAACGCCGAGCACGGAGCCGCGGCGCCAGGTCACCGGGCTCCTCGTCGGCGGGACGGCACAGCAGCCGGTGCTCTACGTCACGTCCTCGGATCCCCGGATCGGGGCCGGCGAGAACGGCGGTGACCAAGGCCTCGACACCAACTCCGGCATCCTCACCCGGCTCACCTGCACCAGCGGCATCGTCGGCGGCGTATGCCAGAACTGGCAGGAGGTCGACCTCCTGCGGGGCCTGCCCCGGTCCGAGGAGAACCACTCCTCGAACGGGATGGACCTCGACGCGGCCACGAACACGCTCTACCTCACGAGTGGGGGGAGCGTCAACATGGGCGCGCCCAGCAACAACTTCGCCGGCACGACGGAATACTACCTCTCCGCCGCGATCCTCTCCGTAGACCTCGGGGCGCTTGAGGCCATGCCGGTCTTCACCGACCCCCGGAACGGCCGGGCGTTCGTCTACGACCTCCCCACCCTCGACGACCCGACGCGTCCCAACCTCGCCCCCGGCGACCCCGGGTACCCCTACGCCGCGGGCCACCCCTACCACGACGACGGGTACCTCGTGGACGTGGGCGACCCCTTTGGCGGCAACAACGGGCTGAACCAGGCGATCTCGGAGCCCGGCGGCCCCGTCCAGGTCTACTCCCCCGGCTACCGCAACGCCTACGACGTCGTCCTCACCGAGTCGGGCGACCTCTACACCTGGGACAACGGCCCGAACACCGGTTGGGGCGGCACCGCCCACATCTACGCCAGCGACGGGACCTACAAGGGCTACGACCCCGCGCTCTTCGACCACGGCGCCGGCGACTACTGCACCAACGAGATCAACGAGGACGGCGCCCAGGGACACGGCGACCCCCTCAAGTTCATCTCGGACCCCGGGTATTACGGCGGCCACCAGACGCCCATCCGCGCCTTCCCCGGCCTCTCGGGCGTCTACAACTACATCGAGGACGCCGACGGCGACTGGGTCCACGACGGCCCCCCCGGCGGCTACAGCTTCTACGACCTCCTCCCCAGCTGGCTCGACGCGGCCGACTTCCCCGATAACCCCGTCGAGTGCGCCTACACGTCGCTCGACGACGCCCTCGACACCATCAACGCCTCGACGAACGGGCTCGCCGAGTACACCGCGTCCAACTTCGAGGGCGCGATGACGGGCGACCTTATCGCCGCCTCCTGGGGAGGCAACGTCTACCGCTGCAAGCCCGACGGCGACGGCGGCCTCGTTGACCTCCCCGGCAGCGGGAGCGGCACCACCGAGGGCCTCTGCGAGGTGCTCTTCGGTGGCTTCGCGTACCGGCCGCTCGACCTCACGGCGCAGGGCGACGGCGACGTCTTCGCCGGGACCATCTGGGCCGCCACGTATGGCGAGGACGCCGTCACCGTCTTCGAGCCCCAGGACTTCAGCGACTGCGACCCCTCCGACCCCGACGGCGACGCCGACGGCGACGGCTACACCAACGGCGACGAGCAGGACAACGGGACCAACCCCTGCAGCGCCGCGAACACGCCCAGCGACCACGACGGCGACTTCGTCTCCGACCTCAACGACCCCGACGACGACAACGACGCGACACCCGACGTCGACGACCCCTTCGCCCTCGACCCCGACGACGGCACCACGACTGGCCTCCCCCTCTCCTACCCCCTCTTCGCGGACGACCCCGGGACGGGCCTCTTTGGCGTCGGCTTCACGGGGCTGATGCTGCCCGAGGACGGGGCCACGACGTGGCTCGACCTCTACGACGAGGCGAACCTCGCCGCCGGCGGCACGGCCGGCCTCTTCACCGTCGAGGAGGTCTCCCGGGGCGACGCCCTCGGCGCGGAGAACGCGCAGGACAACGGCTTCCTCTTCGGCGTCGACGTCGACACCGGCACGCCGCCGTTCGTGGTCCAGGTCCGGCTCTACCCCCCCTACTTCGCCGTCGGCGGCACGTCGCAGCCGCCCCAGGAGGGCCAGTCGTTCGGGTTCTTCGTCGGCACGGGCGGCCAGGACGATTTCCTCAGGGTCGCCTTCAACGCCAACGGCGGCGTGGGCGGCATCGAGGTGGTGAAGGAGACCGGGGGGACCGCCACCCCTGCCCAGTACGCCAACGGGGACTGGGGCGGCACCGACATCCTCTCGGCGTCCTCCGTCGACCTCCTCCTCCTCCTCGACCCGCAGGCGCTGACGGCGCAGCCGCGCATCGCGCTCAACGGCAACCCGGCGGTCTTCGACCTCGGCGCCCCCATCGACCTGCCCGCTGGATGGCTCGACCCGAGCGATGGGCGAGGGCTCGCCGTGGGCACCGTCAGCACCGCCGGGCCGAACGCCCCGCTGTTCAGCGCCACCTGGGACGCGTTCGACGTCTTCGAGGCCCCCTCGCAGGCCCGCGCCCTCGTCCAGGTCACGCCCGCGGGCGGGATCAACGCCAGCACGTTCGGCGCCAACTCGATTTCGATCGAGAACCTCTCTGCGAGCGCCACCATCACCGGCGTCGTGTTCGACACCCGGACGGGCCTGCTCCCCGACGTCGTCTTCGACCCCACCGGCGGTGCCGGCGACACCACGTTCAAGGACTTCACGCCCGACACCGAGGGCGGGACGGGCCAGAGCACGCACGCCTTCGGCGCCCTTCACCAGGGCGGGTACCAGACGCTGGAGGTGAACTTCGACGACTTCGATCCGGGCGAGACCTTCCGGTTCTCGGTCGACATGGACCCGACCTCTATCACGGGGACGCCGGCGCCGGGGCCGGGCGACTCCGGCAGCATCTCCGGGCTGGAGCTGAGCGGCACGACCGTGACGGTCCTGTTCAGCGACGGCTCCACCCACACGGCCCCGCTGTTCCGGGGTGCCGAGGGGGCCGGCGTTGGGGCCAGCACCACGCTCGGCGGCGGTGAGAACCTCGTCCGCAGCCCCGCCCCGGCGCAGCCTCAGATCAGCGTGGCGGGCGTCGCGCTCGCGCCGGTCCCCGAGCTGCCGGCCCACTTCCAGGTCGCCACCGTGGCGCGGGCCGATCCGACCGTCCACGTGGACGCGCCCGTGGGGTCGACGGTCCGCCTCCTCGTTCTGGAGGCGGCCCTGTTCGAGCCTGCCGGGGGCGGGAGCGACATCGATCCGTTCGAGGCCAACAGCGTGACGGCGGTCTCGGAGCAGACGGCCACGGTGACCGACCCCGGCGGCGTCGACTTCGCCGTGACGCTCGCACCCATCGACGCCAGCAGCGACCCCGAGGCCACGACGACGCTGAACTACCTCGCGGCCGTGGTCGAGGACCCGGCGGACGGGATGACGGGACCGCTCTCGGACGTCGCGATCCTCGCCTACGACCCGTCGCTGGTGCCGCTCGTCCTCTACCGCGTCAACGCTGGTGGCGGCACGGTGGCCGCCATCGACGGGGAGATCGACTGGGAGGGCGACACGGAGGCCGACCCGGCGCCCTACCACAACCTCACCTGCGGCGGCTGCAACCGGACCTCCAGCCACGACCCCCCGCTGAGCGTGGACCCCTCGGTGGATCAGGCCACGACCCCGCTCTCCCTCTTCGAGACCGAGCGGTGGGACCCCTCCTTCGACCCGGAGATGCACTGGTCCTTCCCCACCGGCGACGGCCTGTTCACGCTCCGCCTCTACCTCATGAACGGGTACGGCGGGACGAGCGAGCCGGGCGAGCGCATCTTCGACGTCAACGTCGAGGGCGGCGTGCTGGAGATCGACGACCTCGACCTGTCAGGGGAGTACGGGCACCGGCACGCTGTCGCCTTCGACGTCCCCGTCACCGTGGCCGACGGCACCCTCGACATCGACTTCTTCCACGAGGTCGAGAACCCGCTCGTCAACGCCATCGAGGTGCTCAACGACGGGGGGCCAGTCGCCAACCGACCGCCCGTGCTCGACCCCCTGCCCGACCAGGCCCACGTCGAGGGCGACCGGCCGGACCTGGCCATCGGGGCCATGGATCCCGACCCGAACCAGAACCTCACCTTCAGCGCCTCGGGCCTCCCGCCCGGCCTCGACATCGAGCCCACCAACGGGCACGTCTACGGCGCGATCGCCGCGGGCGCCGCTGCGGGCAGCCCCTACGCCGTCGTCGTCACCGTCACCGACGACGGCAACCCGATGCTCAGCGACAGCGGGGCGTTCTCGTGGGCCGTCGAGGAGCACCTCCCGACGATCACGATCACGGCCCCGGCCGACGGCAGCACCCTCCCCTCCGCCGATGTCGAGGTGAGCTGGACCACGGGCGGCACGCTCCTGACCGACCGCGTCCATCTCGTCCTCGACGGCGACGGCGCCAACGCCATCACCGGGCTGCCCCTCGACGGCAGCCACACCCTCCCCGCCCTGGCCGACGGGCCGCACACCGTCACCGCGCAGGTGGCCGCCCTGGCCGAGTCCGTCTATACCAACCCCGAGGCCACCGACGAGGTCGCCTTCACCGTCGACACGAGCCTGTCGGGCGCGCCGAGCGCGCTCCTCCTGATCAACCCCGGCGGCCCCTTCGGCATCAGCACGTTCACCAACAACTCCTTCCGGCTCTCCAACACCGGCGACGTCGACATCACGAGCGTCTCGCTCGACATCTCGACGGCGTATTTCCCGGACATCATCTTCGACCCCTCGGGCACGGGCGGCGACACGACCGCGAAGTGCCTCACGCCCAACGACACGGTCGGCGACCCCGGCTTCGTGGTGCCCGCCGACCCCTGCGTCGATCCCTTCAGCCAACCGCACGACGCCGACGGCGACGGCACCGGCGACCCCGACGACGGCTACGACGTCATCACGCTCGACTTCACCGACTTCAACGGCGGCGAGCAGTTCAACTTCTCCGTCGACCAGGACCCCAACTCGATCAAGGGCGACGACACGGCGGGCGACGCCGGCTCCATCTCCGGCTTCGAGAACATCGGCGGGACGCTCACCGTGACGTTCGCGAACGGGGCCGTGGTGACGACGAACGTGTGGGAGCAGGGGAGCAACGGCGGCGGCGAGGCCGTGGTGCTCGGGACGCCGGCCCCGGCCGCGCCCACCCTCGGCACCCCCGTCCCGCTCACGCCGCTCGACGGCGACCGCGCCGGGGCCGCGGTGTCCAGCCCGGACCAGACGCTCACGCTCACTGGCCCGCCCGACGCCCCCTACACCCTCCTCCAGGTCGACGGTCGGCTCTACATCGACAAGGGCGGCGGCGGGTACGACATCGACCCCTTCGAGGCCAACGAGGCCGTGGCGAAGGTGCTCTACACCGGCACGCTCGACGGGAGCGGCGCGGCCAGCGTCCCCGTGACGCTGCTCCAGACGCCGGGCTCCGGCGGCGCCCCCGACGCCGGCCTCAACTACTTCATCGCCGTCATCGACGGGCAGGACGGGCAGACGAGCGCCACCTCGAACGTGATCGTGCTCGAGCTCGCCGACACGGTCTCCTTCGCGGTGATGTACGAGGAGGGCTGGCGCCTCGTCTCCCTCCCCGTCGGCGTGGCCGACCCCGACTACCTCGTCGTCTTCGACCCCGCCAGCGGCGGGGACCCGGACAACGCCCAGAACGTCGTCCCCGGCACCCTCTTCGAGTTCGACGGCACGTATTCCACCCCGGACCCGCCCGACCTCACCGTCGGCGTCGGCGCCTGGCTCCTGTTCGCGCAGGCCTCGAATCTCACCCTCGAAGGCGTGGCCGTGCCGATGACTGACCGGGCCATCGCGCGCGACGGCTGGTACCTCTTCGGGGGTCCGTCGTGTACGCTCCCGGTCAGCGCTCTCGAAGGCCATCCGGACATCGTGGACGGGACCGTCTACGGGTTCGACGGGATGTACGTCACCCCGACGGCGCTGGAGCCGGGGCAGTCGTACTGGGCCCGCGTGGCCGACGGCGCGTCGCCCACGACGATCACGCTCGACTGCGGGACCGCCACACGTCCGGATCCGCCGGCCCTTGCCGCGGCCGCGGGCGACGGCCTCCGAGCCCCCAGCCCCGTCGCAGGTCGTCGAGCCGGGACCGCCGGCCGCGCGGCCTCGGCCGACCAGGCCGCCAGGGCAGAGGCGTCCGAGAGCGCCGGGCGAGCGGATCGGCGGAGACCGGCGGGGGCCCGAGCCCACGCGGTGACACCGGACCCCGACCTCACCGCCTTCGGTGCCGTCACCGTCGCCGACGCGGACGGGCGCGCTCGGACGCTCCGGCTCGGCGCCACGCTGCCCGGCGGCGCGGAGTCGGACCGGTTCGGCCTCCCCCCGGTCCCGCCGCCGGGCGCGTTCGACGCCCGGTTCGACGGGGACACCCGGCTCTCCGAGGGGGCCGAGGCACTCGTCCGGGTCCAGGCGTCGGCCTTCCCCCTCCGGATCGAGGCCGACCGGCTCCCCAATGGAGCCGAGGCCTACGACCTCGACGTGCTCGCCGCGGGCAAGGTCGTCGCGACGCATCGGCTGGAGCGGAACCGCCCCGTCGAGGTCGCGGCGACGGACCTCCAGGCGCCCGACGGCCTGACGCTCCACCTCCGGCCGGCGGCGGTGGAGGCACTCCCGGCCGCCTTCGCCCTCGTCGGAGCGTACCCGAACCCGACCCGCCGGGAGGCGACGGTGGCCTTCGACCTCCCCGAAGCCGCCGACATCCGCCTGGAGGTGTACGACCTGCTGGGCCGGCGCGTCGTCGTCGTCGAGGAGCCGTCGGTCGAGCCGGGCGCTGCGCGAACGCTCCGCCTCCGGGCCGAGGGGCTCGCGAGCGGGACCTACCTCCTCCGCCTCGAAGCCAGGCTCTCGTCCGGCACCGCCTCTGCGACGAGCCGCCTCACCATCTTCCGATAGCCCTCGAGGGAGCGCCCCGGCGCGCCCCTCGCTCCACCGACCCGATCGTGCCGACCTGCGCCGGATCGCTCGCCCTCCACCAGCACCCCCGCCCCCGGGGCCGGAGGCGCGTTGCGTCGAAGAGGCCTTCCGTCGAGGCCTGCACGCCGCCTCGGCCGTGCCCCGGGCACGGTTCGTGCGGCTCCTCCCCGAACCCGTGGAGATCGGGGGGGCGTTCCCTGAGGCCCCGAGCCGGCGCGCCGCGCC
>JAWWCA010000128.1:0-10456 GCA_033720695.1 Rubricoccaceae bacterium
CGCCGCGCGCTCTTCGTCTCCATCAACGGCATCGCCGCCGCCATGCAGAGCACGGGCTGACGCCCCGGAGGGGCCTTCGCTCTCGGCAGCGCTACGCCGCGCGCCGGAAGGGGGCCTCGGTGAGCGCGAGGAGCCGGTCGAGCTGCGCCTCGGTGATCCCCGGGGGGGTGCGCGTGTTGGGGACGGTGCCGAACAGCGCGAGGAGGTGGTCCTGCGTGACGACGGGGGGGTCGTGGAGGTCGAGCACGCGCGGGGTGCAGACGAGGACGGTCCCGCAGGCCGCCGCCCGCTCGATGCACACGTCGTCCCAGGCGTCGTCGTGGGGGCGGCCGTGGTGGATCGTGAGCGCGACCGGCAGCGGCGGGTTGCCGTCCACGACGCAGTTGCTCGGCGGGTCCATCCCGGCGGCCCGGTACCACGCCGCGGCAGCGGCGTGCGTCTCGAACCGCCGCGACACCTCCAGCACCGCGACGAGCCGCCAGTGGGGGACGCGGACCTCGCCCCACCGCCCCTTCGTGGTGACATAGACGACGGTGTCGCCGGGGCGGAGGCGTGGGGCGAAGTTGCGCCCTCGGCTGGAGGCCGTGATGGCGGGGGCGCGGTGCTCGAAGTCGGGCTCGCGTCGGGAGCGCCCGTTGACGAAGGGGGGGAGCCCGTACTTCAGCAGGGCCTTCCGCCCGCCGGCCGTCTTGCACAGCGGCCAGTAGGAGCAGAGGTAGAACCGTGGGGGCTCGGGGCGGCAGGTCGGCGTCATGACTGGAAGCTCGGGGCGCGCCGTGCCAGCGCCGCGTCAGCGCATTGGCGCGTGGACCGAACCGCCTCCCCCCCTCGGCGTTCGAGCGACCCCCACTCCCCACGCCTGTGCGCACCTGCATCATCCGCAACCCCGGCTCCGGCAGCGCCGACGAGGCCGCCGCCCTCTTCGACGCCGTCGCGGCGCGCGAGGACCTCACGCTCGTGGAGTCCGACTCGGCCGCGGCGATGGAGCAGGCCGTACGGGACGCCGCCGAGGCGGGCTTCGACGTCGTCGCCGCGGCCGGCGGCGACGGGACCGTCCACGCCGCCGCGAACGCGCTCATGGCGGTGGGCCACACCGCCGACGAGCGGCCCGCCCTCGCCGTCCTCCCCCTCGGCACGGGAAACGACCTCGCCCGCACGCTCGCCGTCCCCCTCGACCCCGGCGAAGCCCTCGCCCTCATCGGCCACGGGCAGCGCCGCGTCCTCGACCTCATCCACGTCTGCCCGACCGAGAGCGACGCCTGCTACGCCATCAACGTGGCGGCCGGGGGGTTCACGGCCGACATGCGCGAGCGCCTGGACGACGGGCTGAAGCAGCGCTGGGGGCCGCTGGCCTACGCCCTCGCCGGCCTCGAGACCATCCCCGACGCCACCGCCTACAACGTCCGGCTCCGCCGCGACGACGGGCTCCTGGACCGGATGGCGCTCCACAGCCTCGTGGTGGCGAGCGCGCGGACCGCCGGCGGCGGCCAGCCCGCCGCGCCGATGGCGAACCCCGAAGACGGCTGGCTCGACGTCGTGGCCGTCCGGAAGGCCTCGGCCGGGGCCCTCGCCGCCCTCGCCGCCCGCGCCGTCGTCGGGGACTACCTCCAGAGCGAGCTCGTCGACACGTGGCGCGTCCGCCGCCTCGCCGTCGAGGCCGCCCCGCCGATGCGGTTCACCGTCGACGGCGAGATGAAGGCGGAGACGCCGGTCACGTTCGAGGTGGTGCCACTCGCCCTCCGCGTCGTCGTCGGCGACGACTACCAGCCCGAGCCCAACTACACGCCGCCACCCGAGTAAAAATCGGGGCCGGGGACCGGAACCGGATGGGACGCTCCAGACGTCTCAGCGTCCCTTCACCCACCGCTCCTCTCATGAACGCTCTCCTGCTCCGAGCCTTCTTGCTCGGAACGCTTGCGGTCTCGCTCCCCCTCACCGGCTGCGAGACCGAAACCGAAGTCGAGCACGAGGCCGACGGGGACACCGACGTCGATCGCGAGATCGAGTTCGACGAGGACGCCGCCGAAGAGGCCCTGAACGAAGCCGGCGAGGCCCTCGAAGACGCCGGGCAGGCGATCGAGGAGGGCGTCGAGGACGCCGCCCAGACCATCGACGACAACGTCGACCTCGGCGACAACGCCGGCGACCCCGACCCCGACGACGGCGACGGCTGAGTCGACATCCCCCCCCCCGGTCGCGGGGCCGGATCTCCGAGCGAGGTCCGGCCCCGTCGTTTTAAGGGGCGAGGCGGGTGACGGTCCAGCCGCCGTCGCCGCCAGCGGCGTAGAGGAGGCGGTCGTGGAGGCGGCTCGGGCGGCCCTGCCAGAACTCGAACCGCTCGGGGACGACGCGGAAGCCGCCCCAGAACGGCGGCCTCGGCGGCTCGGCGCCGGCGAAGCGGGCCTCGGCCTCGGCGTAGCGCGCATCGAGCGTGGCGCGGTCGGGGAGCGGCCGGCTCTGCGGCGAGGCCCAGGCGCCGACGCGGCTGCCACGCGGGCGGCGCGCGAAGTACGTGTCGGCCTCGGCCCCAGGCACGCCCTCGGCCCGGCCCTCCACGCGGACCTGCCGCTCGAGCTCGGGCCACCAGAACGTGAGCGCCGCGTGGGGGTTGGCTGTGAGCTCCCGCGCCTTCCGGCTCTCCAGGTTCGTGAAGAAGGAGAGCCCCCTTTCATCGACGTCCTTCAGGAGGACGAGCCGGGCCGAGGGGTGGCCCTCGGGCGAGGCCGTCGCCAGTGTCATCGCGTTCGGTTCGAGCGCTCCCGCCTCGACCGCCTCGGCGAGCCAGACGCGGAGCTGGTCGAAGGGGTCGGGGTGGGCGTCGGCCTCGGAGAGAGCGGCGCGCGCGTAGCGCCGGCGGAGGCCGGCGAGGTCGAGGGGCTCGGGCATGGGACCGCGGGAGGGGGCAGGGCCTTACCCCCCCCGCCCCGCCGTCAGTTCCCGTCGGCCCCTTCCGCCGGTGCGGGCAGCCCCCCACCCCCGTCTCCTGCAGAGGCCACGTCGGGAGACACGACGACGAAGCGGAAGGTGGCCTCCTCCGGCTCGTTCGAGAGAGCGGGGCCGCCGAGCACGGCGCCGAGCACGGCCAGGAGCTGCTCCCGGCTGAACGGCTTGGGGAGGTAGTCGTCGAAGCCGACGTTGAGGAAGCGCTCGCGGTCGCCGGGGAGCGCGTAGGCCGTGAAGGCCACGACGGGCACGTGAGCGTACCCGGGCAGCGCGCGGAGGCGGTGCATGACGTCCTCGCCCGAGACACCCGCGCCCAGGTTGATGTCGAGGAGGACGGCGTCGTAGCTCCCGGCCGCGGCCAGGTCGAGGGCCTCGCGGGCCGTGGCGGCCGTGGCGACGGCCGCGTAGCCGCGGAGCATCCGCGTGAGGAGGAGGCGGGTGTTGGGGTTGTCGTCCACGACGAGGATGTGGTGGGCCGGCGCGGCGGGCTCCGTGGGCGCCTCCTCGACGTGCGGCTCGGCCTCGGAGAGCGCGCGGGGGAACGCGACCGTGAACGCGCTCCCCTCCCCCTTCGTGCTGTCGACGGCGATGCGCCCCCCCATCCGCTCGACGAGCTCGCGCGTGATGGTGAGCCCGAGGCCCGAGCCCTCGTGGCTCCGCCCGATGCCCGTGGACTCCTGCTCGAACTCGTCGAAGAGCCGGGCGAGGAACTCCGGCGCGATGCCCACGCCGGTGTCGCGGACGCGGAGGACGGCCTCGCTCTCGTCGGCCTCCACCTCCACCGTGATCTCCCCCTCGTTCGTGAACTTGATGGCGTTGCCGACGAGGTTGGTGAGCACGCGGTGGAGGGCGCCCGCGTCGACGCGGGCCTCGACGTTGGGGGCCCGCACGTGGGCTCGGAGCGAGAGGCCCCGCTCCTGGGCCAGCGGCTGCATCAGCCGGACGCACTCCTCGGCGGCGGTGGCCAGCCGGCACGGCTGCAGCGCCAGGTCCATCCGCCCGGCCTCGATGCGGGCGAGGTCGAGGACGGAGTTGAGCGTGTCCATGAGGCGCCGCCCGCTCCGCTCGATGAGTGCGACGAACTCCTGCTGCTCGGCCGGCACCTCCTCCCGGAGCACCTCGGCGAAGCCGAGGATGCCGGTGAGGGGGGTGCGGATCTCGTGGCTCATGTTGGCGAGGAACGTGCTCTTGAGCCGAGCCACCTCCTCGGCCTGCTCCTTGGCCCGGACCAGCACGGCCTCGGCCCGCTTCCGCTCGGTCACGTCACGGGCGTTGAGGACGAGGCCGCCCACGACGGCGTCGGCGAACCGGTTCGACGCCGCGCTCTCGACGTAGACGTAGTGCCCCTCGGCGTGGCGGACGCGGCACTCGAACGAGCCGAGGTCGCCGGGCCGGCGGCGCACGCCGCCGAAGAGGAGCCGGGCGCGGCGGCGGTCCTCGGGGTGGACGAGCGTGAACGGGGTCTGGCCGAGGAGGGCCTCGGGCGCGTAGCCGAGCACCCGCTCGACGGAGGGGCTGAGGTACGTCAGCGCGCCGTGCTCGTCGAGGACGGCCGTGACGTCGGAGGCGTTCTGGACGAGGGACCGGAAGCGCTCCTCGCTCTTCCGCAGCGCTTGCTGGACGCGGCGCTGCGCCGTCACGTCCTCGACGGTCCCCTCGTAGTAGAGCGCGTCGCCCTCGGCGTCGTAGACGCAGCGGGCGTTGAGGCGGACGTGGACGTGGCGGCCGTCTTTCCGCTTCCACACGGCCGCGAACTGCTGCACCTCCCCCTCGCGCTCCACCTGATCGCGGAAACGCGTGCGCTGCTCGGGGTCCACGTACACGGCGTCCTCGACGGGGAGCGTCTTCACCTCCTCGCTCGTGTCGTAGCCGAGGAGGCGCACGAGGGCGGGGTTGACGACGAGGACGTGGCCCTCGGGTGTGGTGCGGTAGACGCCGAGGGGGACGCGGTCGAAGAGCGCGCGGTAGCGGGCCTCGCTGTGGGAGAGCGCCACGCGGAGGCGCCCCAGCCGGCCGTTGAGGAGGCGGAGCTCGCGGAGCGTCTGGCCCTCGTAGAACCACCCCCACAGGAACGCGAACGCCGACGCCGTGGAGACGGCGAGGAAGGCGGCGAGGTCGAGGAGCGGCTGCGGCGTGGCGTGGGGGAAGGCGTGGCCCTGGAGCGTGAGGGTGTAGAGGAACCCGATGCCCACCACGTTGAGGGCGGCGCACACGAACGAGAGCCGCGGCCCCACCGAGAGCGCCGCCGCGAGGGGGACGAGCGCGCTCCAGTAGAGGATGGGGTCGCCCAGGCCGGCGTCGGCGTAGGCCTGGATGAACACGATGCCGGTGTTGAGGAGGCAGAGGATCGTCCCCGGCAGCACGTGGCTCCGCGTCACCCGGAGGAGGAACGGGCACCCCAGCACGGCCAACCCGAAGGCCGCCGCCACCGCCGACTGCGTGTGGAGCCCGGAGGTCCAGAGTTGATGCGCGAGGACGCCGTAGAACGGCGCGATCGCGAAGGCCAGCAGCACCACGAACCGGGCGCGACGGTTGGTGTCGAGGCTGGCGCGCCGGAGCCGCTCCGGCAGGAACCGGTCCGTCAGCCGACGGAGGATCGTGAAGCGGTGGAGGCCCTCGTCGTCGTCGTGCCGGCGCACCGCCTCCAGAAGCGCCGCGTCGTCGAGGCGCCCATCGGGCGGACTGAGCAGGACCGGCTCGCGCGAGTCGGACGGGGAGGCCATCGAAGCAGAGGAATGGATCCGGGGGGGTATCGGCGGGCCCGCCGTCTTCTTCACCGAGCGCCCCGGTTTCCCCCCACGGGGGCCCGCCGTCGCTCGCTGAGGGCCTGAGGGGCCGCATGCCGTGTTTTCTACGGCCCTTCGCGCCCTCCTCATGCCGGGGCGTGTAGCTTGGCCCGCCGCACGCCCGTCGGGGGCGGCGTCGCCCTCACAAACGCCCCGCCCCGCTCGGCCGACCCGTCCTGCTGCGCCGCCTATGAAGCTCCCGTTCATCCTTGCCCGCCGGTTCGTCGCCGGCGAGACGCTCGACGAGGCCCTCCCCGCCGTCGACGCCCTCCTCCAGGACGGGCTCTACGTCACGCTCGACCTCCTCGGCGAGCACGTGACGGAGCGCGACCGCGCCGAGGCGTTCACGCAGCACTACGTGGACCTCGTCCAGCGCCTCGCCCGCTTCCGCGGCGGCCGCGATGCCAACATCTCGATCAAGCTGTCCATGATCGGGCAGGTGATCGACCACGACTACTGCGTCCAGAACCTCCGGCGGCTGCTCGCCGTCGCCCGCCAGACCCACACCTTCGTCCGCCTCGACATGGAGGGGACCGACCTCACGCAGTCGACGCTCGACGTCTTCGAGGCCGTCTACCCCGACTTCCGGGACCACGTCGGCGTCGTGCTCCAGGCGTACCTCAAGCGGACCGAGCGCGACGTCGAGCGGATGTGCGAGCTGCAGGCGCGCGTGCGCCTGTGCAAGGGGGCCTATGCCGAGCCCGAGCACCTCGCCTACCAGGACATGGTCACGATCCGGGAGAAGTTCCGCCGCTACATGAAGGCGCTCCTCCTGCACGGCCGCTACCCCGGCATTGCCACCCACGACGACGAGCTCATCGCGGCGACGAAGGCCTTCGTGACCGAGGCCGCCGTCGACCCCAACGACTTCGAGTTCCAGATGCTCTACGGCCTCCGGCCCGAGACGCAGCGCGCGCTCGTGGACGAGGGCTACAACATGCGCGTCTACGTGCCCTACGGCACCGAGTGGGTGCCGTACTTCTCGCGCCGGTTGCGCGAGCGGAAGGAGAACGTGACGTTCATCCTCCGGAACCTGTTCAAGCGGTAGGCCCGCCGCTCGGCGCGCCCCGCCACGGAGGCCCCCCGCGGGCCTCGGTCGTCCTCGCTCTCCCCGTTCCTCATGCTCCACCACCCAGTCTCGACGTGGCTCCGCCGCGCCGTCGTCCCGGCGGCTGCCGTGCCGCTCCTCGCAGCGGCCCTCGCCATGCCCTCCCTCGACACCGCCCCCGACCCGCCGCCGGTCCGCGTCGTCGCCGTGGCCGACACCGTGGTGGTGCCGCCGGGCGCCGTGGGCGTCTCGGCCGCGGCCATGGAGGCTGCCGGCCTCCCGCTCCGCCGCGCCGCCCTCTCGTTCTCCGCCGACCGCCTCCTCATCCCTGTCGCCGGGATCGGACCGGAGGACCTGCGCGACACGTTCCACGACGCCCGCTCGGGCGGGCGCGTCCACCAGGCCATCGACATCATGGCCCCGCGCGGCACGCCGGTCGTGGCCGTGGCCGACGGGCGGCTGGAGCGCGTGCGGACGAACCGCCTCGGCGGCAAGGTGCTCTACCTCGTCTCCCCCGACCGCCGCTACCGCTTCTACTACGCCCACCTCGACCGCTACGCGCCGGGCATCCGGAGCGGCCTCGCCGTCTTCCAGGGCGACACCCTCGGCTACGTCGGCACCACCGGCAACGCGCGCCACACCCCGCCGCACCTCCACTTCCAGGTGCTCAAAGACGGCGGGCGCGCCACGCACAGCGGGCGGAAGATGAACCCCTACACGCTGCTGCGCCAGAGCGAGCTCTACGACGAGGACGACGGGCGCATCCGCGGCTAACCCGGGGGGTCGGCCCTTACCGCACGCGGAGGCGCTGGCCGACGCGGATGTCGGTGGAGCGGAGGCGGTTGAGGCGCTGGAGCGCCTCCACCGTGGTCCCGTAGCGGCGCGCGATGGAGTAGAGCGTGTCGCCGCGGCCGACGGTGTGGTAGGTGGGCTGCGGAGCCTGCGCCTCCGGTTCCTCGGCCGGGGGCTCCGCGGCGGCGCGGGCCGGCGGCGCGTCGACGCGCTCGGCGGGCGGCGCCTCGGCACGCGTCGGCAGCACAGCGGGCTGTCCCTCGACGCGGAGGCCATTTTCGACGGCGCGGACACCGCGGACGGCCCGGGCCACGGCCTCGGCTCGCTCGCGAGCGCCGAGCGTCCCCACCTCGCCGCTGAGCGCGACCACGCCGTCCTCCGTCGTCACGATGACGTCGTAGGCGCGCGTCTGCCCGTCCTCGGCGAGGGCGGCGCGGACGGCGGCCGTCCGGCGGAGGTCCTCGATCTTGTCGGCGAGCGGGCGCTGCGCCTGGACGGGCGGCGCGAAGAGGGCGGGCAGGGCGGCGAGGAGGAGCAGGAGGCGCATGGCGGAAGAGCGGTTGTCCCGACGGCGAGCGATCTACGGATTCGGTCTCGTCGTTCTCCCTCAAGAAGACTCAGTCGGCGATTTTGTCCTCCACCGGCACCGCGTCGGCGCTGTCCTCGGCGGGGGCGGCGTGGTACTCCGTCGCCGTGCGGACCTCGTCGATCTCGCCGTGCTCGGCGAGCCAGCGCTCGGCGTCGATGGCGGCCATGCAGCCGGTGCCGGCGGCGGTGACGGCCTGGCGGTAGACGTGGTCCTGGGCGTCGCCGGAGGCGAAGACGCCGGGCACGTTCGTGTAGGTGGAGTCGGGCCGCGTCTGGATGTAGCCGGCGTCGTCCATGTCGAGCCAGCCCTGGAAGATGTCCGTGTTCGGCTGGTGGCCGATGGCGACGAAGAAGCCCTGGACGTCGAGCGTGCGGGCCTCGCCGGTCTCGCTGCTCTCGATGCGGAGCCCCTCGACGGTGGCGTCGCCGAGGACGTCGGTGACGACGGTGTTCCAGAGGAAGCGGATCTTCGGGTTGGCGAAGGCGCGCTCCTGCATGATCTTCGAGGCGCGGAGCTCGGCGCGGCGGTGGATCACGGTGACGGTGTCCGCGAACCGCGTCAGGAAGAGGGCCTCCTCCATCGCCGTGTCGCCGCCGCCGACGATGGCGACGTCCTGGCCCCGGAAGAAGGCGCCGTCGCACGTGGCGCAGGCGGAGACGCCGTGGCCGAGGAGGCGCCTCTCGTTCTCCAGGCCGAGGTACTTCGCGCTGGCGCCCGTCGAGATGATGACGGTCTCGGCGAGGACGGGCGTGACCTCGTCCACGAGCAGGCGGAACGGCCGCTCGGAGAAGTCGACGGCGGTGACGGTGCCGTAGCGGAGGTCGGCGCCGAAGCGGGCGGCCTGCTTCTCGAAGAGCTGCATCATCTCCGGCCCCAGGATGCCATCGGGAAAGCCGGGGTAGTTCTCGACGTCGGTCGTGGTGATGAGCTGGCCGCCGGGCTGGGCGCCCTGGATCACGAGGGGCTCGAGGTTGGCGCGGGCGGTGTAGAGGGCGGCGGTGAGCCCGGCCGGGCCGGTCCCGATCACCACCACGGTCCGGCGCTCGGCGTCGGTGAAGTCCACGCCGTCGAAGGCCGAGAGGTCGGGGGTGCCGTTGGTCGTCGCGTCGCTCATGGCGGGGTGCAGCTACACGGGGAGGGGCGGCCCGCGGGCCGCCCCTCCGAAGATACGGGTCGGGGGGTCTGGGCCCGCCGGCTCAGACCTCCTGGCCGACGAGCGTGTCGAGCTTCTGCGCGAGGACGGCCTTCTGGACGACCCCGATCATCTGGTCCACGGGGCGCCCGTCCTTGAAGAAGATGAGCGACGGGATGGAGCGGATCCCGTACTGCATGGCCACCTGCGGGTTGTGGTCGACGTCGAGCTTGCCGACCTTCGCCTTCCCCTCGTACTCGTTGGCGATCTCCTCGATGGTGGGCGCGATGACGCGGCACGGCCCGCACCACGCGGCCCAGAAGTCGACGAGGACGGGCTGGTCGCTCTTGAGCACTTCCTGCTCGAAGTTGTCGTCGGAAAGCGTGATATACTTCGCGTTGTCGGCCATTGGAACGGGGGGTTGGGGAACAGGTAGGGGAGGTTGAACGGGAGGCGTTGGGGTGTGTTCTCCCGGAGGGGGTACGCCCGGGGGTTCCCGGCCGCGGCAGCGCCGGGCCCAAGCTAAGCGCCGCGACGCGCGCTTGCCGGGGAATACGGCAGCTCCCCCGCGTTCCGATCCGCGCGCCGCCCCATCTCCCCGCTGGCGAGCAGGCGGGAGCCAAACGCCGCGCGCCGCGTACAGACGCCTCCTCTCTCCTCCGTTCCCCTCTGATGAACAACCTCTTCCGTGGGCTTCTCGCCGGCTACGGCGCCCACAAGCTCGGCGGCGGCTGCATCAGCACCGTCCTCATCTTCATCCTCCTGTGGTGGCTGCTCGGGACGTGCGGCGCGATGCTGCCCGCGCCCGAGGCCACGGCGCCCATCGGCAAGGCCTCCCCCGCGCTCTACGCCTCCGCCAGCACCTCCCCCATCGCCTCGGGAATCGAGGCGTGGTAGGGCGCGGCGAGCGCGGCGACGGGCGCGTGCAGCACCATCGCGCCGTCCACAGCGATTCCTAGCGCGTTGCCGCCGACGGTGCCGATCCGGGTGAGCTGAGCGGCGTGGTCGCGCACGAGCCGCTCGGCCGCCTCGGTGTCGCCCGCCGCGACGGTGACCACGATCCGGCTCTGGGCTTCGCCGAAGAGGAGGGCGTCGAGGCGCATCGCGTCCGGGCGGTGGAGCGTGACCTCGGCGCCGAGGCCGCTATGGAGGGCGCTCTCGGCCAG
>JAWWCA010000129.1:0-10376 GCA_033720695.1 Rubricoccaceae bacterium
GACACCGACCTCCCCGGCGAGATCTTCATCACGATGGCGAAGCAGGGCTCGACGATCGCCGGGCGCATGGACTCCTTCGCCACGGCCATCTCGCTCGCGCTCCAGTACGGCGTGCCGCTCGAGGACCTCGTGAGCAAGTTCGGCCACGTCCGCTTCGAGCCGGCCGGGTTCACCAACAACCCCCAGATCCCCATCGCCAAGTCCATCACGGACTACATCTTCCGCTACCTCTCGCTCAAGTTCATCGGCCAGCCCGACGAGAGCCCCGACCCCTACGCCGAGCCGGAGGAGACCGCAAACCCTAAGGAGGCCGTGGCGGACGAGGCCCGCCGCCACGGCGCCGCCTCCGACGAGGAGCAGGCCGACCTCTTCGCCGCCGAGCCCGCGCTCGTGGGGCAGACCGTCGAGGCGTTCATGGCCGAGGGCAGCGCCGGCCGGCCGTCCGCGTTCCAGAACCAGGAGGACGCCCCCGCCTGCCCCAACTGCGGGAGCATCACCGTCCGCGCCGGGGCCTGCTACTCCTGCACCAACTGCGGGGCGAGCACGGGGTGCGGCTGAGCCGTGCCCCCACGCCCCCACCGATCATCCTTGGGGAAGGGTGACGCGCGCCCGGTCCGCCCCGGCGGCCGGGCGTGCATTTCTTTCCAGTCTGTCATCCCGAGCGGAGTCGAGGGATCTCTGCTGGCTCGATGCGCCCTCCGTGATCGGTGGCGTGAGCTTCTTCTGAACGTCGTCTCCAGCCTACCTTCGGTTCGTTGCCGGGACATCGTCTCTGGCAGAGATCCTTCGACTCCGCTGCGCTCCGCTCAGGATGACGAGGGGAGCGGGGCTTCGCTCAGGACGACAGGGTGAGGCGGGGCAGCGCTGCGTTCCGGATGAAGGGGAAGGGAACGGCTGCCATGAAGACGTACTGGGTCTACATCCTCACCAATCGCTCGGGTACGCTCTACATCGGGGTCACGAATGACCTCGAACGGCGCGTGGCGGAGCACAAGGCGGGCGTGCACCCGGACGGCTTCACGGCGCGCTACGCGATGGACCGGCTCGTCTACCTGGAAGCGTATCCGTCCATTCGAGACGCCCTCGCGCGTGAGAAGCAACTGAAGGGGTGGCGGCGCGCGAAGAAGGTGGCGCTCATCAACGCGGCGAACCCGTCCTGGAGAGACCTCGCCGCCGGGGAGGACTGAGGTCGGCGCGGGCGTGACTTTGTCGGGGTCCTGTTCCTGTGGCCTCCGTCGGGTGGGAGCGGTCCGCCAGCGGAAAAACGTCGGAGGGCGCAATCGTCGGACGGCGCCCTCCGGTGCGCGTGTCGGGGCGGGGGGCTACCGCACCAGCACCACCTTGCGTGTGGTCACGGCATCGCCGATCCGGAGGGTGTAGACGTAGACGCCGCTGGCGGCCGGTCGGCCCCCGTCGGTTGCGCCATCCCACACGAACGCGTGCGGGCCCGGCGCGAACGCCTGCGCCATCTGGACGATGCGGCGGCCCCGGATGTCGTAGATCGCCAGCGTCACGTCGGCCGCTTCCTGAAGCTCGAAGCGGATCCGGGTCGGCGGCGTGAAGGGGTTGGGATAGTGCGCCGCCACGACGGCCCGCCCCGGCCCCGGGACCATCCCGTCGTCGTCGGGCTGCCGGTCGGCCACGACGAGGGTGATGGGGACCTCGACGAGGGGCTGGTCGAGGTCGTTGCTGCCGATCTGGAGGACCGCCGCGAGCGTGGTGTCGGACGCGGCGCCGTGGATGGCGACGGTGAGGGTGTCGGTGGCGCCGGGCGCGACGCGGCCGACGGTGGCGCCCTCGAGGTCGAGCCAGGCGGGCGGCGGCGCCACGGCTAGGTCGTAGCCGACGACGAAGGCCTCGTAGCCCGTGTAGTCCTCGCTCTCTTGGAGGCCCAGGAGGCTCAGGGTGCCGGCCTCGACGTCGCGCGTGAGGGCGGCCGCCTCGGGCTGGCTCGGCAGCGTCCCCTGGTCCGTCGCGAGGAAGCGCACGCCGGTGGCGAGCCCCGTCGCCGGGTCCAGCTGGACGGCCTCGCAGCAGCTCCCGGCGCCGCTGGGCAGGTCGACCCAGGCCCACAGGAAGGGGCCGTCGGGCGAGAGGTCGTCCCAGGCGAGGCCCTCGAGGTCGTAGGGCGTGATCAGGAAGCGGACCGTGTCGCCCTCCCGGTCGAGCACCTCGATGGCGCCAGTGCCGCTGCCGAGGTAGAAGTGCTCGTTGTCGGGGTCGTAGGCGAGGGCGTTCGGGCTGATGCTGCCGGTGATGACCTGGCTCACGAGCCGGGTCGAGTCGATGGACCAGACGGGGATGGAGTAGGTGTCGGTGCCGTAGATGAAGTCGCCGTCGGAGGTGAGGGACCGCCAGCCGAGCGAGGAGAGGCCCCCGATGGGGTAGGAGTCTACGAGGGCGCCGTCGAGGGTGATCTTGTAGAGCCGGTCGTTGCCCGGCCCCGCGTGCCCGGAGACCCAAAGGTGCCCGCGGGCCGCGGTCATCCCGTTGACGAAGACGCCCTCGTCGCCGATGGCGCCGGTCACGTCCACGACGGCCTGCACGTCGCCCAGCCCGCCGATGGGGCTGAGGGCCGCGTCGACGTTCCCGGCGTAGGCGTCCCACGTGAGGTCCACGGTGCCCGTGTTGCCGATGGCGACGGGGACGCGGATGGTCTCGTCCTGCGGGGTGTCGACCTCGATGGCGGTCGGGGAGACGGTGATCTGCGGGCCCAGGGGCGGGCCGTCGCGGAGGTCGGCGTCGTAGACCACCACCCAGTCGAGGCCGTCGGTCACCTGGAGGGCGCCCGCCTGGAGCGTGATCATCGTCACCGTGTCGTCGTCGAGGGCGTTGGTGAGGCTGCACCCGAGCGGCGAGTCCTCGACGAACGGGCTCCGGTTGACCATCTCGATCTCGACGCCGGTGAAGGCGCCGACGGCCGGGCTGAACTGCCGGAGCACGCCCCGCGACCCGAGGCCGACCTCCTCCCGGCTGAACGTCCACAGGAACGGCCCGCCGGGCGACCAGGTGTCCCACGTGAGCGCCGCCGTGTAGTCGGTGTCGAGGTTGGGGAAGGTGCGGAGAACGGTACCGGCCCGGTCGATCTCGTGGATCACCTGGAGCTGGCCGTTGCGCTGAGGGACGACCCAGAAGTGGTCGGTGGCCGGGTCGTAGGCCACGCCCGCGACGAGGTAGACGCCGAAGTCGGCCGGGATCTGGACGCCGGTGAAGGCCCCGGTGGCGGGGTCGATCTGGGCGAGGTGGTCGCGGTCGGTGACGTAGAGGAAGGCGCCGTCGTAGGCGAGGTCGTAGTAGGCGTGGTAGCCCGTCCCCAGGGAGTAGCTCTCGACCACCTCGGACCCGTCGGGGGCGATCTTGTAGAGCTGGTGGTCGTAGGTGGGCGGGTTGAAGCTGGTGACCCAGTGGTGGCCGTCGGCGAACACGATGCCGGAGAGGCCGGTGTCCTGGGTGGGGGTGATCTGGCCGGCGTTGAAGGTGAAGAGGGTGTCGCCGACGGCCGTCTGAGCCGAGGCGATGCCGACGCCCGAGAGCGAGCCGGCCAGCGCGAGGAGGACGAGGGAGCGGAGCATCCGAGGAGGAGTCTGACGCGAGGAGCCAGTAAGTGGGCGCGGCCTAGCCCGGGTTCTCGCGGAACATAGCGCCTTGTCACGCCGCGGTTCCCCTCGGCTCGGCGAGGCCGTCGCCGAGCCCTGCCAGAGCGGGGCCTGTCACCAATCGGGCGTTCGGCCGTAGGGCCAGGAGCCCGTCTCACGCAACCGGATCCCCGATGTCCCGACGCACGCTGGTCGCCTGGACCGTCCTCGGCGCCCTGCTCTTCGGCGCCGTCACGGCGCTCTACCTCCTCGTGCGTTTCCTCGTCGGGGGGCTCGGGGCCGGCCCCCCCGACGAGGCTCCCGCTCCGACGCTCTTGCTCGTCTCCATCGACGGGTTCCGGCACGACTACCTCGAGCGCCACCCCGCGCCGACGCTGGCGCGCATCGCGGCCGAGGGCGTCCGCGCCGAACGGATGATCCCGGCGTACCCCTCCGTCACGTACCCCAACCACTACACGATCGCGACGGGCCTCCGGCCTGCGCACCACGGCATCGTCGGCAACCGGTTCTACGACCCCGACCTCGACGCCGTGTTCGACGCGGGGGATCGGTCGGTGCAGGGGGAGGCGCGGTGGTGGGGCGGCGAGCCGATCTGGGTGGCGGCCGAGCGACAGGGCCGCCGGGCCGGGGTGTGGGCGTGGCCGGGCTCCGAGGCCGCGGTGGGCGGCGTGCGGCCGTGGCGGTGGGCGCCGTTCGACGGGCGCGTGCCCTACGCCACGCGCGTGGACACCGTCCTGTCCTGGCTCGACCTCCCGGCCTCCGAGCGCCCGGCCTTCCTCGCGCTCTACTTCGGCGGCGTGGACGAGGCGGGCCACGCCCACGGGCCCGACGCGCCCGAGACCGCCGCTGCGGTGGCCGACGTGGACCGCGCGCTCGGCCGCCTGATGGACGGGCTCGACCGCCGCGGGCTGAGCGAGCACGCCCACCTCGTCGTCGTCTCCGACCACGGGATGACCGAGATGGCCGCCGACCGCGTCGTCTTTCTCGACGACCACCTCGACGCCGCCGTCCGGGCCGACGTCGAACGGGTGACGGGGGAGGAGCCGATGGGGGTCTGGCCCCGGCGGGGCCGGGCCGAGGCGCTTTACGCTGCGCTCCGGCGCGCGCGCCTCCCGCACGTCCGCGTCGTCCGCCGCGAGGAGACGCCGCCGCACCTCCACTACCGAGCGAGCCCGCGCATCCCCCCGATCCTGCTCCTCGCCGACGAGGGGTGGACGGTCACGACGCGCGCCCGGTGGGGCCGTCGCGATCCGGCGCCTGCGGTGTGGGGCTCCCACGGGTTCGACCCGCGCCTGCCCTCGATGGGCGCGCTCCTGCTGGCGCGCGGCCCGTCGTTTCGGCGCGGCGTCACGGTCGGTCCCGTCGAGAACGTCCACGTCTACGCCCTCATGACACACGTCCTCGGCCTCCGCCCGGCCCCGCACGACGGCGACCTCGACGCCGTCCGTGCCTTCCTGCGGTAGGGTCGTTCTGCGTCAGGGACGCACGGGGCGCACCAGCTCCGAGCCCCGTCGCTCCAGCCCGGCGCGCTCGGCGAGCGCCGCCAGGAAGGCGTCCGTCTCCGCGGGCGAGACCAGCATCAGCCGCGGGCGCTCGCGCGTCCGGTAGCGGATGCCGAGGCGGTCCAGCGACCAGGCGGGCGCGGACAGCGGGTTCCGCGTCGGATACACCCGCTCGATGGTGGCGAGGGGGATCGTGCTCCGGAAGAGGCCGAACCGGACGACGAGCGCGTCCTCAGCGAGGACGTACTCCGTCGGCACGCTGAGGGCGACCACGAACAGCGTGGTCCCGAGCACGATCGCGACGCCGAGCCAGCCCTCGGCCGCGCTCTCCGTGACCGCCACGAGGGCGCAGATCCCGAGCCCGCCGAC
Source organism: Rubricoccaceae bacterium (assembly GCA_033720695.1). GTDB lineage: Bacteria > Bacteroidota > Rhodothermia > Rhodothermales > Rubricoccaceae > DATGQT01. The sequence continues at coordinate 5,468 of JAWWCA010000129.1, forward strand.
CAGGGAGCCGACGAGGAGGACGAGCAGCCAGCGGTCCACCCGGGTCCGGAAGATGATCGGCCGGGGCGCCGTCACGGGAGGTAGCGGAGGACCCGGAGGGCGAGGTAGAGCACGAACACGAGGAGCGCCCCGACCCCGGCCCCGCCGAGCGCGACGACGCGCCGGTACAGCCGGGCCATCTGCTCCTGCTGCTCCACCGCGCGCTCCTGGAGGGCGGTCGAGCGGGCGGCCATGCGCTGGTACTCGGCCAGCATTGCCTGCTGCGCGTCGCGGATCTCCCGGAGAAGGCGATGGGTCTCGTCGGAGGGCTGCATCGGGCCGGCGGCGTCTGGACGGCGACGGAGGAAAGAAACGCTCAGCCCACGATCTCCTGCAAACGAGTCGGCCGCTCGGTCGGCCGGAGGCCGACCCACCCCGCGCGAGGTCGCAGCCTACCGAGCCTCGTGGAGCTGAACGACGCCGATGAGGTCGTCCCCGCCGTATCCCTGGCGGTCGGCCTCCGCGAACGCCGCGTGCGCAGCCGCGACGACGCCCGCCGCGACGCCCGCCTCGCTCGCCGTGGCCGCGGCGTAGCGCAGGTCTTTCGCGACGAGGTGGATGGGGAAGTTGGGTGCGAACGCGCGCGTCGTCATTCCCGTCGCCACGCGCCGGGCGGCAGGGCTCGCCGTCGGCAGGGCGTTGAGGACCTCCACGGCCTCGGCGGGCGCGATGCCGTGGCGGGCGAGCGTGGGGATCAACTCGGCGAGGGCCGCCGTCTGCACGGCGAAGAGGGCGTTCACCGCCAGCTTCATCGCCGCCCCTGCGCCGGTCGGGCCGACGAGGTGGACGGCCTGCCCGAGCACGCGGAGCACGCCCTCGACCCGGGCCAGCGCCGCTGCGTCGCCGCCGACGAGGTGGACGAGCGCGCCGGCCTCGGCCTGGGGCCGCGAGCCGAGCACGGGCGCGTCGAGGAACGCGGCCCCTCGCTCGGCGACGGCCTCGCCCAAGGCCCGCGCCCACCCCGGGGTGACCGTGCTCGACTCGACGGCGACGGTGCTCTCGCGGAGGCTGTGGAGCGCACCATCGTCGGCCAGCCACACGGCGCGGGAGGCCTCGTCGTCGCGGACGATGGCGACGACGACATCGGCCTGCTCGGCCGCCGCGCGGGGCGAGTCGGCGACCGTGGCGCCGCGGTCGCGGAGGGGCGCGGCCCGCTCGGGCGTGCGGTTGTAGACGATGACGGGGTGGCCGGCGTCGAGCAGACGGGCGGCCATGCGGGCGCCCATCGCGCCGAGGCCGAGGAAGGCGACGGGTTGCATGGGGAGAGGGGTCCGGGGAACGGGAACAGAGGACGCCGACCCGGTGAGGGGCCGAGGACACGAAGCTGCGCCCCCGCGGCCGGTGCGCGCCTTAACCTGGGTTCAGAACCCCGCCGCTACGCGGTGGCCTCGGCCAACTCGCGCCGCACGCGCGAGAGGTGGACGTCGGTGACGCCGAGGAGCGAGGCGATGTGGTAGAGCGGGACGCGCTGGACGAGCCGTGGGTGCTGCGCCACGAAGTCGAGGTACCGCTCCCGCGCGCTCTGGAGCAAGAGCGAGCGCGTGCGCAGCTCTTTCCGCGTGAGGATGAGCTCGGCCAGCTTGCGGCCCAGCCGCTCGAAGGCCGGGTCCGCCTCCATGAGCGCGACGAAGTCGGTGTAGGGCGTCGCGAGCACCGTCGTGGGCTCCAGCGCCTGCACGCCGTAGAGGAGGGGGAGGCCGAGGTTGGCGGCCGCGAGCGCCCCCGCGAACTCGCCCTCGGCCACGAACGCCTTGTTGGACTCCCGCCCGTCGTCGGCGGGGTAGTAGAAGCGGAGGAGGCCACGGGCCACGAAGAGCACGTCGTGGTCGGTCGCGCCCGGCAGGACGAGGTGCGCCTGCGCTTCCACCTCGCGAATGGCGAAGGCGTCGGCGAGGGTCCGCTGCTGCGCCTCGTCGAGGGGCGTCCAGCGCTCAGCCGCGTGGATCAGGGCACGGTGGGGGTCGGTCATCGGGCAGGAGGGTCGGGCGCTCGGGAAACGTCGCCGCCGACCGCGGGGCTCCGGTCCGGCGCGTCGAAGGGGCCGCGGAAGAGGAGGAAGCCGTAGGCCGCCGCCAACGTGGCCATCAGGGCGGCGAGCGCCCAGAGGCCGGGCACCGCGTCGCCGTCGAGCAGCGCCCGCACGAGGGAGGCTGCCCCGACGAAGTAGAGGACCCCGTTCGCGACGACGACGGGCCGGCCGTAGACGCCCCCGAGGATCGCGTTGCGCTGGAGCCCGTTGAGCGCGGCCACGCCCAGCCACGCCGCCGCGAGGAGCTGCCCGAGCCAGGACGCCTCCGGCGGGACGCCCGGCGCGAGGGCGGGAAGGACCCCGTCGGGCAGGAACAGGAGGACGAGCCCGCCGGCGAGGAGGACGGCCGCGCTCACACGCGTGACGAGGGAGGAGACCATGCGAGCGGGCTCAGTGCGCGTTCGTCTCGTAGTGCCGGCGCAGGAGGTCCTCGCCGAAGTCGCCGCGCGGGTCGCGGACGACCGCGTGGACGTGGTTCGCGCCCCCCTGCACGTTGTCGTACTCGATGAGGAGGGCGGGGGCGTGGACGCGGTAGTAGTGCCCCTCCCCCGGTGCGTCGCCGCCGGCCCAGGCGAAGAAGAGGCGCTCGGGGGGCGTGGCGCGGACCTCGGCGCGCCAGCGCTCGACGAGGGCGTCCTCCGGGGCCTCGAGGTAGACGGCGACGAGGGCGTCGAGGAGGGCGCGCTGGGGCTCGGTCATGGCCGAGGCGGGGAGCCCCTCGAAACCGTCGAGGCGCACCTTCCGGTCGGTCCCGGTGAGGATGTCGCGCGGAGCGCGAGCGCTGAGGAGGGCCCGCGCGCGCTGGTCGGCGTCGAGGGCGAGGAAGAGCCGTCGGCCGAGGTCCTCCTCGTCGGCGAGGAGGCGCCAGCCGGCGCGGGGCCCGGAGGGCACCTCGGCGGGGTTGGCCCCGAAGAAGGCCGGCGTCGTCGCCACGACGGCGTCGGTGACCGAGGTGTAGTTGAGCGAGAGGTGGTGCCCCTCGAAGCGCCACCCCCAGGGCCGGTCGGCGCCGGGCGTGCCGAAGACGGTGACGTAGTAGCGCCCGGCGTCGCGGAACATCGGGTTGCCGGTGAGGGCGCCGAGGATATCCTCCAACTCGATCACCCCGACCGCCTTCTCGTAGCCCTCCGCAGACAGGGCGGTCCGCAGGAGGGCGTGGAGCGCCTCGCGCTGCGGGGCCGCGAGGTCGCCGAGGGCGAGGCCCTGCCGCTCGCCCGGGAGGTACGTCCAGGTCTGGCGCTCGGCGCTGTCGAACGGCTGCTGCACCTGCGTCCGCTGCGCCGCGTCCAGCGTGCGGAGGAACGCCGCCGCCGCCTCGGCCAGCCCGTCGGCTCCGGCGTCGGAGGGGTCGGCGACCGCGATGGGCGTCGGTGGGGCGTCCGGCTCGGCGGGGGCGTCCGGGTGGCAGCCGAGCGGCAGCGCCGCCCAGACGGCGAGGCCGAGGAGGGAAGGCCGGAGGGGGAGGCGCATCGCGGGTGTCGGTGGGGAGGAGTGCAGGCTACGCGTTTCGCACGCCGCCGTCAACGCCGCCCGCCTCGCCCGCGACGCGGACGACGTGGTGCCGCTCGAACCGCACCCCGCGCCGCTCGATCCTCTCGACGTGGGACCGCGTGAACCCGGCCCGCTCGAAGAGGGGGAGGCTGAACAGGCTCGCCTCGGCGTAGAGCCGACCCAGCCCCAGCGTCTCGGCCCGCGCGAGCACGGCGTCGAGGAGGGCCGAGCCGACGCCCCGGCGCATCCGGTCGGGGCGCACGTAGAGCGCCGTCACGTGCCCGTCGGGCGCCAGCCCCGCGAAGCCGATGGGGCCGGTCTCGTCCTCGGCCACGAACGTGTCGTGGCGGAGCAGGCGGTGCCAGAGGGCGCGGGGATGGTCGGCGGCGGCGGCCCAGGCCTCCACCTGGGGAGGGCTGTAGCGTGCCGGCCCGGCGGCGCGAACCGCGTCGGCGAACAGGGCGGCGAGGGCAGGGGCGTCGTCGGGCCGGGCCGCGCGGAGGTGCATGGCGGGGAGGGGCGCGGCGCTACTCGCGCGAGCGCCGGGGCACGGGCGCGGCGTCGGCGGCGCGGTCCGCGCTGGCGGCGGCCCCGAGGTCGAGGCGCGGCTGCGCCTGGGGCAACGCGGCCGGCGGGCGCTGGGCGGCCGCGACGCGCTCGGAGGCGCGGGCCGCGAGCGCCTCGAACTGCCGCTCGCGCTCCTGCGCCCACGACGGGAGCCGGACCGCGGCGTAGCTGAAGAACGCGAGCCCCGCGAGGACGAGGACGGCGGGGATCCAGAACGGCGGCTCCTCGCCCGAGCCCGCCATCAGCCCGTAGAGGGCGAAGAAGACCAGGCCGCCGATCAGGTTGACGAGGCCGCCCACCATCCCTGACTGCGCGCTCCCGTTGAGGGTCTTCATCCGGAGGCGGTGGGCGCCCTCGACGGGCTCGGCGAGGACCTGGAGGTTCCCGTTCGTCCACTGCCGGAGGGAGCCGTCCTGGCGGAGCCGGCCGCGGGCGCCGAAGGTGTCGCGGAGGTCGACGACGAGGCGCTCCCAGTCGCCGTCCGAGAGGGGGCCGGGGAGGACGACGGTGCGGGACACGCCGAGGGGCAGGCCGAGGATCGTCTTGCGCGGGGCGGCCCGGCCCCGGTGGTCCACGGCGCGGGCGGCGCGGGCCACGAACTCCGGCGCGATGCCCACGGCGGCGCCCACCTCCTGCAGTTCGGCGAGCGTGAGCCCCTCGTCGCGGCCGGGGGCGCGCGCCCCCGCCTGGGCCGCCGCGGCCGGCGCGCAGCTAGCGGCGGTCGCGGGGGCGTGGGAGCGGCGGGGGGCGGGCAGGGCGGGGGGGGCGGGGTCCGCGGCCAAC
>JAWWCA010000130.1:0-10307 GCA_033720695.1 Rubricoccaceae bacterium
CGCCCTCGTGATGGACGGCCACGTGGACACCCCGTCGCTCATGCTCGACGAGGGGTACCGCCTCGGCGAGCGGCACGCGCCGCAGCCCGGCCGCGCCCACCTCGACCTCCCGCGCATGGTCGAGGGCGGCCTCGACGCGCCTTTCTTCTCCATCTTCGTCTCGCGCCACTACGGCGAGGGGCAAGGAGCCACGGACCGCGCCCTCGCCATGATCGCTGAGGTCGAACGGCAGGTCGAGGCCCTCGACGGCGTGGCGATGGCGTACACGTCGGGGGACGTGCTCCGCCTCACGCGCGGCGGGCAGAAGGCCATCCTCCTCGGCCTCGAAGGGGGCCACGCCCTCCAGGCCTCGGAGGCGGTCCTGGCGCAGCTCCGCGACGCCGGCATCCGCTACGTCACGCTCACCCACACCAACACGAACGCGTGGGCCGACTCGTCGCAGGACACGCCGCGGCACGGCGGGCTGACCGAGCAGGGCGTGGCCCTCGTCCAGGCCATGAACCGGCTCGGCGTGCTCGTCGACGTCTCCCACGTCTCCGACGGCACGTTCGCCGACGCCGTCCGCGCCAGCCGCGCGCCCGTCCTGGCCAGCCACTCGTCGGCCCGCGCGCTCACCCCCAACGTGCGCAACCTCTCCGACGCCCAGCTCCGCGCCCTCGCTGCGACCGGCGGCGTCGCCCTCGTCAACCTCTACGCCGACGTCGTCAACCGAGCGCTCGACACGGTGGTGATGGCGGCCGTCGAGCGGCGCGTCGAGCGCGACTACGGCGGCGACCTCACGCGGCTCTGGGACGCCATCGGCGCCGAGTCTGCCGCCCGCGGCCTCCGCGCCGCCACCCTCGCCGACGCCCTCGACCACATCGAGCACATCGCCGCGGTGGCCGGCGTGGACCACGTCGGCCTGGGCTCCGACTTCGACGGGGTGCCGGCGCTGCCGGAGGGGCTGGAGGACGTGACGCGGCTGCCCTGGATCACGCACGGCCTGCTGGCGCGGGGCTGGGCCGAGGAGGACGTCCGGAAGGTGCTCGGCGGCAACCTGCTGCGCGCCCTCGCCGAGGCCGAGAGGGTGGCGCGCGAGATGCAGTAACGAGGGGCCGCCCCGATGCGCGGAGCGGCCCCCCGAGGCGTGGCCTCGCGAGCGGGTCAGCGCGCGAGCTGCATCCGGCCCGTCACCGCCTCCTGGCCCGCCGTGACGCGGTAGAGGTAGGTCCCGGCCGGGAGCGTGCCCGCCTCGAACACGGCCGCGTGCGTGCCCGCCTCGAAGGTGCCGTCGAGGAGCACGGCCACCTCCCGCCCGAGCACGTCGTAGACCACGACGCGGACGTCGGACGCTGCGGCGAGCGTGATGCGGACCGTCGCCGCCTCGGCGAACGGGTTGGGCGCGCTCGCGACGGCGAGGGCGGGGGCCGCGAGCGTGGCACTCGCCGGCGGCGGCGGCGCGACGAAGCCGAGCCCAGGGCGGTAGTACGAGGTGTACGTGGTCATCCGGCTCCGCTGCCCGTTCGTGAACTCGTACATGCAGGCGTCGTCGGTGTAGTCCATGAAGTTGTGGATCGGGTCGCTGCCGCCCGTCGAACACGTGTTGCGGCCGGTAGGGCAGCCGTAGGCCGGGCTCGCCTCGGCCGGCGTATCGGAGACGTAGTCGCCGGCGCTCTCGTTGCAGCCGCCCTGGAAGGTGTGGTAGAGGCCGAGGTAGTGGCCCACCTCGTGCGTCCCGGTGTCGCCGAGGTTGTAGGGCGCCGAGGCCCCGCCGGGCAGCGTGGAGTAGAGGACGACGACGCCGTGGCGGTAGTCGCTCTCGGGGTACATCCAGGGGAACGTGGCCCAGCCGAGGAGGCCCTGACCCGGCTTGTTCGTGTAGAAGTTGAGGACGTCGCGCGGGCTGATGTTCAGCGCCTGCTTCATCGAGCGCTCCGCGCTGGAGCCGTTCGTGGCACCGAACCACGAGCCGCTGCTGGCGGTGCGGTCCACGCTGTACTTGTAGAAGGAGTAGCCGGAGCCGGCGTAGGCCGCGTTGAGCACGTTGATCTGGGCGTTGAGCCACGACTCGGGCACGTTGCCCTCGCCGGTGCTGGACCGGTAGATGACGTGGAAGGCGACAGGGATGGAGACGGCCGACTCCGAGGGCGGGTTGTGGGCGAGCCACTCGGCCACCTGGGCCTCGACGGCGGCGGCCTCCTCGGCCGTCGGCGTGTAGGTGGCGCAGAGGCGCCCGACGGGCGGAGCTGCCGCGTGCTCGCCCGCACCGAAGCGGGCGTCCTGGGCCGCAGCGGGCGCGAGCGTGAGGGCGAGAAGGGCGAGGGCGTAGAGGGTCCTCATAGCGGTGGTAGACGGTCGGGGGACCGCCGGCTGGAGAGGAGGTCCGGCGCGCGCGGCGCCGAGAGAAGGCGCGGATTTACAGACCCGCACCCATCCCCTCCAATCACACTTGTCTGAATTCACGAATCCAGGCCATATCGACGCACAGATCCTGGTTTTCCCGATCCCGACGCCGCGCGGACCCGGCCGGAACAGAAGCGGCCCCACCCCCGAGAGGGCGGGGCCGCGACAGACCCTGGAGCGAGCCGGCCTGAGGCGACGGCTCAGAAGGTCAGGCGCACGCCGAGCTGCATCAGCCAGCGCGACCCGTAGGAGCCGCCGCCGCTGGTGATCTGGCGGTCGAAGAACTCCTCCTCCGTGTCCACGCTCGCGTTGTAGTCGTAGACGGGCGTGAGGTCGCCAGCGCCGGCGCAGCCGGCCGGGGCCCCCTTGCCGAGGGCGCCGCAGAAGCCCTGGAACTCGAGGAGCTCCAGTCCGCCCGTGCTCGACGACGTGAACTTCGCGTACCGACGCCCCCAGTCGCTGTTGAGGAGGTTCGTGAAGTTGAAGATGTCGAACGTCAGGCTGAGGCTGCGGGCGCCGCCGCCGAGGTTGGCGAAGAGCTCCTGCTCGAACTTGAGGTCGACGATGTTCTCCCACGGGAGGCGGCTGCCGTTGCGCTCGGCGAACTGCCCGCGCCGCGAGGAGAGGTACTCGCTCGACTGGATGTAGGTCTCGTAGCGCTGGGCGTCCTCGGCGCTGACGAACACCATCTCGTCGATGTCCTCGGGCACGTAGACGAGCCCGTAGTCGCGGTAGTCGGTCGCGTTGACGAGCCGCCCGAAGTTGTCGATGACGTAGTTGAACGGGCGCCCGCTCTCGCCGACGTAGAAGAGCGAGACCGTCGTGGCGAGGTTGTCCAGGAACGCCTTCCGGAACGTGGCCGAGCCGAGGACGCGGTGCCCGATGGAGAAGTCGGACCGCGAGAGCACGTTGCCCTGCTCGTTGGGCCCCTGGGCCCCGATCTCGACCGTCCGCCAGAGCGTGTTGATCTGGCTCGACGCGCCGTCGTTGACGGCGAAGGCGTCGCCGAAGGTGTACGAGAGGTTGAAGAGGAGCTGGTCGCCGTCGCCGAAGACGTCGTCGAGCTGCTTCTGGAGCCGCGCCGTGACGTCGTAGGCGTAGCCCTCGCTCGTCGACGAGACGAGGTGGACCGACGAGTAGCGGGGGTCGAGGACGTTCGGCAGGGCGGGGTCGTAGATCACGCGCTGCTCGACGCCGTCGGTCATGGTGAGCCCCCGCGGGTCGAGGTTCACGTTCGTGACGATGATGTTGTCGATGGTCTTCGTGTACTGCCCCTCGAGCGTGCCGACGAAGCCGCCCGGGAGCTGGGCGTCGACGCCGAGGCTGGTGCGGAAGACGCGGGGGTAGCGGAAGTCCTCGGCGAAGATCTCGAGGCTGCCGCTGGGGATGTCCGCCTGCCCGAAGTCCGCGCCCGTGAGCTGGTTCTGGGGGTCCGGGATGAACGGGATCGGCGGGTTGTTGTCGGGGTCGTCGTCGCCGTCGGGCAGGGTGCCGCCGGTGCTGACGCGGCCCACGTTCGTGCCGTTGTTGTTGAACATGCCGCCCGGCCACACGAACGGGACGCGGCCGGTGAAGATGCCGGCGCCGCCGCGCAGCTGGAGCGTGCGGTCGTTGTTGACGTCGTAGTTGAAGCCGAACCGGGGCGAGAGGTAGACGGCCGCGGCGGGGGTCTCGCCGGCCTGCGCGCCCTGGAGGTCGTAGAACTGGGCGGCCTCCTGGAGCGTCTGCGGCGCGTCCGGGGCGAAGGCCGGGTTCGTCGTGATCTTCGGGACGTCGGCGCGGAGGCCGAGCGTGAGCCGGAGCTGCGGGTTGACGCGGTACTCGTCCTGGGCGTAGACGCCGACCTGGAAGGCGTCGAACGGCGCGATCGCGTCCGAGGCGTCGCCGGCCACGTTGTCCACGAGGGAGTAGTTGCGCTGGAAGCGGTCGGGCGCGGCCGGCCCCTCGCCGTTGTAGTTCTGCTGGCAGTAGGTCGAAGACCCGTCGCCCGCGGCGCAGACCGACTGGAGGAAGTCGGCCACGGAGTTGTACTCGTAGTCGCCGAAGTTCTGCGCGATGAAGAGGTTGGCGATGGAGTAGAACTCGGCGCCGACGCCGAAGGTGAGCGTGTGGTCGCCGCGGAAGAGGTTGAAGTTGTTGGTGAGCGTGAGGATGTCCTGCTCCAGGATGTTGGCCGTGGAGAAGGGCTCGGAGCCGAGGAAGATCTCGCCGTCGCCGTCGTCGATGGAGACGTCCGGGAACGGGTCCCCGGCGAAGCCGCGGTCGTCGCTCACGCTGGTGTAGCCGACGATGAGCTTGTTGGCCATGTCCTCGCCGAGCGTGGAGTTCAGCTCGGCCGTGAACGAGTGCGTGCGGTTGGGGAAGACCTCGGCGTTGTTCGAGAAGCTGATGGCGTCGATCTCGCTCGGGAACTGGTCCACGTTGTCGGCGCCGGAGTAGCTGTAGCGCGTCGAGAGCCGGTGGCGCGGGCTCGCGTTCCAGTCCAGCTTCACGAGCACCTTGTCGTCGTCGAGCGAGGAGGCGACGTCGCCGAACTGCCCGGGGTCGTAGCCGACCTCGTCGATGAGCGTCTGGCGCAGCTCGCGGATCCCGTCGAGCGAGGTGTCGCCCTCGTAGACGCCGCCGAAGGGGAGCGGGGTCTCGGCGCGGAGGAACTCCGCGTTGACGAAGAAGAACAGCTCGTCCTGGAGGATGGGCCCGCCGACGCGGAAGCCGTAGCGGTTGTTCGAGAACTCCGGCAGCCGCTCAGCCACGGCGCCCGGGTCGATCTCCTGCTCGAGCGCGAGGAGGCCGTCGGGCGTCTTGCCGGCGAGGCTCTCGTTGCGGAAGAAGCCGTAGAGCGAGCCCTCGAACGTGTTCGTGCCCGAGCGCGTGACGGCGTTGATGGCGCCGCCGGTGAAGCCCGACTGCGTGACGTCGAAGGGGGAGACGGCGATCTGGAACTGCTCGACGGCGTCGATGGAGATCGGCGTGGAGCCGGTCTGGCCGCCGTTGGTGCCCTGGGCCGAGAGCCCGAAGACGTCGTTCGAGACGGCGCCGTCGATGTAGATCGAGTTGTAGCGGTTGCTCTGCCCGGCGATCGAGACGGCCGGGCCGTCGTCGTCGTCGTTCTCGACGTAGGCCTGCGGCGTGAGCCGCGTGAAGTCGGCGAGGTCGCGGCCGAGGCTCGGGATCGCCTCGATCTGGTCCTCCGACAGGCTCGTGTTGACGCCGGTCCGGTTGGGGTCGAAGACCCCGCCGGCCGCGATGACCTCGACCTCGGAGAGCTCGGCGAGGTCCTCGGCCAGCTCGACGTCGAGCTGGTAGAACTCGCCGAGGGTGAGGAGGATGTCGTCGCGCGAGAAGGGCTCGTACCCGACGAAGGTGACGCGGACAGCATAGGGCCCGCCCACGCGCATGTTCGGGATCGTGTACCCCCCCGCGTTGCTCGTGGCCGCGCCGTAGTCGGTGCCGGAGGGGACGTGGGTCGCGACGACGGTCGCGCCGGGGAGGGGCTGGCCGGCGTCGTCGGTGACGAAGCCGCGGAGCCCGGCCGTGGTGACTTGCGCGGAGGCGGCCGGGGCGGCGAGCGCCGCGAGCACGACGAGCCCCCAGCGAAGCCGGGAGGGAGCACTGGACATGGGGGTGGTGGGAGCTGGTAAGCCCGTTCCCGGCAGCGCTGGGTGGGTGGCGTTCCCCCGTGAGGCGCACCCAGCGCGCCTGGAGCAGGAGGCGGGGGAGCGAGGGCAAGCTAAGAAATTCCAACCGAACCGCGACCCCCGAGCGGGCGGCGGGCGCGGGCGCGCCGGGGCGTTTCCGGTGTTAAGCCACAGTGACTCCCCATCGCTTTCACACGGGGCGAGACCCCTCCGGGCTAGCTTCGCCCCCGACTCACGCGTCTACCCCCCCTCCCCTCATGATCCGAACCCTACCGCTCGCGGTCGTCGCCCTGATGATCGTCGCCCTCGCCGCTCCTGCCGGGGCCCAAGGCGTCACGACGGCCGCCATCGGCGGTACCGTCCTCGACTCTGAGACCGGCGAGGGCCTCCCCGGCGCCACCGTCGTCGCCGTCCACGAGCCCAGCGGCACGCGCTACGGCGCCGCCACGCGCGCCGACGGCCGCTTCGACCTCCGCAACCTCCGCGTGGGCGGCCCCTACACCGTCACCGCCTCCTACGTCGGCTACCAGAGCGTCGCCGAGACCGACGTGGTCCTCGCGCTCGGGCAGACCCAGACGGTCGACTTCACGCTGGGCGAGGACGTCGCCGAGCGCGGCGAGGTCGAGGTCGTGGCCGGGGGCGCCGGCGCCGTGATCTCGACGAGCCGTACGGGCGCGGCCACGAACGTGACCGAGGCGACCATCGAGGCGCTCCCGACGATCTCCCGCTCCCTCGCCGACTTCGCCCGCCTCTCCCCGCTCTCGGGCGGGCAGGGCACCTACTCCGTGGCCGGCCGCAACAACCGCTACAACAACATCCAGATCGACGGCGCCACGCTCAACGACGTCTTCGGGCTCGCGGGCTCCGGCACGCCGGGCGGCCAGGCCGGCACCCAGCCGATCTCGCTCGACGCCATCGCCGAGTTCAACGTCGAGGTGGCCCCCTACGACGTCCGCTACAACGGGTTCACCGGCGGCACCATCAACGCCGTCACGAAGAGCGGCACGAACCAGTTCGAGGGCACGCTCCGCGTCCTCGGCCGCAACGAGGAGTTCGTCGGCGACTTCGAGGGCGAGCCCTTCGGCGACTTCGCCGAGACCCTCTACATCGGCACCCTCGGCGGGCCCATCCTCCGGGACAAGCTCTTCTTCTTCCTCTCGGGCGAGCTCTCGCGCCAGACGTTCCCCGACGACACCGGCGTCCTCGGCTCGAACGCCCCCACCATCTTCCCCGTCGCGGGCGAGACGCTCCAGGAGCTCGGCGAGGTCGCGCTCGAGACCTACGGCTACGACCCCGGCGGCTTCGACCTCATCACCGACGACCGCGACTCGAACAAGCTCCTCGCCAAGCTCGACTACAACATCGACGGCAACAACCGGCTCTCGCTCCGCCACAACTTCGTCGACGCCAACGACGACCAGGGCGTCGGCCGGGGGACCTCCTCGTTCGACCTCGGCGCGCGGCGCTACGTCTTCAACTCGCAGCAGAACTCGACCACGCTCCAGCTCAGCTCCACGCTGGGCCCGCGCCTCGTCAACGAGGCCCGGCTCGTCTACACCGCCGTCCGCGACAGCCGCGACGTCGAGGGGACGCCGTTCTCGGAGACCGAGATCAACCTCACCGACGACGCCCGCGTCTTCCTCGGCATCGACCGGTTCAGCCAGGCCAACGGCCTCGACCAGGACCTCTTCGAGTTCACCAACAACGCCACGCTCTTCGCCGGGGACCACACCCTCCTCTTCGGCACGAGCAACCAGATCTTCCGGTTCGACAACCTCTTCATCCAGGACTACTACGGCTCGTACCGGTTCGGCCCCGTCGCGGCCGACCTCGACGGCGACGGCATGCCGGAGTCGCTCTCGGCCGTCGACGCCTTCCGGCTCGGGCTCCCGAACCGCTACCGGTTCTCCTACGCCTCGGAGTACGTCTTCGACGAGCAGGGCCGCCTCCGCTTCGACGAGGACGGCAACCCCCTCCGCACCGCGACCCCGGGCGCCCTCCCGCGCGCGCAGTTCACCGGCTTCCAGCTCGGCGTCTACGTCCAGGACGAGTGGGACGTGACCGACGACCTCCGGATCACCGCCGGCGTCCGCGTCGACGTCCCGATCTTCCCCGACGAGCCCGTCGAGAACCCGCTCGTCTCGGGCGGGACGGGCGTCAACCCCGACGGCTCGACGTTCGCGATCGAGCCCGCCTTCGGGCCCGAGTTCTCGACCTCGAACACGGCCAGCGGCAACCTCCTCTGGAGCCCCCGCCTCGGGTTCAACTACCAGACGCCCGGCCTCCGCGGCGAGACGCTCCAGCTCCGCGGCGGCACCGGCATCTTCTCCGGCCGCACGCCCTACGTCTGGATCTCGAACCAGTACTCCAACACCGGCGCCGACCTCGCCCGCCTCGACGTCTCCCTCACCCCGGACGACTTCGACCTCGACGGCGACGGCGTCCTGGAGCCGGACGAGCTCGGGTTCTTCCCCGGCACCGGCAACCCCGAGGACCAGCCGATCCCCGGCGACAACGCGGCGCTCCAGCCGGTCCAGACGACCGAGATCAACCTCATCGCCGAGGACTTCAAGCTCCCGCAGGTCTGGCGCACGAACCTCGCCCTCGACCAGGAGCTCCCGCTCGGCTTCACGGCCACGCTCGAGGGGCTCTACACGAAGTCGCTCAACGAGGTCACCTTCCGCAACCTCAACATCGCGCAGTCGGGCACGAGCCTCTACGGCCGCCCGCTCTACCGCGACCGCGTGAACCCCAACTTCACCAACGCGCTCCTCCTCGACAACAGCAGCGAGGGGTACGAGTACAGCCTCGTGGCCCAGCTCCAGCGCCAGGTGCGGACGGGCCTCGGCGGCTCGCTCTCGTACACCTACAACCGCGCCGAGAACGTCAACAACGCCACGTCCAGCCGCGCCATCTCGAACTGGCAGTTCAACGAGAACGTGGACATCAACGACCCCGGCCTCGGCACGGCCGACTTCGAGGTGCGCCACCGCGTCCTCGCGTACGCCTCGTACCGCCACGAGTACCTCGGCCGGTTCTCGTCCGAGCTCGGGTTCGTCCTCGACACCCAGGCCGGCGAGCCGTTCTCGTGGATCTACGCGGGCGACGCCAACTTCGACGGGCAGTCGTTCAACGACCTCCTCTACGTCCCCGCCGCCGAGGACGAGGTGTTCCTCACGAGCGAGAACTGGAACCTCCTCGACACCTTCATCGAGGGGACGCCCGGCCTCGCCGAGGCCCGCGGCGACTTCGCCGTCCGCAACGCCTCGCGCGCGCCGTGGCAGACCCGCCTCGACCTCGAGTTCAACCAGGGCATCACGACGCTCCGCGGCCAGCGGCTCGACCTCGAGCTCACGCTCGTCAACGTGCTCAACTTCCTCAACGACGACTGGGGCCGGATCCGGTTCACGAGCTTCAACAACATCACCGGGCTCTCCTTCCAGCGCTACATCGAGGCGGGCGACGTCGGCAACGTCGTCGCGGGCCGCGTCGTGACGGCCGACGACCTCGGCAAGCCCGTCGTCTCGTTCAACGAGAGCACGCTCTCGCGCGCCTTCACCGGCGACCAGTTCGGCACGGCCAGCCTGTCGAGCCGGTGGCAGCTCCGCTTCGGCGTCAAGTACTCGTTCTAAACCCGACCCCGACCGCGCGGCCGGCCCAGCGTCGGCCACGCGTCTGACCCCCAGCCTCATGCGCTTCCGCATCCCCCCCGCCCTCCTCGGCCTCGTGGCCCTGGGCCTCGCCCTCACCGGCTGCGACTCCACCTCCTTCGAGGAGGACGACGAGGTCACCGGGCCGACGGTCTCATTCGCTACGACGGGTGCGAGCGTCGCCGAGGGCACGACGGTCACGATCCCCGTCACGCTCTCCGGCGGCACCGGCCAGCCCGTCTCCGTCGAGGTCCTCTTCGCCGCCGGCGCCTCCTCCGCCACGCTCGGCGAGGACCTCACCGGCTTCGGCACCGCCCAGGACGGCTTCCAGATCGCCACGGTCACCTTCGCCGGGACCGACGGCGAGACGCAGGAGGTGACGTTTACCGTCGAGGACGACGGCGCCATCGAGAGCGCCGAGCAGGCCGTCTTCGCGCTCCAGCGCGCCGACGGCGCGACGGTCGTATCCCCCAGCACCTACACCGTCGTCATCGGCACGCTCCCGCTCTCGGACGTCCGCGCGCGCCCGAACCTCGACGTGGTCACGGCCGAGGGCGTCGTCACGCGCTCGTTCGGCCGCCTCACCTACATCCAGGACGAGACGGCCGGCCTCGCCATCTTCGCCTTCGACGACACC
>JAWWCA010000131.1:0-10288 GCA_033720695.1 Rubricoccaceae bacterium
ATTTGGTTGCCGCATACATCGAGCCGGCGAGCACACGGCGACCGGCGATCGAGCTCGTGATCACCACATGGCCGTGCGCGGCCTTGACGTGCTCCAGCGTGGCGCGGAGCGTGTAGGCGACGCCGAGGATGTTCACGTCCACCATCCGGCGCCAGCTCTCCGGCGGCGCGCCTGTGAAGCCGCCGGGCCGCCCACCTGTGCCGGCATTGGCGAATACGGCATCGATGCGGCCGAAGCGGTCCATCGCCGCCGCCGCCATGCGCTGCTGGTCCTCCCAGTCGGTAACGTCCGTCGGGATGGCGCAGGCCCGGTCCTCGCCCAAATCGCTGACGAGGGACTCGAGCTTGTCTTTCGAGCGCGCTGCGAGTGCCAGACTCCAGCCTTCGGCGGCGACCGCCCGGGCGGTTGCAGCGCCGATTCCGCTCGACGCGCCCGTGATCAGGAGGGTTTTCGGTTCGGCATCAGGCATGGCGAAAACTCCCTGGCAGGGATGCAAAGCGACGAAGCTCGGACATCATGAACGGAACCGGCCGGCGCGGGTTCCCTTGGACGGCAGCGAACGAGTGAGGCCATCTCCAGATCGCGGTGCGCGACAGTCGCGATCGTCAACCGCGCGGCACGGCCGGATGGCGTGAAAGGCGTGCCTGCGCCGCCAGCCGGATGGGCGCGTTCGCGGCGCCGAATCCCAGATAGCCCTCGCGGGCGACGATCTCGAAGAAAAAGCGTTCGGCGAAGACGCGAGTGTAGACCTGGAAGTAGCGACCATGCTCATCCTCGTCATAGAGCACATTCAGGGCGCGCAGCCGATCGGCAAGGTCGGGTTCGACGTCGAAGCGCGCCTCGAGGTCGTCGTAGTAGTTCTCCGGGATCGGCAGGAGCTCGACGCCCGCAGCGCGCATCCGCTCCACGGCGGCGAAAATGTCGTCCGCGGCGAAGGCGATGTGCTGCACCCCGGCGCCGAAGAACTCGCTGATGAAGCGGCCCGACTGGGTCAGCCGCGCCTGGCTGCCGTTCAGCACGATCTGCACTGAGCGGTCGGGCGCGTGGACAACCTGGCTCTCGACGAGGCCAGCAGGGTCAGTCACCTCGACCTGCGCCATTTTCGTGAAGCCGAGGATCGCGAGGTAAAAGAGGCGCCAGCTTGGCAACTCTTCGAATGGCATGGTCTGGGCGATGTGATCGATGCAGGTAAGACCCGCCGGCGCGGCCTCATCGCTTACCGGCTTGAACTCGATCTCCCAGACCCGCCCCAGCTCCGTTCCCCGGTCGAGGAAATAGATCAGCGCCCCGCCGACGCCACGGATCGCCGGGATCTCGAGCTCGCCGGGCCCAACGGGCTGGCGGAAGCTTTGCGCAAGCAGGGCTTCGGCCCGCTCCAGCTGCTGCCCGGCATCGCCGACCCAGAGGCCGACGGCAGCGACCGGTCCCGCGCCTCGAAGTCGAAGCAGCGCGCAGAGTCCGGCGGCTCCCGAGGCCGCAGCAGTCGCGGCCAGGAGGGCGGTCGCGGCCAGAAGGGCGACCGGAGGGGGAGCAAGGAGCAAGAAGCCGCCCCCGCCCCCGAGGCGAAGACGGAGCGCAAGGCCGAGCCGTCCAAGCGCGACGGCGACCGGCGCGACGGCGACCGGCGCGGGCGCCGAGGGAAGCCGGCAGACGCCGAGAAGGGCGGCTCGAAGCGGGGCGGGCAGAAGAGGGACGGCTCGAAGAAGCCGGCCTCGCTGCCGGACCGCCCCGAGGAGCTCCTCCGGCGCGACGGCCGCATCCTCGTCAAGGTCACCAAGGAGCCGATCTCGGCCAAGGGCAGCCGCGTCTCCACCGACATCTCGCTCGCCGGCCGGTTCCTCGTCCTCGTCCCCGCCGCCGACTACGTCGCCGTCTCGAAGAAGATCGAGAGCGCGCGCGAGCGGCGCCGGCTCAAGACCCTCGCCACCAGCCTCCGCCCCGACGGCTTCGGCATCATCGTCCGCACCGTGGCCGAGGACCGCGACGCGAAGACGCTCGACACCGACCTCCAGCTGCTCCTCCAGAAGTGGCGGAAGATCGAGACCCAGCTCGCCGGCCCGTCCGACCAGCCGCAGCTGCTCTACGAGGACGTCAACATGGTCTCCTCGATCATCCGGGACCTCTTCACCGAGGACTACGACCGGATCCTCGTGGACGACCCCAAGCTCCACAAGAACGTCAAGGCCTACGTCCAGGCCGTGGCGCCCCACATGGCCGACCGCGTCCAGCTCCACCGCTCGAACACGCCGGTCTTCCGCAGCGCCGGGCTGGAGAAGGCCGTCGAGCAGGTGTTCTCGACGCGGGTGCCGCTCCCCTCGGGCGGCTACCTCTTCATCGAGCACACCGAGGCCATGCACGTCGTCGACGTGAACTCGGGCCGGGCCGGGCGCGGGAAGAGCCAGGCCGAGAACCTCCTCGCCGTCAACCTCGAGGCGGCCCGGGCGGTCGCGAAGCAGCTCCGGCTCCGCGACCTCGGCGGCATCATCGTCGTCGACTTCATCGACATGCGCTCGGAGAGCGCCCGCCGGAAGGTGTACCAGGCGCTCAAGGACGAGTTCAGGAAGGACCGCGCCGTGACGAAGCTGCTCCCGATGAGCGACTTCGGCCTCGTCGAGATCACGCGCCAGCGGCTCCGCCCCAGCATCACGGCCCAGACCAACGGCGACAGCGAGAGCGACGCCCGCGACCCCGCCGCGGCCATGGCCGCCGCCGGCGCCTCCGAGATCCCCCAGCCCGAGCGTGACTTCGGGCCCCAGCGGCTCGACGAGCCGACGACCACCGACGAGGTGGTCGAGCGGATCGGGGTGTGGCTGAAGCACTACCGCGACGAGGTCCCGGCGAAGTACCGCGACCGGCCCATCGTCGTCCGCGTCCACCCCCTCCTGGCCGCCTACCTCCGGCGCGGCTTCCCGAGCCCGCTCACGCGGTGGCGCTTCCGCCTCCGCGGCCTCCGGTTCTCCCTCGAGACCGAGCCGACGCTCCACCCCCTCGAGTTCGAGGCGCGCGACGAGAAGTCGGGCAAGCCGCTCCGGAACCAGTACGACCCCTCGCCCTGAGGGAAGGGGCCGGAGCACCGGCGAGGCGCGTTCGCGTCCGGTCCGTCCTCGCCACCCCCTCCGCCATGAAGCCCACCGCTCTCGTCCAGGCGCTCGAGGAGGCGCACCGCCGGCTCGGCGTGGCCGTCCGCCGCGACCGCGGGGCGTTTCGGGGCGGCCGCTGCGTCGTGGCCGGCGAGGAGGTCGTCGTGC
Organism: Rubricoccaceae bacterium; assembly: GCA_033720695.1. Lineage (GTDB taxonomy): Bacteria > Bacteroidota > Rhodothermia > Rhodothermales > Rubricoccaceae > DATGQT01. The sequence goes on from JAWWCA010000131.1 coordinate 3,249, forward strand.
TCAACAAGCGGCACCCGGCCGAGGCCCAGGTCGCCATCCTCGCCGAGAGCCTCCGGACGCTCCCGCACGACCAGGTCTACCTGCGCCCCGCCGTCCGCGCCGCGCTCGAAGACGCCTGGGCGGCGGGCGATGCGGGGCCGGTGGTGGATGGGGAGCCCGAGGACGCCTGACGCGTGACACGTGACCCTACCCCTCCGGCTGTGCCTCCTCCGCGCCACGCCTCACGCCTCGCGGTCACCCTCCTCGGCACCGGGACCTCCACCGGCGTCCCGCTCGTGGGGTGCGGGTGCCGGGTGTGCACCTCCGAGGACCCCCGCGACCAGCGCCTCCGGTGTGCGGCCTACGTCGTCGCGGAGACCGACGCCGGGCCCGTCCACCTCGTCATCGACACGGGGCCGGACTTCCGGCAGCAGGCGCTCCGCACCGGCATCGAGGCCGTGGACGCCGTGCTCATCACGCACCACCACTTCGACCACGTCGTGGGCCTCGACGACCTCCGGCCGTTCTTCTTCCGGAACAAGCACCCCATCCCCATCTACGCGCCGCCGAACACGGCCGAGGTGCTCGGCCAGATGTTCTCGTACATCTTCCGCGACGGCTCCTACCCCGGCACGCCCCACCTCGACCTCGAGGCCGTCGCGGCGCCGTTCGAGGTGGCGAGCCGGACGCACGAGGGGCGCGTCGCGGTGACGCCCGTCCCGGCCTTCCACGGGCGCCTCCCGCTCTACGGCTACCGCATCGGCCGCTTCGCCTACCTCACCGACGTGAGCGCGATCCCCGACGAGAGCCTCGCCCTCCTCGACGGTCTCGACGTCCTCGTCCTCGACGCCCTCCGCTGGGAGCCCCACCCGACGCACTTCTCCTTCGACGAGGCCGTGGCGATGGCGGAGCGGATCGGGGCGCGCGAGACGCACTTCGTCCACATGACGCACTCGGTCCTCCACGCCGAGACCGACGCCCGGCTCCCCGAGGGAGTGCACCTCGCCTACGACGGCCTCGTGCTGGAGGCGCGGGGATGACGGGAGGTGTCGAAGCCTACTCATAGGTCGGCGGAGACCGTAGCTTCTGAGCCGCATCGCCCGATCACTGATCGTCCCCCCGTACTCCCCCATGCGACTCCGCCTTGGTCTACTCCTTCTGGCGGCCCTTGCCGTGCCTGTCCGGGCGCAGATCGGTCCTGAGGTCGTGCAGATGCCGCCGGAGGAGGCCTTCGCGGCCGTCGAAAGGATCCTCTTGGAGACCGAGCACCTTGCGGCCGAGGAGGTGCTCGTCCGCGCCGACTCCGCCCTGACGGTGCGCCTCACGGGCGGCCTCTGGCTCGGCCCCGACGGGCGTGCCCGCCTCGACGCCGACGGCCGCTTCGAGATCGACACCGCCCTCCGCCTCGTCTCCGACGGCACGCGCATGGCCGGGGGGCGCACCGACGGGGTCCGCTTCGACACGACGGCGGCCCCGGCGCTCCGCGAGGCGCTCGTCCTCGGGCTCACGCGGATGGGGCTCCTCCACAACCTCGCCCGCCTCTACGGCGGCTCCCCGCCGGACCACGCCGAGGGCGGCGTGACCGACTGGGTGACGGTGCACGGGCTCGAATGGCGGCCCGAGACCCTCGTCTCCGGCCGCCGGGCGCGCCCCCTCGGCTTCACCCTCCGTGTCGACGGCACGGACGCGGCCGAGGCCGAGCTCCACCTCGACGCCGAGACCGGGCTCCCGCTCCTCCGCCGGCAGACGGTCGCGTTCCCGGCAGGCGTCATGGTGGTGGAGGAGCAGTACTCGGGGTGGACCGCGCAGGCGCCCGACGCCGCGACCTTCAGCGTCGCCTCCTCGGGGGCGATCGAGTAGCACCGGAGGTATCGGCACCTCGGTGCGGGCGCTGCGTGTAAGGCCGCTGCTCCGCCACTGCCCCTCCCCCGATGCCCCTCCGACTCCCCACGGTCCCCCTCGTCGCCGCTGCGCTGCTCCTCGTCGCCGGGTGTCGGATCGAGCGGGGGAGCGCGGAGGCGCGGCCCGACAGCCTGGGCGTTAGCGCGAGGGGGGCGATCTACGAGCGGCTCTCGACACGGGAGCTGGAGGCGGGCCGCTACACCGGCCGGTGGCGCACCGTCGCCCGCGTCGACACCGCCGCGGCGAACGCCGCCGCGCGCGCCAACCCCGAGACGCTCGACGACCTCGACCGCGCCGGCTTCGACACCGCCCGCGTGCCCCTCCCCCTCGGCGGCGACAGCGCCGGGCCGAGCGTGCTCCGCGCCCAGGTGCTCCTCGACCGCGCCGGCTTCTCGCCGGGCCAGATCGACGGCCGCTGGGGGGACAACACCGAGAAGGCCGTCTACTGGTTTCAAGAGGCCGAGGGGCTCCGCGCCACCGGCGTCATCGACACCACGACGTACCGGCGGCTGGAGGGGCGCGCCGGCCGGCCGGCGCAGTTCATCACGACGTACCGGCTGACGGCCGGGGACGTGGCCGGGCCGTTCCCGGACCTCCCCGAGGGCGTCTACGAGCGGGCCGAGTTGGATTCGCTGGGCTACGAGTCGCTCGCCGAAAAGCTGGGCGAGCTGTTCCACGCCGCGCCCGCGCTCCTCCGCCGGCTCAACCCCGGCGTCAACCTCAACCGCCTCGCCGCCGACGACCCCATCCGCGTCCCCAACGTCCGCCACGTCCGGCCCGATCGCGGCGCCGTCGCCCGCGTCGTGGTCTCGAAGGGGGGCGAGCACCTCCACGCCCTCGGCGCCGACGGCGAGATCCTCTACCACTTCCCGACGACGGTCGGCGCCTCCTACGACCCCTCGCCGCAGGGCGACTACCGCGTCGCCTCCGTCACCTTCGACCCGTGGTGGCACTACCAGCCGGCCCTCCTCGCCGATGTCCCCGACGACGAGCCCGACGCGCGGATTCCGCCCGGCCCCAACAACGCCGTCGGCGTCGTGTGGATCGCCCTCACCGAGCCGCACTACGGCATCCACGGCACGAGCGCGCCCGAGACCATCGGGTACGCCTCCTCGGCCGGCTGCGTCCGACTCACGAACTGGGACGCCCGCTTCCTCGCCGAGCGCGTGAGCGAGGGCCTGCCGGTCCAGTTCCGCGACGTCGACGGCCGTGGCGCGACCGCCTCCGACACCACCGCCGCGCGGCCCGACACGACGCGCCCGGGCGCGCGGCCCTGACCCCGACCCCCATGGAGCTTTGGACCGAAGACCACGTCGAGCGCGTGCTCGAATGGTACGAGAAGGACCCCGGCGACGCCCTCGTCGGGGAGGAGCCCCTGCGAGGGATCGACCTCGCCGAGCTGCGGGCGCTCTTCAACCCCCACGACGACGACCCCGAGATGGTGGACGTCTACGAGGTCGAGCCCGGCGAGGTGGCCCGGCTCCAGGAGGCCGTCGCCCACCGCATCGACCTCGACGCCTACGACTACTTCGTGGCGGCGTACCGCAGGGAGGCGTAGCCGTGCCTGAGCGGGGCCCGCCGGCCGGGCCCGCCGGTGGCGTCGAGCGCCGCGCTGCCGTACGTTGGGAGACCGTTCGTCTCCGAGGCCCCGCCATGACCCGTCTCCTCCTGCTCGCGACCGCGATCCTGTTCACCGCAGGCGCCGTCCGCGCCCAGTCGCTCGATCTCATCGGCATCGTCGAGCTGCCGGCCCTCGTCACCGACACGCTGGAGACGGGCGGCTCCGACGTGTGGAACTACACGGCCCCGGACGGCGCCGAGTACGCCATCATGGGCGACATCGAGGGCGTCTCGATCGTGGCCGTCCCGTCGCTCGAGGTCGTTGCCCGCGTGCCCGGCCCGACGGAGGACGCCCGCTGGTACTGGCGCGACATCAAGACCTACGGCCACCACGCCTACGTCGTCAGCGAGGCCTACGGCCGCAGCGAGGGGCTCCAGGTCATCGACCTGAGCGGGCTGCCCGAGCGGGCCGAGGAGGTCGCCGTCTACACGGGGGAGGACGGCGAGCTCGTCTCCTCGCACAACCTCTCCATCGACACCGAGCACGGCTTCGCCTACGTCCTCGACTCGGCCGGCTCGCCCGTCCACATCGTCGACCTCGCCGACCCCGTCGCGCCCGTCGTCGTGGGCGCGCTCGACGTGGGCGACGTGCACGACGTCGTGGCGCGGGACAACACGGTCTACGTGGCCGAGGGCCGCCAGCCGACGTTCTCCATCTGGGACACGACGGACAAGGCCAACCCCGCGCTCCTCAGCCGCGTCACGATCCCCGACGCCGGGTACGTCCACAACATCTGGCCCAGCGACGACGGCCGCTACGTGTTCACGACCGAGGAGACGGCTGAGAAGTCGATCAAGGTGTGGGACGTCGCGGACCTCGAGAACCCCGAGCTCGTCGGGGAGTGGCTGGGCGAGAGCCAGATCGCGCACAACGTGCTCGTCCGGGGCGACCGCGCCTTCGTGTCGCACTACACCTCGGGCCTCTACGTCCTCGACATCTCCGATCCCACGAACCCCGTCGAGCTCGCCCAGCACGACACCTACGCCCGGAGCGACGAGGTGGCGATGAAGGGGAACTGGGGCGCGACGCTGCCCTCCCCCGGCGGCTACGTGTACGCCAGCAACTTCACCGGGCAGCTGACCGTCCTCCGCTGGAGCGAGGCCGAGCTGTAGGGGCCCCGGACAGCGGTCACCGCCCCCCCAGGAGGGGGTACGGATTGATCGGCTCGCCCTCCCAGAAGTCGGCCGGGTCCGCCACCCGCCACATCGCGAAGTGGAGGTGCGTGTTGCCCGGCGCGGCGTTCCCGCTGTCGCCGACGGTGCCGAGGACCGTGCCGCGCGTGACGGCCTGCCCCGCGGCCAGCCCCTCGGCGTAGCGGTCGAGGTGGGCGTAGTAGTAGACCGTCCGCTCATCGGCGCCGAGTTGGTAGAGGGTGAGGCCGCCGCGGACGGAGGTGAACAGGCGGAGGACCGTCCCGTCGGCGGCGGCGAGGACGGGCGTCCCGCGCGGGGCGAGGATGTCGATGGCGTCGTGCTCGCGGCCCTGCCCCCGCGCGTCTTCGAACGTGTCCACCAGATCCTCGGGCTCCACCCCCGCGACCGGAATCACGAGGCCCGACGGCGCGACCTGCGGCGCCCCCAGGCGCTCCGGCTGCGCCACCGCGGCGTCCGCCGGGTCCACGCGCGCCGTGTCGCCCGCCGGCACCGGCGGCCCCTCGACCCGCAGCGACTCGGCCGCGGCATCGGGCGTCACGGGGTCGGGCGTCACAGGGTCGGGCGGGGGGGCCACGGTGCAGGCGTCGCGCAGGAACCACCCGGCGGCGACGGCCACGAGCACGATGGCCGCGGTGCGGAGAGTCTCGGCGGCGGCGGGGCGGAGCGGCATGGGCGTGGAGCGTTCGCCGTTCTACCCTGGACGTCCCCGTCGGTTTACGGCGCGGCGGGCCCCCGGTGTAGCTTGGGCGCTCCACGGCCCGGATCTGTGCCCCGCTCTCTCCTCGCCCTCCTTGCTCTCGCTCTCGCCGCGCCGGCTGCCGCCCAGCCCGCGGCGCCCCCGGCGGCGTCCACGCCTGCGCTGTGGTCCGTGTCCGACGACGACAGCACGGTCTACCTCCTCGGCTCGGTCCACGTCCTCACCGAGCGGGCGTACCCCCTCTCCGCCGCCGTCGAAGCGGCCTACGCCGACGCCGAGGTCGTCGCCTTCGAGCTCGACGTCGAGGCGACGCTCGCTGCTGCTGCGGATCCGAGCATGACGATGGCGCGCGGCCTCTACACCGACGGCACGACCCTCGCCGACCACGTCGCGCCCGAGCTCTACGAAGACGTCAGGGCCGCCGCCGGTGGCTTCGGGGTTCCCCCCGGCGCCGTCGACGCGATGCGGCCGTGGCTTCTCGCCCTGACGTTCAGCGGGCTGGCCGCCGAGCGCGCGGGCTTCACGGCGGAGCACGGCCTCGACCACCACGTCTACGTCCGCGCGGGGAGGGACGCGAAGGAGCGCGTCGCCTTCGAGACGCTGGACCAGCAGATGGACCTGTTCGCCGGGCTCGCGCCGGAGGCGCAGGCGGCCATGCTGCGGCGGACCCTCGACGACCTCGCCGACGCCGAGGCCGGGTTCGAGCGTCTCCAGACCTCCTGGCGCACGGGCGACACCGACGCCCTCGACGCCGAGCTCCGCGAGGGGCTCACGGCCGAGCTCGAAGCCCGCCTCCTCAACGACCGCAACCGCGCGTGGCTGCCTCAGGTGGAGGCCCTCCTCGCGCGCACCGGCGAGGACGCGCTCGTCGTCGTGGGCGTGGGGCACCTCGTGGGCGAGGGCAGCCTGGTGGCGCTGCTGCAGGACGAGGGCTACGCCGTCGTCCGTCACGATTGACTGGTCCGGAGGTTCGTCCCGGCCCGCCGTCGGGCTACGCCGGCTCCACGACGCGGATCAGGCCCTCCTGCGCCGCGCTCGCCACGAGGCGGCCGTCCTGGGTGTGGAGGGAGCCGCGGGTGAAGCCGCGGGCGCCGTAGGCGCTGGGTCCGTCCATCGTGTAGAGCAGCCACTCGTCGGCGCGGAAGGGGCGGTGGAACCAGAGGGCGTGGTCGAGCGAGGCCGCCTGCATGGTGCGCTGGAGGAACGAGCGGCCGTGCGGGAGGAGCGCGGCGCCGAGGAGGCCGTAGTCGGAGGCGTAGGCGAGGACGGCCTGCTGCATGAGGAGACCGCCGGGCACGGCGTCCACGGCGCGGATCCAGACGTGGTTGACGGGCGGCTCGCGCGGCTCGGGGTCGAACGGGTTGATCGGATTCACCGGCCGCCACTCGATGGGGCGCTCGGTCGTGTAGACCTCCTTGATGGGGTCGGGGAAGAGGTGCTTCACCTGGCGCGCGAGCTCGACCTCGCTGGGGAGGCCGTCGGGGCCGGGCACGTCGAGCGGCATCGGGGCCTGGTGGTCGAGCCCCTCCTCCTCCTTGTGGAACGAGATGGCGCAGTTGAAGATGGGCCGGCCGTGCTGGATGGCCGTCACGCGCCGCGTCGTGAACGAGCCGCCGTCGCGGAGCGGCTCGACCTGGTAGACGATGGGCCGCCGGATGTCGCCGGGGAGGATGAAGTAGGCGTGGAG
>JAWWCA010000132.1:0-10261 GCA_033720695.1 Rubricoccaceae bacterium
CCCGGCGCCTACGAGCGGACCGTCACGCTCTCGGGCTTCTCGAAGACGTTCAACATGACCGGCTGGCGCCTCGGGTACGCCGTCGCCGCGCCGCCCGTGATCGAGAAGATGGGGCTCATCAACGACCTCGTCTACATCTGCGCGCCGGCGCCGCTCCAGCACGGCGTGGCCGACGCCCTCCCGATGCCCGACGCCTACTACACGGAGATGCAGGCGGCCTACGACGCCAAGCGCCTGCTGATGTGCGACACCCTCGAGGCGTGCGGCTTCGCGTTCCGCCGCCCCGACGGCGCCTACTACGTCCTCGCCAACTTCGAGCGGCTCTCGCGCGAGCGCGAGGGCTTCGCCGACGACCGACAGGCGACGGAGACGCTCATCGAGATGGCCGGCGTGGCGTGCGTCCCCGGTAACTCGTTCTTCGCCGACCCGGAGGACGGGCGGACCTGGCTGCGGTTCTGCTACGCCAAGGAGATGGACGTGCTGGAGGACGCCTGCCGCCGCCTCCGCGCGGCGTTCGCCCCCGAGGCGACGCCGGCCTAGCCCCGCGCGGCAGACCCGCGCCGGCGGGGCGCAACAACGCCGGGACCGCAGGGCGGCCCCGGCTCACGGCGACAGCACGTGCGACGGCCGGAGGGCTCAGGCGTCGACCACGTCGGCGCCGTGGGCGACGACCTCGCGCTCGGGGAAGAAGTAGCGGCCTTCCTTGATCCCGTTCTCGGGGGAGTCCGAGCCGTGGACGGCGTTCTCGCCCAGCGAGCGGGCGAACTGCTTGCGGATCGTGCCCTCGGCGGCCTCGGCCGGGTTCGTCGCGCCGATGACCTCGCGCCACCGCGCCACGGCATCCTCGCGCTCCAGAAGAAGCGGGATGCACGGTGCGCTCGACATGAACGCGGTCAGCTCCTCGAAGAACGGCCGCCCGCGGTGGACGGCGTAGAAGCCCTCGGCCTGGGCCCGGGTGAGGTGGACGAGCTGCATCGCGCGGACCGTGAAGCCCTCCTGCAGGATGCGGTCGAGGATCTTCCCGGCATGGCCGTCGGCGACGGCGTCGGGCTTGATGATGGCGAGGGTGCGTTCCATGAGGCGTGGGGGAATCGGGTGCGGAGTCGCCCGCCAAACAACCCACGCCCGCCCGCCCGAGACCGCGAAGGGGACGCGAATTAGCCCGGTGCGGGCCGCCGGCCCCGACCGCTCACGCGCCGCAGGCGGCGTCGAGGCGGGCCCGGGCCTCGGCCAGCGAGAGCCCCAGCGCCTGCACGTCGAGCGAGACCGTCGCCTCAGGGGACGCCCCGGGGGTGCCGGCGAACTCGGAGCCGGCGGGGTAGAGCGCGAAGACGGAGCGACCCTCGCGTGTCGGCCCACCCAGGACGTCGCCGGGCGCCGGCGCGTAGCCGCCCTCGGGAGCCTCCGCCACGAGGAAGTCCTGGCCGAGGGTGCGGGCGAGGAACGTGCGGCAGCCGTCGTGGGCGAGGAAGACGGTGTGGGCGCCCGTGCTGGCCGCGCCGCCGCCGAGCCCGATGCCCAGGCCGCCGCAGCCCACGATGAGCAGGGGGACGAGCGCCAGGGCGGTTCCGAGGAACCGCCGCGGGCGGCCTCCGCCCCTCACTCTTCGCCCGCCGCGGCTCATCCGACGTGGCGCTCGGCGTGGTACGACGAGCGCACGAGCGGGCCGCTCTCGACGTGCTCGATCCCCTTCGCCTCGCCGACGGCCTTGTACCGCGCGAACTCGTCGGGGTGGACGAACCGCTCGACGGGGAGGTGCATCTTCGTCGGCTGGAGGTACTGCCCGATCGTCATCACGTCCACGCCGTGCGCGGCGAAGTCGTCCATGAGCGCGTGCACCTCGTCCTCGGTCTCGCCGAGGCCCACCATGATCCCGCTCTTGACGCGGAGGCCGAACTCGTCCTTGGCCATCTTCAGCACGTCGAGCGAGCGCTGGTAGTCGGCCTGGGGACGGACGCGCCGGTAGAGGCGCGGGACGGTCTCGACGTTGTGGTTGAGGACGTCGGGGCGGGCGTCGAAGACGGTCTCGAGCGCGGGCCGGAGGCCGCGCATGTCGGGGATGAGCACCTCGATGGTGCAGCCGGGGATCTGCTCGCGGACGAGGCGGATGGTCTCGGCGAAGATGGGGGCCCCGCCGTCCTCGCGGTCGTCGCGGTTGATGCTCGTGACCACGACGTGCCGGAGCCCCATCAGCCGGGCGGCCTCGGCCACGCGGCGGGGCTCGTCCCAGTCGAGGTCGTACGCCTCGGGGCGGCCGGTGTGGACGGCGCAGAACGAGCACGAGCGCGTGCAGACGTCGCCGAGCACCATGAAGGTGGCGGTCCCGGCCGTCCAGCACTCGCCCATGTTGGGGCAGCGGGCGCTCGCGCAGACGGTGTGGAGGTCGTAGCGCTCGATGGTCTCCTGCACGCTCCGGAACGTCTCGCCGTAGGGGAGCTTGACGCGGAGCCAGTCGGGCCGGGCGCCCGGCCGGTTGGCCGCACGCGGCTTCTCGACGACGGGGAGCGCCAGCATGACGCCCTCCGCGGGGTCCGCGGGGAGGGACGCGCCGTCGCCGCCGGCGTCCGGGGGTGCGAGCGCGGGGCGGGCGGTCTTGAGGGCGATCTCGCCGGGGCGGCGGGGAGCTGTCTCAGCCATCGAGTCGGGGAGCGGGGCGTCGGGCCGCAAGGTACGCACGGCCCGTGCGCGCGGTCCCCGCCGACGGGCGAGACGGCGGGGGTGCTCCCCCTCTTCGCCGGGGCTCCACGTGGTATCTTTCCAGGCTGCGCGACGCGCGCCGAACGTGCCACCCGACGGAGCCGCCCCTGCGCGTTCCGCCCTCACGCCCCCGTAGCCCGATCTCTATGACGCCCACGCTCGACAAGCACCTCCCCGCGCCCTCCGACGTCCGCGCCGCCCTCGGCCGCCACCTCCTCACCGACGGCTTCAAGATGGTGCTGGACATGGAGCGGAGCGAGGGGGCCCACCTCCGCGACGCCGCCACCGGGCGCGACTACGTGGACTTCTTCACGTTCTTCGCCTCGAACCCGCTCGGGATGAACCACCCGAAGCTGCGCGGCGACGACGCCTTCGTCGAGCGGCTCCTCGACGCCGCCGTCAACAAGGTCTCGAACTCCGACGTCTACACCGGCCACCTCGCCCGGTTCGTCGACACGTTCGGCCGCGTCGGCATCCCCGAGGAGCTCCCCCACGCCTTCTTCGTCTCCGGCGGCGCCCTCGCCGTCGAGAACGCGCTGAAGACGGCGTTCGACTGGAAGGTGCAGAAGAACTTCCAGAAGGGGTACCAGCGGGAGCGCGGGCACCAGGTGCTCCACTTCAAGGACGCCTTCCACGGCCGTTCCGGCTACACCCTCTCGCTCACGAACACGGACCCGGCGAAGACCCGCTTTTTCCCGAAGTTCGACTGGCCGCGCGTCCTCAACCCCCACTGCAACGGCCCCGCCGACGAGGCCGACATCGAGGAGCGGGAGGAGGCGGCCCTCAACGAGGCCAAGCTGGCCTTCCACACCAACCGCGACGACATCGCCGCCATCATCATCGAGCCCATCCAGGCCGAGGGGGGCGACAACCACTTCCGCCCGCAGTTTCTCCAGGCGCTCCGCACCCTCGCCGACGAGAACGAGGCGCTCCTCATCTTCGACGAGGTGCAGACGGGCGTCGGGCTGACGGGCTCGTTCTGGGCCTACCAGGGCCTCGGCGTCACGCCCGACGTCATCGCCTTCGGCAAGAAGGCCCAGGTCTGCGGCATCCTCGCCGGGCCGCGCGTGGACGAGGTCGACGACAACGTCTTCCACGTCTCCAGCCGCATCAACTCGACCTGGGGCGGCAACCTCGTCGACATGGTCCGCTTCGACCGCATCCTCGAGGTGATCGAGGAGGACGGCCTCGTGGCGCACGCGGCCGAGGCGGGGGCCTACCTCCAGGGGCAGCTGCGCGGCCTCGCCGAACGCTACGAGGCCGTCACGAGCCCGCGCGGGCGGGGCCTCATGTGCGCCTTCGACCTCCCCTCGACGGAGGTCCGCAACGCCGTGCGGCACCACGCCATGGAGCACGGCCTGCTCATCCTCGGCTGCGGCCCGCGGACCATCCGCTTCCGCCCCGCCCTCACCATCACGACCGCCGAACTCGACGAAGGGCTGGCGATCCTGGACCGGGCGCTCGAGGTCGCGCTCGGCGCGTGACCCCGCCGCCAAAACCCCCCCGCGCCCCGGCCGCACGCCGGCGGCCGGGGCGCGGCGACAGACCAGGCCAGCAGGGTCAGTCGAGGCGGAGGCGGGGGCGGCGGCGCGAGACGAGGAGCATCCCGGCAAGAAGCGCCGCAGGCCCGGCGAGGTCGAGCACGTAGGGAAGGAGGGCAGCCATGGCGGGTGGGGTCTAGCCGAGGCGGGGATGAACGTTGGACCAAAGATCGGGAACGCAACCCTTCCTTCGCACTAGGTGAAGTCCTGATCGCAACCCTTTGAGGAATCCCCTGATGCCCCGCTTGATCACAGACCCCGAACGCCTCCCGGTCCCCGGCGGCAAGCTCATCGAGGAGCACGTCGGCCGGGTGCGCACGGGCACCGAGACGCTCTCGGTCGCCCACATGGTGGCGCCGCCGGGCTGGGCCGAGCCGTTCCAGCGCCCCGACTTCGACGAGGTCACGATCGTCGTCCGTGGTGCGATGCGGGTCGAGCACGAGAGCGGGCACACCGACGTGGTGGCCGGGCAGACGGTGCTGTGTGAGGCGGGCGAGCGGATCCGCTACAGCAACCCGTTCGATGCAGCGGCCGAGTACTGGGCCGTCTGCGCGCCCGCCTTCAGCCCGGAGACCGTCCATCGAGAGACGTCCGGTGCGGAGGAGGGCCCCGGCCTGCCCCCGTCGGCGTGACTCAGGTGTGAGGAACCCGAAGCACGGAGGTCCGATCATAGGTTCCCCACGGTCCGGCTCGTTTCATGCGTTGTTTTCTTCTCCTCCTCGCTCTCGCAGCCCCCGCCGCAGCGGCCCAGGGCGCGGCGACCTACCGGGTCACCTTCGAGGCCACGTGGAGCGAGGCGACGCACCCGGTAGACTTCCCCCCGGATCCGCACTTCTCCGGCCTCGTCGGCGCCACGCACGAGGCGACCGCGTCGCTCTGGGCCCCGGGCGAGCTCGCCTCTGCGGGGATCGAGAGCATGGCCGAGACGGGGAGCAAGACGCTGCTCATCGCCGAGGCCGAGGCGCTGATCGCGGGGGGGCAGGCCGAGGCTGTGCTCTCCGGCGGCGGCATCGCCGTGTCCCCGGGCTCCGTCTCGCTCGACCTCGAGGTGAGCGCGGCGTACTCGCACGTCTCGCTCGTGAGCATGCTCGCCCCCAGCCCGGACTGGTTCGTCGGCGTCCACGGCCTCGACCTGTACGAGGGAGGCACGTGGGCGGCTGAGCGCGTCGTGGACCTCCACGTCTACGACAGCGGGACCGACAGCGGCGCCACCTACACGGCGCCCGACGACGACACGAACCCGCCGGAGCCCCTCGCCCAGCACGTCGAGCCGCCCTTCCTCGTCGGGGGCGAGGTGCCGCCGGTGGGGACGTTCACCTTCACGCTCCTCAGCACGACCGCCGCGGAAACCGCGCCGGCGGCCGAGGCCTTCCGCCTCGACGCGCCGTACCCGAACCCCACGGTGGGACCGGTCACGATCTCCCTCCACCTCGCCGACCCGCAACCGGTCCAGGTCGTGGTCTACGACGCCCTCGGCCGCCGCGTGGCCGTCCTCCACGAGGGCTCGCTGCCGGCGGGGGCGCACCTACTCACCCTCGACACGGCCGCGCTGCCGCGCGGCGTCTACGTCGTTCGTGCGGTGGGGACGGAGCGGGTGAGCCGTCGCGTGGCCGTGCGCTAGGCCGCCTCGGGCATCGCTGCCTCCGCCTCCGTCACGTCGTCGAGGGTGGCTTCATCGTCTTCGGCGATCACGCGCGTCACGTCGGCGATGGCGTCGCCGTCCTTGAGGTTGATGACGCGGACGCCCTCGGTGTTGCGGCCGTAGATCGAGATGCCGTCCACGGGGATGCGGATCATCAGGCCGGCCTCCGTCGCGATCACGAGCTCGTCGTCGGGGAGGACGCTCTTGAGCGTCACGAGGTCGCCGGTCTTCCGGGTCGTCTTCATGGCGATGATCCCCTGGCCGCCGCGGCCCTGGAGCCGGAAGGTGCGGTTGGAGTCGTAGTCCGGCTCGCCGGTCTCGGGGTCGGTGCCCTTGACGGTCTCGAGCGGGGTGCGCTTGCCGTAGCCGTTGGCCGAGAGCGTGAGGACGTCGGCGCCGTCGCGGCGCACGGCCACCATGCCGATGACGGCCTCGCCCTCCTTCAGCTTCATCCCGCGCACGCCGCGGCTCTTGCGGCCCATCGAGCGGACGTCGGACTCGTGGAAGCGGATGGCGCGGCCGCCGGAGGAGCCGAGCAGCACCTCGGTGTCGCCGTCGGTGAGCCACGCCTCGATGAGCTGGTCGCCCTCCACGATGTCGATGGCGATGATGCCGCTGACGAGCGGGCGCCGGAACTTGGCCAGCGAGGTCTTCTTGACCAGGCCCCGCTTGGTCGCCATCAGGACGTAGTGCCCGCGGAGGAAGTCGTCGTCGCGGAAGTCCTCCTTCTTGACGACGAGGACGGCGCGGACGCAGTCGTCCTGGGCGATCTGGATGAGGTTGCGGAGGGAGCGGCCTTTGGCCGTGCGCGAGCCCTCGGGGATGTCGTAGACGCGGAGCCAGTAGCACTGGCCGTGGTCGGTGAAGAAGAGGAGGTAGTCGTGGGCGCTCGCGGCGAAGAGGTGCTCGACGAAGTCCTCGTCGCGCGTGCCGGTGCCGCGGTGGCCGCGCCCGCCGCGGCCCTGCGTGCGGTACTCGGCCACGCTCGTGCGCTTGACGAGGCCCTGGTGCGTGATCGTCACGACCACGTGCTCGTCCTCGATGAGGTCCTCGACGTCGATGTCGCCGCCGCCGACGAGGTCGATCTCGGAGCGTCGGTCGTCGGCGTACTTCTCCTTGAGCGCGAGGAGCTCGTCCTTGATGATCTGCATCCGGAGGGTCTCGGAGCCGAGGATGGCGCGGAGCCGCTCGATCTCCTTGAGGATCTCGGTGTACTCGCCGAGGATCTTGTCGCGCTCGAGCCCGGTGAGGCGGGAGAGGCGGAGGGCGAGGATGGCCTCGGCCTGGGCCGCCGAGAGCCACGGCTGCGGCACGAAGTCCTCGCGCTCCAGCGCGTAGCCGACGGCCTCGCGCGGGCCCGTGATCTCGACGGGGGCCTCGGTGGGGAGGCCGAGGCGCTCGCGCTGCTCGGGCGTGAGGCGCTGCGGGTAGACGCCCTCCATGAGGTTCTTCCGCGCCGCCTCGGTGTCCTCGGAGTGCCGGATGATGGCGATGATGGCGTCGAGGTGGTCGAGGGCGACGGTCAGCCCCTCCAGGATGTGGGCGCGCTCCTCGGCCTTCTTGAGCTCGTACTCGGTGCGCCGCGTGACGATCTCGTGCCGGTGCTCGACGTAGTGCTTCACCATCTCCTTCAGCGTGAGCGTGCGCGGGCGGCCGTTCACGAGCGCCACCATGTTGACGCCGAACGTCTGCTGGAGCTGGGTGTACTTGAAGAGCTGGTTCTGCGTGACGGCCGGGACGGCGTCGCGCTTGAGCTCGATCACGATCCGCATCCCGTCGCGGTCGCTCTCGTCACGGAGGTCGGAGACGCCGTCGACCTTCTTGTCGCGCACGGAGGCGGCGATCTTCTCGAGGAGCGTGCTCTTGTTGACCTGGTACGGGATCTCGGTGACGACGAGGGCCTGGCGGTCGCCGCGCAGCGTCTCCTCGTGCATCCTCGCGCGCATGATCACGCGGCCCCGGCCCGTCCGGTAGGCCTCCTGCACACCGCCGTAGCCGTAGATCAGGCCGCCCGTCGGGAAGTCGGGCGCCTTGATGTGGTGCATCAGGCCGTCGACGGTGATCTCGGGGTCGTCGATGGTTGCGACGACGCCGTCGACGAGCTCGCCGAGGTTGTGCGGCGGGATGTTCGTCGCCATGCCGACGGCGATGCCGGCGGCGCCGTTGAGGAGGAGGTTGGGGAGCGCGGCCGGGAGCACGGTCGGCTCCTCCAGCGAGCCGTCGAAGTTGGGCTCCCAGTCGACGGTGTCCTTCTCGAGGTCGCGAAGGAGCTCCTCGGCGGCGCGCGTGAGCCGAGCCTCGGTGTAGCGCATGGCCGCCGCGGCGTCGCCGTCGATGGAGCCGAAGTTGCCCTGGCCGTCGGCGAGCGGGACGCGGAGGTTGAAGTCCTGCGCCATGCGCACGAGCGCGTCGTAGACCGACTGATCCCCGTGCGGGTGGTACTTCCCGAGCACGTCGCCCACGATGCGGGCGCACTTGCGGTGCGCCTTGCCCGCCCCCACGCCCAGCTCCTGCATGCCGTAGAGCACGCGGCGCTGCACGGGCTTGAGCCCGTCGCGCACATCGGGCAGGGCGCGGCTGACGATGACCGACATCGAGTAGTCGATGTAGCTCGACCGCATCTCCTGCTCGATGTTGATCGGGATGATGCGGGGGGTGCGCTCGGGGATCTCTGCCATGAGCCTATGGGAGCCGTTGGGGGACGCGGGAAGGTACGCCGAAATCCTCGCGCGCGCCCGCGCACGCGCGAGGGGACCGGGCTGCAATGCGGGTTATGGAACGCTACGCAGGGGCTCCGGCTCCCCTGTGCGGGGTGTGACAATCACTGTTCATGGGGGCTTCGCGCACGCCCCGCGCGTGGGGCGCCAGCGGGGTCTCAGCGGCGCGCGAGATCGGCGACGAGGACGTCGATCTCGGGGAGCCCCATGTGGGCGAGCAGGACCGTCGTGCCGTCGGGAGAGGCGGCGAGGGCGGGAGCCCACAGGTCGAGCCCGTAGACGTCGTCGAACAGGACCTCGGTGCGTCCCTCTGCCCAGCGCACGAGCGCGGGGCCGTCGGGGCCGCGACGGAGGTAGAGGAGCCCGTCCCGCGTGACCGCCCAGGCGGTGGCGTCCCCGACGGCGAGGTCGGGGCCGAGCGGTGCCGGTGCCGCACCCGGACGAGGCCGCCCGTCCGGGCCGAGCGGCAGGGTCCAGAGCCCCGGCGTAGTCGCTCGCGCGAACCAGAGCGCCTGCCCGTCGGGTGACGGGGCGAGGACGACGGCGTCGGGCGCTGCCACGACCTCGGCCCGCCCGTCGGGGGCGAGGCGGACGCCTCCCCACCGATCGTCCGTGCGCCGCCCCACGTAGAGGGTCTGGCCGTCGGGCGCCCACCGGGGGTGGACCTCGTCGGACGCGGTGGACGTGAGGCGCTGTGGCACGCCCCCCTCGGCCGCGACGGCGTAGACGTCGGACTGCCCGTCCGTCCGCACGACGAACGCGATGCGCCGGCCGTCCGGCGACCACTGCGGCGTCAGGGCCGCCGGGCCTCCGAGCGTGGTGATGGGGCGCGGGTCGCCGCCGTCGAGGTCGGCGACCCAGAGCTCGGCGTGCCCGCTCCGGGTGGAGACGAACGCGACGCGCCGGCCGTCCGGGGAGAGCGCGGGCATCCGGTCCCAGCGCGTCGAGGGCGCGACGGGCACGGGCTCGGGGGCGCCGGCCGTACGCCGCCACAGCTGGATGGGGAGGTCCCAGGTCTCCACGACGAGCCGGGTCCCGTCGCCGCTCAGCGCCGGCCCGATGGGGACGGCCGCTTCGAGGGGGAGCGGCGTCGGCGGTCCGCCGTCGGCGGGGATGCGCCAGAGCCGGAAGGCGCCGTCGCGGTCGGAGGCGGCGAGGAGGGCCCGGCCGTCGGGGAACCAGCAGAACCGCGCGATCTGGTGGCTCTCGGCCGTGAGCGGCGTCGGGGCGCCGCCCGCCACCGGGACGACGTGGAGGTCGCCGGCGACGGCGTCGGTGCGGCGGACGAAGGCGAGGTGCCGGCCGTCGGGCGAGAACGCCGGGAAGAGGTCGCCCAGCGCCGTGGCGGGGGGCGTCGTGAGCGCGCGCCGCCGGCCCGTGTCGAGGTCGAGGACCGCGATCCGCAGCGGTCCGCTTTCCGTGGTCTGTTCGACGTAGGCGATCTGCCGACCATCCGGCGACCACGCGAGGCCGGAGGGGTGCGCCGCGAGGTCGGCGAGGGGGCGCTCGTCGGTGCCGAGGGCCGAGATCCGGTGCGGGCGGCAGCGCGCGCCGTCGCAGCGGAGGAAGGCGAGGTGCTGGCCGTCGGGCGAGAACGCGGGGTAGGTGTCGCCGGGGCCCTCGGTGAGGGCGAGCGGGGTGCCGCCCTCCACCCCGACGATCTC
>JAWWCA010000133.1:0-10222 GCA_033720695.1 Rubricoccaceae bacterium
CGGCTTCTGGCTCGCCATCGGGAATGCGACGGGCGACATCTTCGGGTTCTGGTACTCCCTGATCTTCTTCGTCGTCTGCGTCTTCTTTACGTACTTCTACACCGCCATCGCGGTGAACCCGCAGGAGATGGCCGACACGATGAAGCGGCAGGGCGGGTTCATCCCCGGCATCCGGCCGGGCCGCCAGACGAGCGAGTTCATCGACAACATCCTCACGCGGATCACGCTGCCGGGCGCGCTCTTCATCGGGTTCGTCGCCATCCTGCCGGCCATCGTCGTGCAGTTCGGCATCCAGCCCGGCTTCGCCCAGTTCTTTGGGGGCACCAGCCTCCTCATCCTCGTCGGCGTCACGCTCGACACCCTGCAGCAGGTGGAGAGCCACCTGCTCATGCGGCACTACGACGGGTTCATGAAGACGGGCCGCGTCCGCGGACGCCGCCGCTGATTTTCGCTGTCCGCGGGCCCTTCGGCGCCGGCGGACCTGCCGCTCCCTGAGCTGTATGGCTATCCACCTCAAAACCGACCGCGACGTCGAAGGGCTCCGCCGAGCGGCGGGGGTCGTGGGCGCGGTGCTGGCAGAGGTGGCCCAGCGCGTGGAGCCGGGGGCGACGACCGCGGCGCTGGACCATGTGGCCGAGGAGATCATCCGGGACGCCGGCGGCCGCCCCGCGTTCAAGGGCTACCGAATGGGCGGGGACACCCCGCCGTTCCCCGGCGCCATCTGCGCCTCCCTCAACGATGTCGTCGTGCACGGCTTCCCCACCGACCGCCCGCTCGAGGAGGGGGACCTCCTCGCCGTCGACTGCGGCGTCGAGCTCGACGGGTACTTCGGGGACTACGCCTACACGTTCCCGGTGGGCGAAGTCTCGGAGGAGAACCGGGCGCTTCTAAACGCCACGAAACAATCGCTCTACGAAGGCATTCGTGAGGCTGTCGCCGGCCGCCGCATCGGGGACATCGGCTATGCCGTCCAGCGCTTCTGCGAGGCGCGCGGCTACGGCGTCGTCCGCGACCTCGTCGGCCACGGGATCGGGCGCCAGCTCCACGAGGAGCCGCAGGTGCCCAACACCGGGCGCCGCGGACAGGGCAAGCGCCTCAAAGAGGGCATGGCCCTGTGTATCGAGCCGATGATCAACCAGGGGACCGAGCGCGTGACGGTCGACGCGGATGGCTGGACCGTCCGCACCGCCGACGGCCGTCCCAGCGCGCACTACGAGCACATGGTGGTCGTGCGCCGCGGCGCGGCCGAAGTGCTCTCCTCCTACGACGCCGTCGAGGCGGCGCTCCGCGCTCGCGGCGCCTGGGTGCCCGGCACCGAGGCGCCCGTCTCGTTGCCTGCCGACGACTCCATCCCGACCCGTTCCGCATCCGGGCCCGCCGCCATCGGCGCGGCCCTCTGACCCCGCCACCCATGAAGGTCCGCGCCAGCGTCAAGAAGCGCTCTGCCGACGACAAGATCGTCCGTCGGAAGGGCCGCGTCTACATCATCAACAAGAAGAACCCGAAGCACAAGCAGCGCCAGGGCTGAGCCCCGGCGGATGCCCGATGGGGGAGGGGGCGCACCCGCTGCCCTCCGCGCCCATCCCAACTCAATCCTACCTATGCCTCGAATCGCAGGAGTCGACGTTCCCGGCAGCAAGCGCGCGGAGATCGCCCTCACGAGCATCTTCGGGATCGGCCGGAGCCGCGCCAACGAGATCCTCGAGCGTGCCGGCCTCGACCCGAGTTCCCATCCGGACGATTGGTCCGAGGACGAGACGCGGAAGGTCCGCGGCCTCATCGAGGACAACTACCTCGTCGAGGGGCAGCTCCGGACGGACATCCAGCTCAACATCAAGCGGCTGATGGACATCGGCTGCTATCGGGGGCTCCGGCACCGCCGTGGCCTCCCCGTCCGCGGGCAGCGCACGAAGACGAACGCGCGCACCCGCAAGGGCCGGAAGAAGACCATCGCTGGGAAGAAGAAGGCGCCGCGCAAGTAGCGCCGTCCCCCGAGTCCTACGCCCGCAGGACCGCCGGCCCCCGCGCTGGCCCACCCCTGAAGCGTGGGTCTCGGCTCCAAGACCTCACCCTCCAACCCGTCTCTCATGGCGAAGCAGCAAGGGCGCGGCCGCGCGTCGCGCAAGAAGATCCAGGTGGAGTCGAACGGCGCCGCCTACGTCAAGGCGACGTTCAACAACGTCCTGATCACGATCACCGACTCGTACGGCAACACGATCTCGTGGAGCTCGTCTGGCAAGATGGGCTTCCGCGGCTCGCGGAAGAACACGCCGTACGCCGCGCAGGTGGCCGCCGCGCAGGCGGCGAAGGAGGCCTACGACCTCGGCCTTCGGCGCGTCGACGTCTACGTGAAGGGGCCGGGCTCCGGCCGCGAGGGCGCCGTCCGCGCGCTCTCCAACGCCGGGCTCGAAGTCCTCACCATCCGCGACGTCACCCCCATCCCCCACAACGGCTGCCGGCCGCCGAAGCGCCGCCGCGTCTGACGCGGCGGCCCGGCTATAAACCCGGCTGAACGCAGCGGTCGCTCCGACCCGGCTGCGCTTCACGTCTGTCCCCACCCACGACACACGAGTACCCACCATGGCCCGTTACCGCGGACCCAAGCAGAAGCTCGCGCGTCGCTTCGGCGAGCCGATCTTCGGCCCCTCGAAGTCGCTCGACCGCAAGCCCTACGGCCCCGGCCAGCACGGCAACGCCCGCCGCCGCAAGGAGAGCGAGTACGCGATCCAGCTCAAGGAGAAGCAGAAGGCGAAGTACACCTACGGCCTGCTCGAGCGGCAGTTCAGGAACCTCTTCGAGAAGGCGGCTCGGAAGAAGGGCGTCACCGGCGAGAACCTCCTGAAGTTCCTCGAGGCCCGCCTCGACAACGTCGTCTACCGCCTCGGCTTCGCGCGGACGCGCCGGCAGGCCCGCCAGCTCGTCACGCACGGCCACATCATGGTCAACGACCGCGTCTCGGCGATCCCGAGCCACACGCTCCGCCCCGGCGACATCGTGGAGGTCCGGCCCAAGAGCAAGAACGCCGTCGCCATCCGCGAGGCCGCCGAGCGCAACCGCCGCTCGTTCCCCCACCTCGAGGTGGACCGCGACCGCCTCGTCGGCAAGTTCCTCGACTACCCCGAGCGCGAGGACATCCCGGAGAACATCCGCGAGCAGCTCATCGTCGAGCTGTACTCGAAGTAAGCCTCCGGCCGGCCGCGCGGGCGCCCCACCCGGCAACCCCGCGCGACGGCGCCGCGTTCTCCCCCGCTCCCCCAGCGGACCCCCGCCCCCCGCGCACGAACAGACCAGAGTTCAGCCCATGCCCACGATCCAGCTCCAGATGCCCGAGGGCGTCCAGGCCGAGGAGATGAACGAGACCTACGGGCGCTTCGTCATCCAGCCGCTCGAGCGCGGCTACGGCGTCACGATTGGCAACGCCTTCCGCCGCGTGCTCCTCTCCTCCCTCGGCGGCACGGCCATCAGCGCCCTCAAGATCGACGGCGTCCAGCACGAGTTCTCGACGGTCCCCGGCGTCACCGAGGACGTCACCGACATCATCCTCAACCTCAAAGGCGTCCGCTTCAAGGCGGGCGAGGAGGAGGAGGGCATGATCTCGCTCAACCTCGAGGGCCCCGGCACCTGGACCGCCAAGGACATCGCCGACGCTACGGCCGACTTCGAGGTCCTCAACCCCGACCACCACATCGCCACCCTCGCCGAGGACGCCGAGCTCCGCATCGACCTCCGCATCGGGCAGGGCCGCGGCTACGTCCCCGCCGACGAGAACAAGCGGCCCGACGACCCCATCGGCGTCGTCGCCGTCGACGCCATCTACACCCCCATCCTCAACGTCCGCTACGCCGTCCAGCCCACGCGCGTGGGCCAGAAGATCGACTTCGAGCGGCTGACGATGGAGGTGGAGACCGACGGCTCGCTGACGCCCGAGGAGGCGCTCACCGAGGCCGCCGCCATCCTCCGCGACCACATCGCCCTCTTCGTCGAGGTCGAGACGGAGGCCGAGCAGGCCGAGGAGGAGAAGGAGGTCGACGCCGAGGTCCAGCGCATCCGCGCCATGCTCAACCAGAGCGTGGACGACCTCGACCTCTCCGTCCGCGCCCAGAACTGCCTCCGGGCCGCCAGCATCAAGAGCATCGGCGACCTCGTCCGCCGCGAGGAGAGCGAGATGCTGAAGTTCCGGAACTTCGGGCGGAAGAGCCTCCAGGAGCTCGTGCAGGTGCTCGAGGAGCGCGGCCTCCGCTTCGGGATGGACATCAGCCGCTACGTCGAGGAGCCCGCCTGAGAAGGCTGTGGGCTCTGAGCCCTGAGCAGCCCCACAGCCCACAGCCCATAGCCCAGAACCATGCGACACGCGAACACCAAAAAGAAGCTCGGGCGGACCGCCGCGCACCGGAAAGCGACGATGCAGTCGCTCTCCTCGGCGCTCCTCCGCCACAAGCGGATCAAGACGACGCTCCCGAAGGCGAAGGCGCTCCGCTCCTTCGTCGAGCCCATCATCAACCGGGCCAAGGAGGACACCACCCACAACCGCCGCCAGGCCTTCCGTCGGCTCCAGGACAAGGAGGCCGTGAAGGCGCTCTTCGGCGAGGTCGCCGGCACGCTCGGCGACCGCCCCGGCGGGTACACCCGCGTCGTCAAGCTGGGCATGCGCCCGGGCGACGCCGCCGAGATGGCCGTCATCGAGCTCGTCGACTTTAATGACGTCAAGCCTGAGGGGTCCGGCAAGAGCCGCAAGAAGACACGCCGCGGTGGCAGCAGCCGGCGCCGCTCCGGCGGCGCCAAGCCGACGCCGCCGAAGGCCGCACAGCCGGACGCGAAAGCGGCCGAGGGCGACGACCTCACGAAGCTCTGGGGCATCGGCCCGGCCATCGCCTCCGCGCTCACCGACGCCGGCATCGCCACCTACGCGCAGCTCGCCGAGGCCGGGCTCGACGCGGTCCGCGAGGCCGTCAACACCGGCACCGGAACCAGCGACGCCAACGTGAACGAGGAGACCTGGGCCGCGCAGGCACAGCTCGCCGCCGACGGCGACTGGGACGGCCTCGACGCACTCGTCGAGAAGCTCAAGGCCGAGGGCGCCACGGCGCACGACGCCTCGGAGGCCGATGCGGCTTCCGCGCAGGAGACCGACGAGGGTGCCTCCGACGAGAGTGCCTCCGACGAGGAGCCGGTGGAGGAGGCGCCAGCCGACCAGCAGGCGGAGGCCGTCGCGAGCGACGCGGCGAACCCGGAGGCGACGGGCAACCCGCAGGTGCCGCTCACGCCCGCGGAGGGCGAGCACGGCGACGCGGAGCAGGGCGCCGCGCCCGGTACCGGCGAGCCGCCGCCCGAGGCACACCAGGAGAACCAGGGACGCAGCGGCGAGCACCGCGGCTGAGCCCTGCCGACCCACCCCTTGAGAGGCCCCGTCCGCACCGGACGGGGCCTCTCGCTGTTGGTGCCTCGTACATTCTCCTCGCCTCCGACGAACTCACGCGTGGGACGACGCGTTCACCCGCCGCGCGCGTGCGCCCCCTCCTGCCGATGATCCACGCCTCCGCGAACCTCAACAGCCAGCTCCAGGACCTCCGCGTCGAGCCGGAGCACGAGGAGCGGCTGCGGCTGCTCCTGGAGCTGTGCCGGCAGAGCCTCCCGAGTGTGGACGAGGCTCGGCTTCGCCGCGCCTTTCAGGTCGCCTACTGGGCCCACCGCGACGATCGCCGCGCCTCCGGCGAGCGCTACATCGCCCACCCCCTGGAGGTCGCTATCATCGCCGCGCGGGACATCCGGTTCGACGACGACACCGTCGTCGCGGCGCTCCTTCACGACACCGTCGAGGACACCGACGTCTCGCTGGACCTGATCGAGGCCGAGTTCGGGACCGACGTCGCTCGCATCACCGACGGCGTGACGAAGATCGACCACGTCTTCGCCAGCCGTGCCCTCAGCCGCGCCGAGAACGTGCGGAAGCTGATGCTGAGCATGGCGAGCGACGTCCGCGTCATCCTGGTCAAGTTCGCCGACCGCCTCCACAACATGCGCACGCTGGAGGCGCTGCCACCGGCCAAGCGGCTCAAGATCGCTCGCGAGACGCTCGACCTCTTCGCGCCGTTGGCGCATCGGTTCGGCCTCCACGAGGTTAAGACCGCGCTCGAGGACCTCGCGCTGAAGCACCTCGAGCCGGACGCCTACCGCGCCATCGCCGACGGACTCGCCACCAAGCGGCGGCAGCGGGAGAAGTTCATCGAGCGGTTCATCGAGCCCGTGCGAGAGGAGCTGGACGGGGCCGGCCTCGACTTCGAGATCTACGGCCGGCCCAAGAGCTTCTTCTCCATCTACCGGAAGATGAAGCGGCAGCAGAAGGGGCTCGACGAGATCTACGACCTCTTCGCCATCCGCGTCATCCTGAATTCGACGGGGCGGAAGGGCCGGGAGGACTGCTGGCGCGTCTACTCGATCCTGACCGATCTCTACCCCCCCATCCCCGAGCGCTTCCGCGACTTCGTCTCGGTCCCGAAGTCGAACGGCTACCAGAGCCTCCACACCACGGTGATCGGGCCGGAGGGGAAGCCGGTCGAGATCCAGATCCGCACGGCCGAGATGCACGAGATCGCCGAGCGCGGGGTGGCGGCGCACTGGAAGTACAAGGAGGGCGGCCCCCCCGGTGGCGACGGCGCCCCCACCGGCCCGGCCGCCCGCGACGCGCGCCTCGACGAGATGTACGCGTGGGTGCGCGACCTCCTCGAGAACCCCCGCGTGGACGACCCCGGCGAGTTCGTCAAGGACTTCCAGCTCTCGCTCACCGCCGAGGAGATCTACGCCATCACGCCGAAGGGCGACCTCCTCACGCTCCCCCGCGGCGCGACGGCCATCGACTTCGCCTTCCAGATCCACACCGAGGTCGGCTTCCACTGCATCGGGGCGAAGGTGAACGGGCGGATGGTCCCGCTCTCGTACCAGCTCGAGTCCGGCGACCAGGTCGAGATCCTGACGTCGAAGAAGCAGGTGCCGAACCCGGACTGGATGCGGTTCGCGGTCACGCACAAGGCGCGGAGCCGCATCCGCCACTGGATCAACGAGAAGCGACGGAAGGCCGTCGACGCCGGCCGCGAGACGCTGGACCGGAAGCTGAAGCGGGCGAAGCTGGAGGTCGACGAGCAGGTGATCAACCGCGTGGCCTCGAAGCTGAAGTTCCCCACCTCCCAGCAGCTCTTCTACGAGATCGGCACCGGCCTCTACGACGCCGACGAGTTCGTGGATTACCTCCGCCGCGGGGCTGAGCCGACGGAGCCGCCCGAGGCCGAGGAGGGGGAGGGCCCGGCGCGTCTGGAGGTGGAGCAGTTCACCGAGCGCCTCGCTGAGGACGCCCGCGAGCAGGGCCGAACCGCCCTCGTCATTGACGGCGAGCGGCACACCGACATGGCCGTGCAGTACGCCGGGTGCTGCAATCCCATCCCCGGCGACGACGTGTTCGGGTACGTCTCCAAGACGGGGGCCATCAAGATCCACCGCGTCAACTGCCGGAACGCCCCGCACCTCCTCCTCGACCACGCCGAGCGTGTGATCCCAGTCGAGTGGAGTCGCCAGAAGGACGTCCAATTCGTCGCCGCCTTGCGGATCGTCGGCGAGGACCGCGTCGGCGTCGTCAGCGACGTCACGACGGTGATCTCGAAGAACCTCAAGACGAACATCCGCTCCATCACGGTCGAGAGCGAGGACGGTCTCTTCGAGGGTACCATTGTGCTGTTCGTGAGCGACCTCAAGCAGCTCCGGCGGATCATGCAGCGGCTCGGCCGGCTCGATGGGATCTACGGGGTCTACCGCTTCGAGGAGTAAGCCGCGAAGGGGCCGTGGAGTGGGCGAGAAGACGGTATGAGGAGACGGGGCAAAAACTCGTCCCGATACACAGCGTAGGTGCAAACCTCAATTTTTTCCGGAACCTGTGGAGAGGGGGTCGGTATGTTTGCGCCGTCGCTCGCGCTGTAGGGTTTGACCTGCCGATGACGAGTCGACCGCGCGTCATAATTCCGGTGTAACACCGTTAACCTCAGCAGTAGGTCTGCCCTACGGGTCACGCCCGCCCTGAGCGGCCCGGATGGCCGATGACGCCACGACCACACACCTGTGCGGTCGCTCCACCACACCCTCCCACCATCAAGAGAACAGCGATGACTACCGAGCGTGCCCCCACGCTGACGAAGAAGGACGTGGCGCGTCGCGTCGCGGAAATCCAAGACGAGCCGATCTACAAGAGCGAGCCTTGGGTGGACGCGGTGATCGAGGCGCTGCGCGAGCTGATGATCGAAGCCGACCCCGAGGTCCGCATCGAGCTCCGCAACTTCGGCGTGTTCGAAGTCAAGAAGACCAAAGCGAAGCCGAAGGCGCGCAACCCGAAGACGAACGAGACCGTCTTCATCCCCGCGCGCCGGAAGACCCACTTCAAGCCGAGCAAGCTGATGCGCGAGGAGCTCCAGAAGCCGCTCGCCTCCCTCGGCTACGAGATCCCGGAGGGGAGCGCCGACGCAGAGCTCTCTCCTGCGGAGCTGAAGAAGGTGCTGAACGGGCGCGCCAATGGCCGGCGCAAGGCCGCCTGACGCCGACGTCCGCAAGCCGTAGCTTCCGAGGCCGGGCTCCTAGAGCCCGGCCTCTCTCGTTGCCGTTTGCTGTGCCCGACCCGCTGCCCCGCATTGCTGCCGTCGACCACGGCACCCGCCGCGTCGGCCTCGCCGTGACGGACCCCTTCCGCCTCTTCGCTCAGCCGCTCGGCACGTTCTCGCCCGCCGAAGCGGTGGCCGAACTCCAGGCCCTCCACGCCCACCACCCGCTAGCAGCCATCGTTGTCGGGTGGCCGCTCACGGAGATGGGGGAGGAGGGGGTGGCCACACGCCGCGTGACGCCCTACATCGGACGCCTCCGGAACGCGCTGCCGGGCGTCCCCGTCGTCACCCAGGACGAGCGCTACACCTCGCGCCGCGCGGTCGACGCCCTCGTCGAGGCCGGTGTTCGCCAGGGCGCACGCCGCCGGGCCAAGCAGACCGGCCGCCTCGACGCCGCCGCCGCCGCCCTCATCCTCCAAGACTTCCTCGACGAGGGGTACCTGCCCGACGACCGGTGACGAGGCGCGCAGATCGCCCTCCGCCCTCCCTCCGCATGATCCTCCCCATCTACACCCTCGGTCAGCCGATCCTCCGGGAGCGGACGGACCCCATCGAGGCCGACAGCCCGGAGCTCCAGCAGCTCATCGACGACATGATCGAGACGATGCACCACGCCGAGGGCATCGGGCTGGCTGCGCCTCAGGTGGGGCGCTCCGAGCGGCTCTTCGTGGCCGACTTCGCCAGCGCCCGCGACGACCTCCGCGAGGCGCACGGCGGCGTGCTCCCGTGGTGGGCCGAGGCGCCGGTGGCCTTCCTCAATCCCGAGATCGTGGAGGCCGACGACGAGACGGCGTGCGAGTTCGAGGAGGGGTGCCTCTCCATCCCCGGCCTCTCCGAGTACGTCACGCGCCCCGATCGCCTCCGCATCCGGTTCCTCGACCGGGACTTCCAGGCGCACGAGCTCGACGCCGAGGACGTCCTGTCCCGTGTGTTTCAACACGAACTCGACCACCTCGACGGCGTCCTCTTCGTCGACCACCTCTCGCCGCTGCGGCGGCGGCTCCTCCGCCGTCGTCTCCAGGCGATGGTCGACGGGGAGGTCGAGGCCGACTATCCGGTGCTCCCCCCCGGCCTCACCGTCCCGCGCTGAACCCGCCCGCTGCCTCGTCGTACCATCAGCCCCCTCTGCCTTTCCGCATTCTCCCGCTCGACCATGGCCGATCTCTCGACGAAGAACGACCCCCTCGACCTCCGCAAGGAGCGCCCCGACTACGCCCAGGACAAGTCCGGCATGCCGCTCGATGAGGCCGAGGAGACGCAGCCGCACGTCAACGCCGGCCCGCAGGATCCGGGCGACCTCAGCAAGCGCAAACCCGTCGTGCACCTCGACGAGGAGGAGGTCCACCGTGCCGAGGACGAAGGGAGAGGGATGTGAGACAGGCCTCCCGGCGCGTGCCGACCTCCGTGCTCTCGACGCATCCCTGCTGCCCGTCGGCGGCGGGGATGCGTGCTTCTCCCTGACCCCAACGCTTTGTCCGTCGCCGTCTACGCCATCGGCAGCGTCCTGCTCGTAAGCCTCGTCTCGCTCGCAGGCGTGTTCACCCTCTCGCTCGGGCGCGCGCGGCTGGAGAAGGTGATCTTCCTCC
>JAWWCA010000134.1:0-9942 GCA_033720695.1 Rubricoccaceae bacterium
ACTCGCCCGAGGGCGTGTAGACGAGGAGCACGGTGTCGGTGGAGGCGCGGACGAAGAGGTCGACCGACTCGTTGCCGCCGTAGTTGAGCCCGGCTGAGGGAGCGGCGTCCACGAATCCGGGGCAGTCGGGGGCGGCCTCGGCAGCCTCCACCGAGCCCCCGGCCATCACGTCCATGGCGTACGGATCGGGAGCGAAGCCGGGGGCGAGCGTCGCGGTGCCGGCGGTGGGCGTCGCGTCGGGGGTCGGCTGAGCGAGGGGGGCCGAGGCGAGCGCCACAGTGGCGAGGGCCACGGTCAGGAGAGCGCCGGGGCGGGGCGTGGGGAGCATGGAGCAGCGGGTGGTGTGGAACGGGCGGCGCACCCTACGGCGGGGGGGTGCGGAGGATGCGGGGGGCGTGCAAACGAGAGCCGCCCGGCGGCAAGACCGGGCGGCTCTGCAGACGCGGGTCATGGACCTCAGCGGGGGTCCACCTCGGAGATGAACAGGGTCGCCTCGGCGGCGTCCTCGCCGTAGGTGCCGACCCAGATGTCGTAGAGCCCCCCCTCCGCGTTGGGCACGATCACGAGGGGGTCGCCGTCGCCGTAGCTGTCGTCGTCGCACACCCAGCTCTGGTCCGGGGTGTTGACCAGGATCGTGGTGTCGGAGCCGGAGACGGCGTAGATGTAGAGGGTGGAGCCGCCGGAGGCCTCGTAGTAGAGGTCGTAGTCCGGCGCCTCGGCGATGTAGCCGTAGTCGCATCCGCTGACGGCAGGGGTGCTGCCGCCGCCCGCGGTGAGCGTGATCTCGTGGGGGTCCGGGAGGAAGCCCTCTTCCAGCTCGACGCTGCCGAAGGTGGGGTCGAGCTGCCAGTCTTGGGCCTGCACGGCCGGGGCGAGGAGGAGGCCCAGGGCCGCGAGGAGGAGGAGGTTGCGCATGGGAGCAAGCGGTGGGGGGGAGGCGCGGATGGGAGAAGGTAGGGAAAACCCCTGCTCACCGACAAGCCGGACCCCCCGTTGGCCTCTCGTGGCGGCGGCCTAGACGGCGGCGCCGGTGGCCGAGACGGCGGCACCGTTGGCATCCTGGGCCTCCCGCTTCGGCAGGAAGGTGAGCCAGCTGTGGGCGTCCTCGCCGCCCTTGACGATGTCGAAGAAGGCCTCCTGGAGCTCGGCCGTGATCGGCCCGCGCCGGCCCGCGCCGATGCGGTAGTGGTCCACCGAGCGGATCGGCGTGATCTCGGCGGCCGTCCCGGTGAAGAACAGCTCGTCGGCGAGGTAGAGCGCTTCGCGCGGCATCACGCGCTCCTCGACGCGGTAGCCCCGCTCGCGCGCCAGCGTGATCACGGCGTCGCGCGTGATGCCGGGGAGGATGGAGTAGGCCGTCGGAGTGGTGTAGAGGACGCCGTCGCGGACGAGGAAGAGGTTCTCGCCGCTCCCTTCCGAGAGGAACCCGTCCGTCGTCAGGGCGATGCCCTCGGCGAACCCCTTCTTCACCGCGTCCATCTTGATGAGCGACGACGAGAGGTAGTTGCCGCCGGCCTTGGCGAGGCCGGGCGTCGTGTTGGGCGCGTTCCGCTGCCACGACGACACCTCCACGTCCACGCCCTCCTCGAGCGCCTCCTCCCCGAGGTAGTTCCCCCACTCCCACACGGCGATGACCGTCTCGACCGGGTTGTGCAGGGGGTTGACGCCCATCCGCCCGTACCCGCGGAAGACGACGGGGCGGAGGTAGCACGCGTCGAGCCCGCTCTCCGCGACCGTCTCGACGGCGGCCTCGTCGAGGGCGTCGAGCGAGTAGGGGATCTCCATGCGGTGGACCTTGGCCGAGTCCACGAGCCGCCGCATGTGCTCACTCAGCCGGAAAATGGCGGGGCCCTTGGCGGTGTCGTAGCACCGGATCCCCTCGAAGACGGACGAGCCGTAGTGGACGACGTGAGAGAGGACGTGGATCGTCGCGTCTTCGTGGGCGACGAGCTCTCCGTTGAACCAGATCTTCGGCTTCATGATGAGCGGGCGGTCGAGTGGGGAAGGGCGGGACGCGATGAAACGGAAGGCGGCCGGGTCAGATCCTCATCGCGGCCGCTCCTCAGCCTCCCAATATACGCCTCCGAAACGGGGCCCTTCCCTCATCAGGGGGCGCCCGAAGGACGGGCCGCGACGGGCTCCGCCTTGGGCGCGAAGGCGTAGCGGGCGATCGTCCAGAGGATCTTCGCCGAGGCGCGCACGGTCCCGCTCACGGTCCCCGTGATCTTCGAAACGCCGATGCGGCGGCGGTAGTGGACGGGGACCTCAGAGCAGACGAGCCCGGCTCGCGCCGCCTTGATCTGCATCTCGACGGTCCACCCCCACGTCCGGTCCTCCATCGCGAGGGCGACGAGGGCGTTGTAGCGGATGGCGCGGAAGGGGCCGAGGTCGGTGAACCGCGCGCCCCACAGGAGCCGCATGAGCCCGCAGGCGAGGCGGTTGCCCCAGAGCGCCTGCGGCAGGAGGGCGCCGGGCTCGACCCACCCCCGGCGGCGCCCCAGCATCCGCGAGCCGATGACGAGGTCGGCCGCCTCTCCCAGGATCGGCGCGACGAGGCGCTCCAGCTCCTCCGGGTGGTCCGAGTAGTCCCCGTCGAGGAAGACGACGACGTCGAACGGGTGGCCGGCGGCGGCGGCGGCGTGGGCGTGGCCGAGCCCGCGGAGGCAGGCGTAGCCGTAGCCGCGGCGGTCCTCACGGAGGACGGTCGCCCCGGCGGCCCGGGCGTTCGCCTCGGTCTCGTCCGTCGAGGCGTTGTTTACGACGACGACCTCGTCTACGAGAGCCGCCGGCAGGTCGGCGATGACGCGCCCGATCGAGCGGGCCTCGTTGAACGCGGGAATGAGGACGAGCAGGCGCACGCGGCAAGCTAGCCTCACTCTGGAGGGTGCGAGGTCACGGTTCGATGCTGTCGTCGGGGACCCCGGGTGCGCTCCGAGTCGTGCCAAGGGGCTCGGGGACGCGAAGGCCCTCCTCCATCCAGGGCGCCCCGCGTGCCTCGGCGCTCAGCTGTACCGGCGGCGGTAGTCCTCGAAGTCGTCGTCCTCGTCGTCCCCGAACGAACCGATCTGGCCGAGGACGCTGCCCATGAGGTCGCCGAATTTGGCGCGGCCGCCCTCTTCGAGGCGGTCCTTGCCGAGGAGGGAGTGCTGGTGGAGCGCCTCCAGCACGAGCTCCATGGCGCTGGCCGCCTCGGCGGGGGAGGCGGGGTTGGAGTGGGTGCGGACGACCTCTCGCAGCCCGTCCACAGCGTCGAGCGCCTTGGCGTAGGCGTCGAACGGCATGGCCGGCTCGAGCTCGACGTCGTGACCCTTGGCGAACCATCCGAGCACGTCGGCATAGGCCTGCCGGCCTTCGGCCTTGTCGGCCGGGTCGGGGAAGTAGCGCTTGAAGATGGCCGCGACCGCCTTGCCGATGAGCGCCTGCGCCACGGCCTGCGCGCCCTCCTGCTCGCCCTCGTAGACGAGCTCGACCTTGCCGGTCACGGCCGGCTCGGCGGCGTAGAGGTCGGAGGGGCGGACGGTGGTCTCCGGCTCGCCGTTGAGGAGGGCGCGTCGCTCGGCAGCCGAGAGCACGTCCTCCAGCGCCGCCCGCGTCAGCCGCGCCGAGACGCCGCTCTTCTGGTCCACGTACTCGCTCTCTCGCGCCTCGAAGGCGATCTGCTCGACGACCTCGCGGACGTAGTGCGGGACGTGCACCGTCGGGACGGCGTCGCCGCTGCGCTCCTGCCACGCCTCTTGCTGCGTGATCGCCACGCCCACCTCCAGCCGGCGCGGGTAGTGCGTGAGGATCTGGGAGTCGATGCGGTCCTTGAGCGGGGTGATGATGGCGCCGCGGTTCGTGTAGTCCTCGGGGTTCGCCGTGAACACCATCTGGAGGTCGAGGGGGATGCGGACGTTGAACCCTCGGATCTGGACGTCCTGCTCCTCCATGATGTTGAGGAGGCCGACCTGGATGCGCGGCTGGAGGTCCGGCAGCTCGTTGATGGCGAAGATGCCGCGGTTCGTGCGCGGGATGATGCCGAAGTGGATGACCTCCTCGTCGGCATACGTCAACTTCTGCGTGGCTGCCTTGATGGGGTCGATGTCGCCGATGAGGTCGGCGATGGAGGTGTCCGGTGTGGCGAGCTTCTCGCCGTAGCGCGCGGACCGATGGAGCCAGGCGATGGGCGTGGCGTCGCCGCACTGCGCGACGAGCTCGCGGGCGTGCTTGGAGACGGGGTGGAAGGGGTCGTCGTGGATCTCGGAGCCCTCGACCTCGGGCACCCACTCGTCGAGGAGGCGGGGGAGGAGGCGGAGGATCCGGCTCTTGGCCTGGCCGCGGAGGCCGAGCAGGATGAAGTCGTGCCGCGCCAGGAGCGCGTGCTGGAGCTGGGGCAGCACGGTCTGCTCGTAGCCGAGGACGCCGGGCAACACCTCCTCGCCTGCGCGGAGCGTCCGGATGAGGTTGGCGCGGAGCTCGTCCTTGACGGAGCGGGGGCGGTAGCCGGCGGCCTTGAGCTGGCCGAGGGTCTGGAGGTCCGGGGGCGAGGACATGCGGGGCGGGCGTGGGGGAAGGGGCGCCTGCTCACGCCCCCTCCCCGGCGCTGTTCCAGCGCAACCCACCGCCGTGGCTCTCGTTGAGGAGGTCAGACCTCCGCCTCTCGCCGTGCCCGTCCGATCGCTCCACAGCGGCCCCGATTACGCCGCGGCCCTCTGCGACTACCCCCCCGGCTACGCCATGCCGCCGCATGCGCACGACGGTGCCGGCCTCAGCGTCGTTCTCGTGGGGCGGGTGTGGGAGCGCGTCGGGAGAGGGGAGGAGACGGCCGGGCCGCTCTCGGTCGTCGTCAAGCCGGCGGGCGCCGTGCACGAGAACCGGTTCGGCCCCGAGGGCGCCCGCCTCCTGGCGTTCGACTTCGCGCCGGGCTTCTTCGACGGCTTCGATGGCGCGCCGTCCCGCTGGCGCTGGCGCCACGGCGACCGCGACGCGCGCCGGGCCCTCCCCCTCTGCCACGCCGCCCGGGCCGAGGGCGGCGCTGGGCGAGCGCTCGCCGACGCCCTTGCCCTCCTCATCTCGCCTGCCGAGGAGGCCTCGCCCCGGACGGAGTCGCCGCCGCGCTGGCTCCGCGACGTCCACGACCGCCTCCACGACGAGACCGCGGACCCGCCTGCCGTCTCGGTGCTCGCCGCCGGGGCCGGCGTCCACCGCGTCACCCTCGCGCGCGCCTTCCGGCGCCACTACGGCTGCTCGGTGACGGGCTATCTCCAGCGTCTCCGCGTGCGCAGGGCCGCCGCGGCGCTCGCCACAACCGACACGCCCCTCGCCGCCGTCGCCCTCGACGCGGGGTTCGCGGACCAGCCCCACCTCACCCGAACCTTCCGCAACGCCATGGGCGTGACGCCGGGTGCCTTCCGGGCAGCGCTCGCAGCGTGACGGGGCGCGCTACACCCGTTCAAGACGGAGGAAGGCGAGGAGGCTAGGTTGGCCGCCGTATCACCGTCTCCCGCTGCCATGCTACGCCTCTCTGCGTTCGTCGCCGTTCTCGCCGCTAGCCCCCTCTGCGCGCAGCCGGTGCCCCCCGATTCCAGCGCCGCCTTCGCCGAGATCATGGACGCGTTCGTGTCCGAAACGCTCGACGATCTCGGCGTCGTGCCGGGGCTCGCCCTGGCCGTGGTGAGGGGCGACGAGATCGTCTACCTCCGTGGGTTCGGCGACGCCGATCGCGAAGCCGGCGTCGCGGTGACGCCCAGGACGCCGTTCTACATCGCCTCGGCCACCAAGCCCTTCACGGCCCTCGCGACGGTCCTCCTCGACCGGCAGGGCGCCCTCGACCTCGACGCCTCGCTCCAGTCGCTCTTCCCGGACGTGGCGTTCCCGAACGAGCTCCGGGCCGATGCGGTCACCGTGCGCCACCTCCTCAGCCACACGCACGGCCTCGAGAACGGCCCTCTCGGGTTCCGCGCGGCCTTCACCGGCGAGCACACGCCGGAGACGATGCGCGCGCTCCTCGCGCTGTCGGAACCGAACAGCGGTGCCCCGCTCGGCGCGTTCGACTACACGAACGTCGGGTACAACATCCTCAGCCTCCGGCTCGACGAGCTGCCGGGCGGACCGTGGCAGGCTCTCCTCGACGCCCTGCTCTTCGAGCCGCTCGGGATGGAGCGCACGACGGCCTGGTCCTCGGAGGCCGCACGCTGGGCGCCGGCCCGCCCCTACCACCCGTTCGGCGACGATGGCCCCGCGCGGATCTACCTCGAGAAGACGGACGCCACGATGCAGGCCGCCGGGGGGATGTACGCGAGCGCCCACGACCTCGCCCGCTGGCTCCTCGTCCACCTCAACGAAGGACGACTCGACGGGGAGCAGGTGGTCCCGGCCGACGCCATCGCCGAGGTCCACCGGCCCGTCGGCGAGACCGACGGCCGCTTCGGGCCGTTCGAGCGCGCGGGGTACGGGCTCGGGTGGTACACCGGCTCCTACGACAGCGAGCGGATGCTGCACCACTTCGGCGGCTTCGCTGGGTCCCACGCTCACACGTCGTTCCTGCCCGAGCGGGGGCTGGGCGTGGTGGTCCTCGCCAACGAGAGCTTCGCCGGCGGGCGGCTCGTGCCCCTGCTGGCGTCGTTCGCCTACGACTGGTGGCGCGGCCAGCCCGACGTGCTCTCGGTGTACGTGCCGCAGCGCGATGCCCTCGTGGCCGGTGCGCAGCGGGCGAGGGAGGGGGTCCAGGCCGAGGCGGCGGAGCGGGCGCGGCGGAAGTGGACGCTCTCCCAGCCGTTCGAGGACTACGCCGGCACCTACGTCAGCCCGAGCTACGGCACCCTCAGGGTCACCGTGGGGGGCGAGGCGCCGGTCCTCCGTCTCGGCAACCTGTGGGCCGAGGCCACGCCGTTCACCGAGCCCGAGACGATGCGCGTCACGTTCGTCCCCCCGGGCGGCGAGGTCGTGGCCTTCGAGCTCGACGGGGACGGCCGCCCCGTCCGCGCGCGCTACGACGACGCTGTGTTCGAGCGCGTCGACTGATCCGAGCGACGATTCGGGGTCGGCCGGCCCTCTCGGTGCCGACCCAAGCGGGCCGCTGGGCGCCTCGGATCGGGAGGTGTCTCAACGTGGGGCGGGAAATCTCACGCCGAAACCCACACTGAGATATTCGGTTGTGTTTTCTGGCGCAATGCTCGTCATCCATCGGCGCAACGGCGGGGTTGGGTCTTGTGCCTAACGCCAATCGCTGGTTTCATTGCGACCAGATCAGGTCCCACCACCCTGGCAAGATGGGTGTCGCGGCGAGGCTCAACGGGCCTCTGCACCGACCTCAGAGGCCCAGGCCCTGAGCGTGCTTCCCGTGCGCACCGCCCGGTGCGTCCCCTTCCCCATCTCACACGCAACGACCATGCGCATCCATCACTACTGCCTCGTCGGCCTCTTCGCCGTGGCGCTCGCCGGTCTGACGGCGGCCCCCGCAGAGGCCCAGCAACAGGTCTGCTACCTCGTCGCCGACGACGCCGACCCGGACGGGACCGACCTGGAGGGCCGGCCGGACGAACTCACCTCCATCCTCGGAGGGGTCGAGTCCTCCATCGGCCTTACCGGCACCGAGCGGATCGAGGCCATCGCGATCGACAACACCACCGGCACGGTCTACGCGGCCGACCAGATCCTCGGCCAGGACGGGAGCTTCGGCACCCTGGACACGGCGACCGGCGTCTACACCGAGATCAGCCAGATCGGGTGCGGCAACGGCGTCCAGGGCCTCCAGTGCTTCAAGGACATCGACGGCCTCTCGTTCGATCCGACGACGGGCGACCTCTACGGCTCCGTCCGCCGCAACGGCGACGACGTGCAGGATCTCCTCATCCAGATCGATCCCTCGACGGGGATGTACGTGCCTGGCGCGTTCGGCGGCGACGACTACGTCGTGGTCTCGACGCTTGCCGACCCGATCCAGCGCGACGACATCGACGACCTCGCCTTCGACGCCAACGGCACGCTCTACGCCATCCTCAACGAGGGCATCACCGGCATCGGCGACCGCCTCGTCACGGTGGACCCCGCCACGGGCGTCCCCACGCTCGTCGGGGAGGTCTTCTTCATGGGCGAGGGCCAGCGCGACCTCGAGGGGCTCGCATTCAGCGCGCTGGGCAAGCTCCTCGCCGTGCAGGGTGGCACCTTCAAGCGCGTCTTCGAGCTGGACCTGGACAACATCGTCCCCGGCGACCCGCCGCAGGTCCCGGCCACCCTGTTCGCCGAGCTGGTCGAAGGCAGCGACTACGAGTCCATCGCCTGCGCCATCGAGTCCGGCGGCGGCGGCTGCACCTACACGCAGGGGTTCTGGAAGAACCACCCCGACGCGTGGCCCGTCAACAACCTCACGCTCGGCACCGTGAACTACACCCAGGCGGAGCTCCTCCAGATCTTCCGTCAGCCCGTCCGCGGCAACGGCCTCGTCGCGCTGGCCCACCAGCTCATCGCGGCGAAGCTGAACGTCGCCAACGGCGCGGACCCGACGGATGCCCAGGACGCCATCGATGACGCCGACGCCCTCATCGGCGGCCTCGTCGTGCCGCCCATCGGCGATGGCTACCTCCGTCCGCGTGACGCGAGCGACCTCGTCGAAACGCTCGACGACTACAACAACGGCCGGATCGGGCCCGGGCACTGCGACGACCTCGGCGACGTGGCGGCCGACGCCACCACCCTCGGCGTCGCGAGCCACGCCGTGAGCCCGAACCCGTTCGAGGCGCGGACCACGATCTCGTACACGATCGCGGAGGCGTCCGAGGTGCACGTGTCGGTGTTCGACCTCATGGGTCGCCGCGTGGCGCTGCTCGCGGCCGA
This sequence comes from Rubricoccaceae bacterium, assembly GCA_033720695.1. Taxonomy (GTDB): domain Bacteria; phylum Bacteroidota; class Rhodothermia; order Rhodothermales; family Rubricoccaceae; genus DATGQT01. The sequence goes on from JAWWCA010000134.1 coordinate 8,815, forward strand.
GTACCAGGAGGCCGGGACGCACCGCGTCTCGTTCGACCCCGCCGGCCTCGCCAGCGGCGTCTACGTGTACCGCATCCAGACCCCGCAGGGCGTCGCCACAGGCCGCCTCACCCTGCTGCGCTAGACCGCGCACTCGCGGAGCCTTCGGGCCCGCAGGTCTATCCGGAAGCCGGCTCCCCGTAGGGGCCGGCTTCCGGCGTTCTCGGCAGCGCTGCCGGAGCCCGCTATGGGCTCGGCGACGCGGGCAGAGGTAGAGCGGAAGGCTCCGTGCCACCCTCCCAGGCCAGCATCGCCACGCGCCCCCGCGCGGGGTCGAGGAAGCCGCCCGGGTGCTGGAGCACGACAGCAATGTGGAGCGCGCCCCCGACCTCGCGCACGGCGAGGTCCACGGGGAAGACGTCGGCCAGGAGGTCGGCCGCCGGGAGGACGAGCGCCCGCTGGAGCCGCCCGCCCCGGCCGTAGACGTCGATACGAATCGCGTCGTAGCGGATGTTGAGGACGAAGAGGCGGTCGCCGAGCGGCACGGCCGACGGGGTGAGCAGGGGCGGCTCGTCCACCTCGTCGATGAGGAACTGGTAGGAGCGGACGAGCTGCGGCGAGTCGAAGCCGACGAGGGCGAGGGTGTCGGGCGCCGCGCCGGCGGGGGCGCCGAGCGGGAGGACGTCCACGACGGGGCGGTAGCCGGAGAGGCTGAGGAGCGAGTCGCCCCAGACGCGGAGGAAGCCGACGTGCCGCCAGTACGGTTGCGGGAGGGGGTAGGCGACGCCGACCGTGCCGTCGGCGTCGAGGCGGGCGAGGTAGGTGTCGTTCTCGACGGCCTGCTTCGCCCACAGCCCGTCGCCGGTGGCGAGGGCGGTGCCGTAGTCCTGCTCCAGCGGGATCCGCCGCACGGACCGGTCGCCGACGACGAAGTCGAGCCGCCGCTCGCCGCGGTTGTGGAGCACGACGGTGTCGGCCCGGAGGCCGGCGAGGTAGGGGTAGCGGAGGCCGTCGGGCGTGCGCTCCTCAATGACCTCGCCCTCGGGCGAGAGGACGTGGAGGCTGCCCCGGCGGGTGTCCACGATGGCGAGCCGGCCGCCGAGGCTGTCGGGCCACCACGCGACGGAGGTCGGCAGCTCGAAGGGCGCG
>JAWWCA010000135.1:0-9929 GCA_033720695.1 Rubricoccaceae bacterium
CCGACGTAGAAGTCGCGGGAGCCCTTGGGCCAGTTGCCGCGGACCTCGCCGACGCCGCCGAGGAGCCCGTAGTTGAAGGCGGTGATGGCGACCTCGTTGCCGTCCATGTCGGCCTTCTTCTCGAAGTCCCGCCGCGAGTAGTAGGTGGGGTCGAAGATGAAATCCGGGAGGTCGCTGCGCTGCGCGAGGGCAGCCGGCGCCAGGAGAGGCAGCGCCAGGGCCAGGAGCAGGGCGTAGAGGAGTCGGGATCGGTTCATCGAGTCGGGGGTGGGCGGCCGCAGCCGTGGCCGGGGCTGCCCGTCGGGAGGGGGGCGCTAGAGGTTGAGGCGGAGGCCGAGGGTGACGCGGCGCGGCTCGTTGAAGAACGTGGGGCGGGTGTAGCGACGCTGCAGGAAGAGCGGGTCGCCGCTGAAGGTGGCCGCCTCGATGCTCTCCTCGAGGGAGTACGACGCGCGGCCGGTGTCGCCGAAGACGCCGAGCTCGTTCCGGGTGTCGAAGACGTTGTCCACCTTCGTGAAGACCTGGATCTGGGTGCCCGCCACGTCGAAGTTCTTGTAGGCGTTGAGGTTGAGGTTGAACTCGGCCGGCTTCGTCTCGCTGTTGAGCGGGATCACCGTCGGGGGCACGGTGCCGCCCGTCACGCGCGAGGTGCGGGCCGGCGTGTAGGGCTGGCCCGAGCCGTAGGTGGCGACGAGCCCGAAGCCGGCGTCGAGGGCGGGGTTGGTGTAGGTGAGGCTCGCGTTGGCGGTGTGCCGCTGGTCCCACCCGGTCGGGACGATCTGCTGCTCGCGGATGCCGTTGGCCGCGGCGGCGTTGTAGACCTCGTTGGGGTCGCTCGCGTTGGCCTCGGCCACCTGATAGGTGTAGTCCACGCCGGCGAAGAAGTTGGTCCCGATCCGCTGGTCGAACCGGAGGATGATGCCGCGGACGAACCCGAAGTCGGAGTTGACGAGGCGGCCGTAGCGCGCGCTCGTCCCCGCGATCACGATGGGGTCGGTGGCCGTCCCGGCGAGGTTGCGGATGTCGCGGTAGTAGGCCGTGATCTCGACGGCCGACGACGACCCGATCTCCTGCTTGAGCCCGATCTCGCCGTTGACGGTCTGCTCGGGCTCGAGGTCGGCGTTGCCGATGAGGCCGATGAGGCCGGAGCCGGCCGAGCCGAGCGAGAAGAACGGGTTCTGGTAGAGGAGCTCGAAGTTGGGCACCTGGAAGAACCGCCCGTAGGAGAAGTGGACCACGCCGCCGGCCGAGATGGGGAAGGCCACGCCGAGGCGCGGGCTCACCTGCCACTTCGCCTCGGTGTCGGTGAAGAAGGCGTCCGGGGTGAAGTCGATGTCGTCGAAGCCGAGGTTGGGGTTGGCCTCGAACTGCGGGGCCAGCCGCCGCTCCAGGAACACCGCGTCGGGGTCGGTGGGGTCCTGGAAGACGACGCCGTTGGCGTCGAAGTAGTCGAACCGCAGGCCCGCGTTGATGATGAGGCCGCCGAGCTCGATCTTGTCCTGGAGGTAGGCCGCGAACTCGACGGGGCTGTACTCGTAGGCCCCGTTCGTGAACACCTGCGGGTCGAGGGTGCCCTGGGCGTCGACGAAGGTGAACTGGTCGAGGAAGTCGAGGGTGTGGTAGCGGACCTCGACGCCGGTCTTGACGAGGTTGAACGAGTTCACCTGGCTCGAGAGGTCGACCTTCGCGAGCCAGGTGTCCGTCGTGCGCTCGAACCGCCCGTTGTCGGTGCCGCCGATGGCGAAGCCCGAGGCCGTGGCCTGGTCCCGGAACCCGATGAAGGCGGGGTCGCGGTAGCGCTCGTCGAGCGGGTCCTCGAAGAGGAAGTTCTCGAAGACGGCGCGGTTGTTCGTCAGGCCGACCTCGTAGAACGTGGTGTTCGAGAGGAGGTGGGTCCACTTGAGGAAGGCCGTCGTGGCGGTGCGCCGCCCCTCGCGGATGGCGTCGGGGTGGAAGTAGAAGTCGAAGAGGTCGCGGCCGGCGGGGTCCTTGAACTCCTCGTAGGAGGCGAGGAGGCTGCCCGAGAGCCGGATGCCCCCGCCGAGGCGGAGCGTCAGCTTGCCCTGGCCCGAGTACTTCTCGTAGGGGTTGAGCGCGACGACGGTCGAGTCGCCCGAGCCGTCGGGGTTGAGGAGGGAGAGGCGGCCGTTCTGGTCGAGGCCGACGTCGTCGAAGCCGAAGACGCGGCGGCCGAGGATGAAGCCGTCGTTGGCGAAGTAGCGCCCGCTCCCGAAGAAGAAGAGGCGGTCGCGGAGGACGGGCCCGCTGAAGGCGCCCTCGACGTTGCGGACGTCGGTGACGCTGAAGTCGTCGATCCCGGTGCCGGGGAAGAGCGGGAGGTCGCCCTCGGCGCCGCCGGCGTCCACGGAGCCCTCACCCGTGGCGTAGTCCCCGGCGAAGGCCGAGACGTTGGCCTCGAAGTCGTTCGAGCCCTCGCGCGTGACGACGTTGACGATGCCCGAGAGGGCCTGGCCGTACTCCGCGTTGAAGGCGCCGGTGACCACCTGGAGCTCCTGGACCGAGTTGTTCTCGATCTCGAGGGCGAGGCCGCCGTCGTAGACGTCGGTGACGGGGATGCCGTCGATCCAGTAGCCGACCTCGCCGATGCGGCCGCCGCGGAAGTGGCCGTCCACGACGCCGGCCTGGAGCTCGACGACGTCGTTGAAGTTCTCGACGGGGATGGCGCGGATCTCCTCGCCCGAGACGAACGCCGTCGTGGCGGTGAGGTCGCGCTGGATGAGCGGGCGCGTGGCCTCGACCACGACCTCCTCGCCCTCGATGGCCTCCTCGTTGAGATCGGCGTCGACCGTCGTCGTCAGGTCGATCCGCACGCGGACGTCCTCGACGCGCTGCGTCTGGTAGCCGATGTAGGAGAAGACGACGTCGTACGTGTCGGGGCGGACGCCGATGATGGCGTAGCGGCCGTCGAGGTCGGTGGCCGCGCCCTGCGACGTCCCGCCGATGACGACGTTGACGCCGGGGAGCGGCTCGCCGGTGAGGGCGTCGGTGACGGTCCCGGCGATCTTGCCGGTCTGGGCGCTGGCGCTCGCGCCGGCGAGCAGGAGGAGTGCGGCGGCGAGGGCGGCGGGAGCCGCCCGGCGCGCGCGGGGCCTGCGGACGGGGGGGGCACGGTGTGGCATAGGACTGGAGCGGTGGCGAGCGCCGGCTCGCCGCTAGGTGGCCGTGGCCTGGGGGGCTGCTTCGACGCCGGCGCGGCCGTTCGTGGCGCCGAGCTCGGTGGCGGCGGCGTCCGAGCGCGCCCGGGCGCCACAGGTGTCGCGGACGACGAGCTGGGCCGAGAAGGTGGTGTGCGAGACGGGGCGGCTGGCGGTGCCGATCCGCTGGAGCAGCTTGTCGGCGGCCACGTGCCCCATCTCGTACATCGGCTGCCGGAGGGTCGAGAGCCCGGCGTAGCCGCTCGTCTGGATGTCGTCGAACCCGACGAGGGCGACGTCGTCGGGGGCGCGGAGGCCGGCCTCGCGGATGGCCTGGAGGGCGCCGAGCGCCTGCATGTCGGAGGCGGCGAAGACGGCGTCGGGGGGCGTCGGGAGCGCCAGGAGCGCCTGCATGGCCTCGTAGCCGGCCTCGATCGTGTACCCGTGCCGCTCGGCGTCCGGGTCAGCCGTGACCACGTAGTCGGGGTCGGCGTCGCGGCCGGCGTCGCGGAGGGCGGCCTCGTAGCCGGCGCGCCGGGCTTCGCCGGGCACCGAGACGGCGATGGGCGCGATGTGCGCGATGCGCTCGTAGCCCTGCGCGAGGAGGTGGCGCGTCGCGGCGTAGCCGCCCTCGCGGCTGTCGACCGAGACCGAGTCGAAGGCCGCGTGGTGCGCGTCGGCGAGGACCACGGGGTTGCGGGCCCCGGCGAGCCCCTCGGCCCGCTCGGCCGTCAGCGGCGTCGAGCAGAGGAGGAGGCCGTCGGCGCGGCCCTTGAGGAGGGCCCGTTCGAGCTGCCCGTCGATGCGCTCAAGCGCGTGGGCGGCGAAGACGAGGATGTCGTAGTCGTCCTGGACGAGCCGGTCCTGGATCCCCCGGATCACCTCCATGAAGAAGTACGAGGTGAGCATCGGGACGACGACGGAGACGAGCTGGGTGCTCTTGCGCGCGAGGTTCCGCGCGGCCACGTTCGGCTCGTAGCCGAGCTCCTCGGCCGCCGCGAACACGCGCTTCCGCGTCTGGTCCGACACCTTGCCGCGCCCGCTGAACACGCGGGAGACCGTGGCGATGGAGACGCCAGCTCGCTCGGCGAGGTCGTAGATGGTGGCGGACACGGGGAGAGGCGCGGCCGATGTAAGCGCTTTCACTACCCCGTAGTATAGGATCCCCCTCTGCCCGATGCAATGGGGGGAACGGGAATTTCCTCATCCCTTCGGCCCGGTCCGGGTCGGCACCGCTCAGCCGGCGCTTTATCTTTGGCGCCCTCCCCCGCCACCCCTGTCCGCATGGGCAAGATCCGCATCCTCCGCGAGTTCTGGGACTTCGTGCGCGTGCGCAAGAAGTACTGGCTGGCCCCGATCGTCCTCGTCCTCGTCGTGCTCAGCCTGCTCATCGTCGTGACGCAGGGCTCGGCGCTGGCGCCGTTCATCTACTCCCTCTTCTAAGGCGACGACGTTGCGGGCGTCCGTCTGGGGCGCTCCGGGTTGTGGGCCCCAGCCCACCGGCCGCCCGCTCTCTCGTTCGCCGCGACCCCGTACCCGATGATCCGCGCCGTCGCCGAGGAGGTCCGCGCCCTCGACACGGGCCGGGCGGCGCTCCGCCGGTTCGGCCTCGCCGTGGGCGGGGTGTTTCTGGCCATCGGTGCCGTGGTCGTGTGGCGGAGCGGGTGGACCCTGGGCCCGGCCGCCACCGTCCTGGGCGGCCTCGGCGGCGCTCTCATGGCCCTCGGGCTCGTCGCCCCCCCCCTCCTACGGCCGGTGTACCTCGGCTGGATGGGGCTCGCGTTCGTGCTCGGCTTCGTGATGACGCGGGTCATCCTGACCGTCGTTTTCGTCGGTCTCGTGATCCCGATCGGGCTCGCCCTCCGCCTCGTCGGCAAGGACCTGCTCGACCGGCGGCTCGACCGGGGGGCCGCGTCGTACTGGCGCGAGAAGCGCTACCGAGACGCGTCCCCTGCCCGCCTAGAGAAGTACTACTGACCCGCGGCGCACGCGGGCCTCCCCGCCTCGCACCGCGCGGCCTCCCGCATGACCATCCTCGGCCTCTCCTGCTTCTACCACGACGCCGCGGCGTGCCTCGTCCGCGACGGGGAGGTCGTGGCGGCGGCGCAGGAGGAGCGCTTCACGCGCGTCAAGCACGACCCGTCGTTCCCGGAGCACGCCGTCGCGTACTGCCTGGCCGAGGGGGGGATCGCGGCCTCTGCGCTCGACGCCGTCGCGTTCTACGACAAGCCGTTCCTCACGTTCGAGCGGCTGCTCGAGACCTACCTGGCGCACGCCCCGGCCGGGCTCCCGTCGTTCCTGAAGGCCATGCCGGTCTGGCTCAAGGGCAAGCTCTGGACGCCCGACCTCATCGCGCGGGCGCTGGACTACGAGGGGCCCATCCTCTTCACCGAGCACCACGAGAGCCACGCCGCGAGCGCGTTCTACCCCTCCCCCTTCGAGCGCGCGGCCATCCTCACGGCCGACGGCGTGGGCGAGTGGGCCACGACCTCCTACGGCGTCGGCGAGGGGAACCGCCTCCGGCTGCAGGCCGAGCTGCACTTCCCCCATTCGCTCGGTCTGCTCTACAGCGCGTTCACGTACTTCTGCGGGTTCAAGGTCAACTCGGGCGAGTACAAGCTGATGGGGCTCGCCCCATACGGCGAGCCGCGCTACGCCCAGACGATCTTCGACGAGCTGGTCGACCTCAAGGCCGACGGCTCGTTCAAGCTCGACCAGCGGTACTTCACCTACCCGGCGGGGCTGCGGATGACGGGGCGCGCCTTCGAGCGCCTCTTCGGGGGGCCGCCACGGGCCCCGGAGGGGCCGCTCACGCAGCGCGAGATGGACCTCGCCCGGAGCGTGCAGGCCGTCACCGAGGAGATCGTGCTGCGGATGGCCCGGCACGTCCACCGCGAGACGGGCGAGCGGCACCTGTGTCTCGCGGGCGGCGTCGCGCTCAACTGCGTGGCGAACGGGCGGCTCCTCCGCGAGGGGCCCTTCGAGCGGATCTGGATCCAGCCCGCCGCGGGCGACGCGGGCGGGGCCCTCGGCGCCGCCCTCCTCACCCACTACGAGCGCACCGGCGCCCCTCGGACGCCGGACCCCGACGACGGCATGCGGGGCGCCTTCCTCGGCCCCGCGTTCTCGGACGACGCCATCGCCACGTTTCTCCAGCGGGAGGGCATCCCGCACGAGCGGATCGGCGACGAGGCGACCCTCGTCGAGCGCACGGCCGCCCTCCTGGCCGAGGGCCAGGTCGTGGGCTGGTTCCAGGGGCGGATGGAGTTCGGGCCCCGCGCCCTCGGCCACCGCTCCATCCTCGCCGACCCCCGCGGGCGCGACGTGCAGCGCGTGGTCAACCTCAAGGTCAAGTTCCGCGAGAGCTTCCGGCCGTTCGCCCCGGCCGTGCTGGCGGAGCGGGCCGATGAGGTGTTCGAGCTGGAGGAAGAAAGCCCTTACATGCTCCTCGTCGCACCGGTCCGCGGCGCCCTGCTCGGCGGCGAGGGGCTCGACCGCCGGCACCACACCGACTCCCCCGTCCCCGCCGTCACGCACGTGGACGGCTCGGCCCGGGTGCAGACCGTCAGCGCGTCCCGGAGCCCCCGGTTCTACCGCCTCCTCAAGGCGTTCGAGGCGCGCACCGGCTGCCCCGTCCTCGTCAACACCTCGTTCAACGTGCGCGGCGAGCCCGTCGTCTGCACGCCCGAGGACGCCTACCGCTGCTTCCGCCGCACCCACCTCGACGCCCTCGTCCTCGGCTCCTTCCTCACGACGAAGGCGATGCACCCCGACGCCGCCGCGGCCGTGGCCTCTCCCGAGGAGGTGGCCGCGGAGTTCGGCCTCGACTAAGCGCCACCCCCCTGCGGCCGAGCCCCGTGGGCTCAGAAGTCGAGGCCGACGGAGAGGTAGAACTGGGCCTCGCCCAGTTCGCGGCCGTCGTAGGGCCACGCCCAGTCCACGCGGACGGGGTAGCCGAGGAGGATCGTGCGCAGCCCCGCGCCCACCCCGGCGAAGACGTCGTCGTAGACCCGCTTGCCCTCGGCGTTCACGCGCCACAGGTCGAACCCGTCCTCGGCGAGCACGCCGGCGTCCACGAAGCCGACGGCCTGGAGGTTGTAGAGCGGCAGGATCGGGATCGGGCCCGGGAGGAGCGCGGCGATGAGCGGCGCGCGGAACTCCGCGTTGAGGAGCGCGAAGCGGTCGCCGACGGCCTCGTTGAAGCGGTACCCGCGCAGCGGCAGGACGGGCGTGGCGAAGACGAAGTCGTCGGGGTCCTCGATGGGGAGGGCCTGGTAGCTGGCGTTGATCCAGTTCTGGACGCCGGCGGCGTAGAACTTCTGCGGGTCCGGGCCGACGGAGGCGCCGCCGCTCCCCCGCAGCGCGATGGTGTAGCCGTACCCGAGGTTCACGTACTGCCGGGCGTCGGCGAGGGCGGTGACGAAGTTGACGTCGGGGCCGGGCGAGCCGGCCACGGAGACGGCCCAGCGGCGGCCCGAGGCGGGCGAGAGGTAGCCGGGCACGGTGTGGTCGCTCGTGAAGGCGACGCGGGGGTAGACGAACTCGCGCGTGCGCGGCTGCGCGCCGAGGTCGGAGAGGTCGGAGAGCGAGACGCCGAGGAGGCTGAGCGAGGCGTCGACGCGGCGGAACTTGTCGAGGGGGTAGCTCGCGCCGGCCACGAGCCCGTAGTTCCGGTAGCGGAAGACGGTGTTGGCCGAGAGGCTGCCCAGCTCGCGGGCGAGGTGGAAGCCCTCGAAGGTGTAGTCGGTGCGGCGGCCGAGGTACTGGTAGGAGAGGAGGTAGTCGGAGTTGCGGAGGTCGAGGACGAGGTTGGTGGCGAGCGCGAGGCGGTGGTCGCCGAGCATGTCCGAGAACAGCATCGTCGTCACGCTCTGGACGCCGAAGACGGTGTCGTAGCCGCCGGCGGCGTAGACGAGGTCGGGCGAGAAGCGGAGGCGGTAGCGCCGGACGCGGAAGGAGCCGTCGTCGTTGGTGTTCTCGGGCGGGCTGAAGCGGTCCTGGAGGGCCTCGAACCGCTCGCGGGCGGCCTCCTCGAAGGCCTCGGAGAAGGCGTAGTCGCGGAAGTCGACGGCGGCGGTGTCGGCCGAGGCGAGGAGGTCGGAGGGGAGGCCCTCGTAGACCACGGCCGTGCGGTTCGTCCCGCCGTTGGTGCCGCCGGGCGCGGCGAGGGAGTCGGGTGGGGCGCCGAGGAGGCGCTGGAGGAGGGAGTCCGAAGCGGCGAGCGCGGCGAGGTCGGGCGCCTCGGGGCGCGGCGACCGGCGCAGCGGGTCGGCGGCGAAGGGGACGCCGTCGGCGGCGTCGCGGAGGAACGGGTTGCGGCGGCGCGTGGCCTCGGAGGCCACCTGGAGCGGCGGGGCGGGCGGCTCGGCCTCGCCCATCACGCGCTGCGCCCACACGTTCGGCGCAAGCGGCGCGGGCACCTCGTCGGTGCGGCCGAGGGGGTCGCGGAGGACGTAGATGGAGGGCGTCCCCTCGTGGAGCGCCGAGACGGCGGCGCGGCGGCCGTCGGCCGAGAGCGAGAGCTGGATCACGCCTGTCTGGAGGTCCGTCAACGGGCGCTCTTCGCCCGTGGCGAGGTCCTTCTCGTAGAGGTTCCAGACCCCGTTCCGGTCCGAGACGAACACGACGCGGAGGCTGTCGGCGAACTCGGCGCCGGTGTCGTCCCAGGTCTCGTCGTCGGTGAGCCGCTCCAGCCGGCCGGGCCGGTCGAGGTGGAGGCGGTAGACGTCGTACTGGCTGTAGTCGTGGGCGACGAGGTCGAAGCCGTCGGGGCCCGTCGCGCGGGCGGCGGCGACGCCGGTGTCGAGGCGGCCGGCGCGGTCGGAGTGGAAGACGAGGCTCCGGCCGTCGGGGCTCCAGGCGGGGTCGAGGTCGGCGAAGAGGTCGTCGGTGAGGTTCTCGACGGCGCCCGTGGCGAGGTCGAGCCTGTAGAGGTCGGAGTGGGCGCCGGCGGTGCCGGAGAAGGCGATCTGCTCGCCGCCGGGGTGCCAGGCCACGGCGAGGACGGCGTCGACCTCGGGCACGCGGTAGTGCTGGGTTCGGCCCGTGGCGACGTCCACGACGGCGACGGCCTCGCTCGGCCCGCTCTTGACGGCGACGGCGAGGCGCTGGCCGTCGGGGCTCCACCCCAGCCCGGGCGAGAGGATGCGGAGGCTCTCGAAGGCGGTGTTGTCCTGGCCGTCGATGAGCTTGACGGGCGGCTCGGTCCCGCTCGTCGAGACGACGTAGACGTCGAAGAGCCCGTCCTTCGTCGAGACGTAGGCCACGCGGTCGCCGTAGGGCGAGATGGCGGGGCTGGTGTGGTAGGCGCCGTCGCGCTCGTCGACGAGGACGCGGCCGACGACGTCGAGGTCCTCGCGGGCGGCGACCTCGGGGAAGTAGACGGCCTTGAGCGCCTCCTTCCAGCGGTCGGAGAGCTCCATGAGCGTGAGGCCGGTGGCGTCGCGGAAGGCGGCGGGGACGGAGCGGGTCAGGCGCACGCGCTCGAGGATCTCGGAGACCTTCTCGCGGCCGTACTCCTCGGCCACGAAGTCCCACACGCCCTGGCCGCCGCGGTAGGCGAAGTAGCCGCCGAGGCGGGGGATGTCGGCGAGGTCGTCGTGGAGGACGGCGTCGCGGAGGTACATGTCGGACTGGGTGTCCCAGCCGAGCGCGCTGTACTCGGCGAGCCCCTCGTTGAACCAGAGCGGGATCTGGAGGCGGAGGTTGTTCTGGAGGATGCTCTGGATGGAGCCGCCGTAGAAGATGTCGTTGACGACGGCGTGGACGAGCTCG
>JAWWCA010000136.1:0-9922 GCA_033720695.1 Rubricoccaceae bacterium
GGTTCGGACGCGGTCGAGGCCGGCGAACGGTCGGGCCTCCCGCTCGACTCCCGCAGGGAAGACGAGGTTGCCGACGGTGCCGAGCCCGAACGTCTCCTCCAGCACGCGGGCGACCGCGGCCTCGGCCGAGCGCCCGCCGCCGCGCATCAGCGCGAACTGGGCGGCGTAGTCGGCCTCGTCCAGGGTGTAAGCGAGGCGACGCCAATCGTGCTTGTCGATCGAGCCGACCACGCCGAGCAGGAGCCGGTCGAGGGCGGGGTCGCCGCTCGGGGGGATGTCGTAGGCCCTCGGCATGGGGTCCGGCACGCCCTGCGGCGCAGCGGCGTACTGGGGCAGGCGGTCGAGGTCCGCCGCGGCGTAGGGTGGGGGGAGGTCGCCTCCGGGACGGGTCGCCGAGCAGGCGGCGAGGCCGAGGAAGGCGAGAAGCACGAGACGCATCGGCTCAGTGGTCGTGGCCGGCGGCCGTGCTCCGGTACACGTCGTAGCCGCCGACGGCGTACGCCCGGTCCTCGGCGTCGGCGAGGTCGAACACCTTCTCGCCCTCGACCCACGTCTGCTCGACGCGGGTGTAGACCGAGAGCGGGTCGCCCGAGAGGACGACGAGGTCGGCGTCCTTGCCCGGCTCCAGGCTGCCGATGCGGCCGTCGAGGCCGAGCATGCGGGCGCCGGCGAGCGTGACGGCTTCGAGGGCCGCCGCGCGGCTCATCCCGGCGCGGACGCCGAGGGCGGCCGAGCGGAGGAAGAGCCGGCTGTCGGTGATGTAGTCGTCGGTGTGGTAGGCCACGTCGACGCCGGCCTGTTCGAGCGCGGCGCCGGTGTGGAAGAAGAGGCCGCGCGCCTCCAGCTTGCCGCCGGGGCTGTCGAGCACGATGATGGACGCCGGCGCGCCCGCCGCGGCGATCTCGTCGGCCACGCGCCAGCCCTCCGAGACGTGGTGGAGCACGGGCGTGAACCCGAACTCGCGCCCGATGCGGAGCGCCGTCAGGATGTCGTCGTGGCGGTGGGTGTGGAAGTGGACGATGCGGCGTCCGTCGAGGACCTCGAGGAGCGCCTCCATGCGGAGGTCGCGGGCGCCCGTCGAGTCGCGCCCGCCGCGCTCGCGGTAGGCGAGCGCCTCGTAGAAGAGGTCGCGGACGAGGGCGGCGCTGCGGGCGCGGGTGTCGGGGAAGCCGTTCCGGCCGCGCAGCGAGTTCGTCCCGTTCGCCATCTTCATCCCGCCGCAGACGCCCTCGGTGGGGCTCTCGCAGAAGAGCATCCCCTCGATCGTGTTGGCGTCGCGGAGCTTGAGGTAGGCGGTCTGCCCGCTCATGAGGTGGCCCGAGCCCGGCATCACGTTCGCCGTCGTGATGCCGCCGGCGCGGGCGCGCATGAAGGAGTCGGCCCGGGGGTCGAGGGCGTCGAGGATGCGGACGTCGGGGTGGAGGGGGCCGGACGAGTCCCCGCCGTCACCCCCACCGACGTGCGAGTGGGTGTCCACGAGGCCGGGCAGGATCACCTTGCCGGTGGCGTCGATCTGCTCCACGCCCACGAGGTTCGCCCGAACGGGCCCCACCTCGACGATGCGCCCGCCCTCGACCACGACCATGCCCTGCTCGATGAGGGGGCCGCTGATCGGGTAGACGGTGGCGCCGACGAAGGCGATCCGGCGCTCCTGCGCCTCCGCGAAGGGGGCGAGGAGCGTGAGCGAGAAGAGGACGAAGACGCGGCGCACGAGCAGCAACGGGTGGGTAGGGTCGTAGCGAAGTTAACCGCGCCCTCCCACGCCATCCCGCCTCCCATGCACCCCTGGCACGACCTCTCCACCGGCCGCGACGTCCGCGAGGCGTTCAACTGCGTCATCGAGGTGCCGCGGGGCTGCGCCGTGAAGTACGAGCTCGACAAGAAGACGGGGCTCCTCCGCGTCGACCGCGTCCTCTACAGCGCCGTCCACTACCCCGCCAACTACGGGGTCCTCCCCCGCACCCTCGGCGACGACGGCGACCCCCTCGACGTCCTCGTCCTCATGAGCGAGACGGTCGTCCCGCTGTGCACGCTCCGCGCCCGCGCCATCGGGATGCTCCCCATGCGCGACGAGGCCGGCGGCGACGAGAAGATCATCGCCGTGTGCGTGGACGACCCCGAGTTCAGCGTGTACCGAGAGCTGGACGACCTCCCCGCGCACCGCCGCCGCCTCATCGAGCGGTTCTTCCTCGACTACAAGGTGCTCGAAGGGAAGGCCGTCGAGACCGACGCCTACCAGGGGCGAGAGCGGGCCGTCGCGGTTATCGAGGAGGGCGTCGCGCGCTACGCCGAGCGCTTCCCGGAGCGCGCGTGGCCCGAGGCGTAGCCAGGGGAGCCGGCGCCTCGGTCGCGCGGGCCCGCCGATCGGTTACGCCTCCCCGCTCGGCGGGTGGAACGAGAACTGCGGCCCCTGGCTCGCCGTCTCGCCGATGGCCCCGTACTGCGCCTCGTACCGCCCGATGTTGTCCTGGAGCGCGGCCAGCAGCCGCTTCGCGTGCGGGGGTGAGACGATGATGCGGCTCTTGACGCGCGCCTTCGGCACGCCGGGCATGACCCGGATGAAGTCGAGGATGAACTCCTCGGGCGAGTGCGCGATCATCACGAGGTTGGAGTAGACGCCCTCGGCGATCTCCTCGCTCAGCTCGATCGACAGCTGCGACTGCTGCGGGGCGCTGGACTCTTTCGGTTCCATGACGGGCTCGGGGTGGAGGGGGCCGGAAGGTACGGCCCCGGCGGCGCTCACGCCTGCCCGTTCCGGGACCGCGCGCCCCCGGCGAGCGTGGCGATCACGTCGGTCCGCGTGACGATGTCGAGGGCGTTGTCGGCCCGCTTGACGAGGACGGCGCCGTGGTCGTGGTCGAGGTGGGCCGCGAGGCCCTCGACGTGGATGTCGGCCTCGACGATGGGGAGCGGCGGCGCCATCACATCCGCGACAGGGCTCGTCCGCGCCTCGGGGTCCTCGATGAGTCGGTCGAGGACGTGGCGCTCGGTGAGGCTGCCGACGTTGTGGCCCTCGGCGTTGAAGACGGGCACCTGGCTGATGCCGTGGGCGGCCATCGTGGCGACGGCCTCGGCGAGGGTGGCGGTGGGCTCGACGGCCACCAGCCCCCCCTCGCGGCGGCGCGCGGCGAGGACGTCGCGGACGGTCGGACCCTGCTCGTCGAGGAAGCCGTGGCGCCGCATCCACTCGTCGTTGTACGTCTTGGCGAGGTAGCGGAAGCCGGAGTCGGGCAGGAGCACGACGAGGACGTCGTCGTCGCTCAGCGCATCGCGGTGGGCCGCCATCCAGTCGAGGGCGCCGGCCACGGCCATGCCACAGCTCTGCCCGACGAAGAGCCCCTCCTCGCGCGCCAGCCGCCGCGTCATCTGCATCGCCTCCTTGTCGGTGACGCGGACGTAGTCGTCGACGAGCGCGAAGTCCATGTTGCCCGCGAGGATGTCCTCCCCGACGCCCTCGGTGACGTAGGGGTAGATCTCGTTCTCGTCGAACTCCCCGCCGGAGTGGAAATACTTGTAGTAGACCGAGCCGTAGGGGTCGACGCCGATCGCCTTGAGGTCGGGGTTCTGCTCCTTGAGGTACTTCGTGGTGCCCGAGATCGTGCCACCCGTCCCGGCCCCGGCGATGAAGTGCGTGATGCGGCCGTCGGTCTGCGCCCAGAGCTCGGGGCCCGTGGTCTGGTAGTGCGCCTCGGTGTTGGCCGGGTGGTCGTACTGGTTGGGGTAGAAGCTGTTGGGGATCTCCCGGCTGAGGCGGGCCGCGACCGAGTAGTAGGAGCGGGGGTCGTCCGGCGCGACGGCGGTGGGGCACACGATGACCTCGGCGCCGAGGGCGCGGAGCACGTCGATCTTCTCCTGGCTCTGCTTGTCGGTCGTCGTGAAGACGCACGTGTAGCCCTTCACGATCGCGGCGATGGCGAGGCCGGCGCCGGTGTTCCCGCTCGTCCCCTCGATGATGGTGCCGCCGGGCTTGAGCAGCCCCTTCCGCTCGGCGTCCTCGATCATGGCGAGCCCGATCCGGTCCTTGACCGAGCCGCCGGGGTTGAAGAACTCGACCTTGGCGAGGAGGGTGCCGGGGAGGTCGGCGCCGAGCGTCTGGAGCCGCACGAGCGGGGTGTTGCCGATCGTGCCGAGGATGGAGTCGTGCCACATGGCGGGTGGAAGCAAGGCGGGTGTGCCGGAAGCTACGCCGCCCGCCTCGCCGCCGACCCCGCCGTCTCGGACTTCGAGGGGTTTGCACCGGCACGCCGCGGGCGCTTTCTTCCCCCATCCCCCCGCGATCCACGCCATCGGCCGCATGGACCCCGACGCGCCCCTCCCCCTCGTCACGCCCGATCTCCTCGTCGCAACGTGCTCGGGCACCGGCGAGCCCCTCCACTGCAACGTGGCTTGGAGCAAGACCTTCGGCGACGGGGCGCTCTGGGCCGGCCTCCCCGAGGAGGACGTCCGCTTCGCCGACGAGTACCTCACCGACGCCACGCGCGGGCTCCTCGTCACGCACCAGGTGTTCCTCGTCGAGGAGCCGGAGGCCGAGGTCCCCACCCCCGTCCTCCTCCACTTCCTGCCCGTCCGCCTCCCCACCGCCGGCTCCGGTCCGTTCCCGGTCGTGATCACGGGCGAGGTGCTCAAGGAGCCCGTGAGCTGGGCGGCCGACCAGACGCGCCGACGCCGGATGGAGATGCTCGGCCAGATGGCCATGGGCATCGCCCACGACTTCAACAACCTCCTCACGTCTATCCTCGGCAACGCCGAGCTCCTCCGAGAGCGCCTCCCCTTCACCCCCGACGCCGACGAAGCCCGCGGCCTCCTCGCCACGCTGGAGCAGGCCGCCGGCGACGGCGCCGCGCTCGTGCGGAGGATCCAGCAGTACATCCGCCACGAGAAGCAGGAGCGGTTCGAGCCGGTCCAGCTCCGCACGATCGTCGAGGAGGTCATCACGTTGACGCGGCCGTACTGGCACAACGAGCCGCGGCGCCAAGGCATCCAGATCGAGCTCGAGTCCGACCTCTCCGCCCCCCCCCTCATCCAGGGCTCGCCGACGGAGCTGCGCGAGGTGCTCGTCAACCTCGTCCTCAACGCCGTCCAGGCCATGCCGAGCGGCGGCGTCCTCCGCCTCCGCACGTACCCACACCCCTCCCGCGGGGCCGTCGTCGAGGTCGAGGACACCGGGGTGGGGATGAGCGAGCACGTGCGGGCCCGGATCTTCGAGCCCCTCTTCACGACGAAGGGCGAGGGGGGCACCGGCATGGGGCTGACGGTCTCCTACGGGATTATCCAGGAGCACAACGGCGCCGTCGAGGTGGAGAGCGAGCCGGGCCGAGGCACCCTCTTCCGGCTCTCCTTCCCGGCGGCTCAGAAGGACGCGCGCCCGGCGCCCGACAGCGGTGGCGCCGCCCCCGCCGAACGCACGGACGCCCCCGGCCTCCTCGCGCGCATCCTCGTCGTCGACGACGAGCCGATGGTCCGCTCCGTTACGGCCAACCTCCTCCGCTTCAAAGGGCACACCGTCGCCGAGGCGGTCGGCGGTGCCGAGGCGCTCGGCCTCCTCGACGCCGGCTCGTTCGACCTCGTCATCACCGACCTCTCGATGCCCGAGATGAACGGGCGCGAGCTCGCCCGGCACGTCCGCGACCGTCACCCGGGCCTCCCCATCATCCTCCTCACCGGCGACACCGACGCTCACGAGAGCGCCGACGACCTCGACGCCGTCGTCCAGAAGCCCTACAAGCTCGACGCGCTCGAAGCCGTGATCCGGCAGGTGCTCCGACCCGGCGACGAGGGGGAGGCCGACGCCGAGGCCTAGCCCCTCAGAACAGCCCGCCGAAGAACACCGCGTTCAGCAGCAGGCCGTCGGTGCCATACCAGAAGGCGCGGAACGCGGGATCGAAGTCCATCGCCACGATGCGGCCCCGGCCCAGGCGGACGGCCATCAGCCCCGCCTTCTCCGCGAAGCGCTTGCGGTTCTCATCCGAGAGGTAGCCGGCGAGGAGCGGCGCCTCAGGGTAGACGCCGACGTCGTGCCCCTCCGGCGTCACGCCGCCGAAGGCGAGCCGGTTCGTCTTGAACACGGCGACGCGCTCGGGGTGGCCGAAGGCGAGTGGGTGCGTGGTGTCGAGGTCGAGGGCGAGGATGGCGCCGCCCACGGCCTGGGCGCCCGCCGCGACCCGCCGCTCGGCGTAGGGCCGCCGCGTGGAGTCGGTCGGCGCCTCCTCGGCCTTCGGGTCGAGAAAGCCGGCCGTGGCGGCCCAGCCCGCCGCCTCGTCGGCGGCGACGAGCGTGCCGCCGGCGCGGACCCACCCCTTCAGCGCCTCCGTAGCGTCCTCTCCGAGCCCGACCGCCCCGGAGGCGACCACCACGGTGTAGCGCGCGAGGTCGAGGTCTTCGAGCCGGGAGATGGAGAGGAGCGAGACGGGGATCCGCATCCGCTCGCCCAGCAGGTGCCACGCCTCTCCGACGCCGTAGGCGCTCGTCCCCTCGCCCGCGAGGATCGCCACGCGGGGCGGTTCGAGGACGCGCGCGCTCGGGCTGCCGAGGTCGATGCCCCCCGGCGTCAGGCCCCCGCCGAGGGCCACGACCTCGAGGCCGTCCTCGGCCACCGCCTGCTCGACGAGCGCGTGGACCGCCGCCGCCTCGATCCCCTCCTGGCGCACGGGTACGACGAGCGTGCCGCGCTCGAACCGCCGCCGCGCCCCGCCCACCATCGCGTCGAAGGGCTCGAACGCCACGCGCACGACGGCCCCGGCCTCCTGGAGCCGGTACAGCGCGCGAGGCGCATGGTAGCGGCCCCAGGGGATGAGGTAGGCGTAGCCCGCCCGGCCGCCGACGAGCCGCCCCGCGGCCGGCACCTCCCACGCGTCCCCCGCGACGCGCTCGGGGTCCACGGGCGCGTGGTCGAGGCCGAAGGCGAGGGGCAGCGTCCACGCCGAGACGTCGTAGAAGAGGGAGTCCTCGAACGTCGTCGGCCGCTCGAAGACGGCGCGGACGAGGCGCGCCTGCGGCTGATCCACCGGGACGACGAACGCCTCGCCTGGACGGTACCGCCGCCCGCCTGCCTCCACCTCTCGCGCAAGCGCTCGCACCTCGATGCGGTGCCGCCGGAGGGTCTCGGCGAGCGCCGCCGCCCGCGTCGGGTACCGGTCCGCAGCCACGACCCAGCCCTCGGCCTCGGCCGCGCGGGCCGCCTCCGGGGCCGTCCGGTAGAAGTCGCGCTGGAGCCGGAGGAGGCGCTCGCGGTGGGCCCGGACGCCGTCGAGGGACGAGAGCGAGGCAGCGAGCTGGTTCCGGACGGTCTCGGCGTAGTCGAGCCGCCCCGAGCGCGTCTCCCGCGCCAGCGCCCGGCTCGACGCCTGCTCGAAGAGCACGCCCACGGCCCCGTTCACGTCGGGGTAGGTCGAGCCCTTCCCGTAGTAGAAGTCGTCGAACGACTCCCCAGAGTAGTAGAGCTGACCGACGGCATCGAGGGCACGGGCGTGGTAGCGCCCGATCTCGGCGGTGAGCGCCTGGTTCTCGGGCGGCGTCAGGGGGTTCGTCCGCGCCGGGATGCCGGGCTGGAAGAAGAACGTGCTCTCACTCCCCATCTCGTGGAAGTCGCCGAGGTAGTGGGGGCGCCACCGGTGGAAGAGCGCGAGGCGAGCGCGGCTCTCGGGATGCGCAGCGGGGAGCCAGTCGCGGTTGAGGTCGAAGAGGTAGTGGTTGGTGCGGCCACCGGGCCAGGGTTCGCGGTGTTCGAGGTTCTGGGGGTCGGTCGAGGGGGCGGCGAGCGTGCGCCAGCGGTTGGCCCAGTCGGCGAAACGGTCGCGGCCGTCGGGGTTGAGGAGGGGGTCGAGGAGGACCACGGTCTCCCCGAGGAGCGCCTCGACCACCGGCCCCTCCCCCGCCGCGAGGTGGTAGAGCAGGAGGAGACCGGCCTCGGTCCCGCTCGCCTCGTTGCCGTGGACGCTGTAGGCGAGGTAGACCACGGCCGGCATCGCCGCGAGGTCCCCGTCGGGGACGGACGCGGGCGCATCGGAGAGGCGGAGGTTCCCCTGCCGGATCGCCTCCAGGCGGCCGTGGTTGCTCGGGCTCGTCACGACGGCGTGGACGAGCGGCCGGCCCTCGTGGGTCTGTCCGTGCGTCTCCACCCGGACCCGATCCGCCGCCGCCGCCACGGCTTCGACGTAGCGGACGGCCTCGGCCGGCGTCGTGTGTCGCTCGCCGATGGCGTAGCCCAGGATGGCCTCTGGCGTTGGCACGTCCGCGCGGTAGCCCGTCACGCCCGGGGCGACGTACCCATCCACGAGCGGCGCCTGGGCGAGGGCGCACAGGGGGGCGAGGAAGAGGACGAGGGCGGCGGAGCGGGGCATACGGTCGTGGAGTGCGGGGGGCGAAAATACCAGCCGGCGGCGCGAGGGGCGGGCCGGCCCTAGCCGGACAGTCCGACGAACAGGTCCATCACATTCGTGTGGGTCGGGCCCGTCACGACGAGCCCCTCGCCGGGCGCGAGGTGTGGCCCGGCGGCGGCGAAGAAGCCGTGGCTGTCGTTGCGACGAAGGGCCGCGTCGGCGTCGAGCGCCGCCGTGCGCCCGGCGACGGCCGTCTGCTCCGTCACCACGGCTCCGGCCGCGCTCGTGGGGCCGTCCACGCCGTCGGTGCCGGCGGCGAGGAGGGTGAGCGGCCGGGCCGCCCCGTCGAGCATGAGCGCCGCGGCGAGGGCGGCCTCCTGGCACCGCCCGCCCCGGCCGTCCCCCGTCACCGTCACGGTGGGCTCCCCCGCCCAGAGGAGGCAGGTCCGCTTCTCGCTCCCGCGCAGCGACGCGCCGAGCCTCGCCCCCACCTCGCGCGCCTCCCCCGACAGGTCGCGCGCGCGCACGTCCACGGGGTACCCTCGCCGCACGGCCTCTCGTCGCGCTCCGTCCAGCGCGTCGGCGTTGGTGCCGAGGAGGCGGGTCACGGCCGTCGCGAGGCGGGGGTCACCCGGCTTCGGCGTCTCGGGGCGCTCGCCGGCCGCGCCCGCTGCGAGGTGGCGGCGGACGCGAGGCGGCACGGCCTCCTGCACCCCGACCTCGGCCAACACGCGGAGAGCGTCCGCGTACTGCGTCGGGTCGGCGACCGTCGGGCCCGACGCGATGACGGCGAGGTCGTCCCCGACGACGTCCGAGAGCGCGAGCGCCCGGACGGACGCGGGGTGGGCGAGGGCCGCGAGGCGCCCGCCCTTGAGCGCCGAGAGGTGCTTGCGGACGGCGTTGATCGCCGCGATGGGGACGCCGGCGCGGAGGAGGAGCCGGTTTGTCGCGCCGAGGTCTTCGAGGGTCAGCCCGGCGGCGGGCGCTTCGAGGAGGGCCGAGCCCCCGCCGGAGAGGAGGACCAGCAGCGGGAGGCCGTCCTCCGCCGAGCGACGAGCGAGGGCCAGCGCCCGGCGTCCCGCGGCCTCGCTCGCCGAATCGGGCACCGGGTGCCCGGCTTCGACCACCGCGACCCCTTCTGGTCTTGCGAGCGCCGGCGGTGCCGCGGCGGCGTAGCCTCTCGGCAACACCGCGCGCCCCTCGCCGCTCGGGCGGCCGGGGCGCGCCTCGGCCGCGCCGGCCAAGCCCAGAGCCGCTTTCCCGACCGCGAGGAGACGAACCCGTCCGGGAGGCAAGGCCGCCTCCAGGTCCACGCGTGCGAGGAGCCGGTCGGGCTGCACGGCTGCGACGGCGGCACCAAACACGGCGCGAGCGGCTGCCGTGGCAGCCGCTCGCGCGTCCAGTCCAGAACGGGAGTCCACGCTACTCCGACACTCCCCCGCCGGCCGCCTCCTCGATGAAGGAGGTGAGGCAGTCGGCGCTGTACGAGGTCATCGTGGGCGCGACGAGGTCGCCGTTGATGAGCAGCTTCGGCACGCTGATGCCCTGCTCGGTGCTGAGGGCCTCGACGGTCGCCACCCGGTCGGCGAGGATGCGGGCGATGA
>JAWWCA010000137.1:0-9915 GCA_033720695.1 Rubricoccaceae bacterium
AGCTCGCCGTCCTCGTCGTCGGCGAAATGGGCGATCCAGCCGGCGAAGCCGAGCGAGAAGCGCCCGAAGGACATCGCGTAGCCCTCGCCGATGGCGGCCTCGGGGAGCTGGCGCGCGAGGTCGTTCCGGACGCGGGTCAGCTCGTACGACGTGCAGCCGGACGCGAGGAGGGCGGCGAGCAGGAGGAGGGAGAGGGGGCGTCGGGTCATCAGAGCATCAGCAGGAACGGAAGGGGGCCCTCCCGGAGAGGCGGCTCCGGGAGGGCGCGAGCGGCGTCAGTCCCCGATGCCGAACTGGGAGAGGCGGGCGATGTCCTCGGGGTTGATGAGGCCGTCGATGACGACGAAGGCGGCCTCGTCCTCGTCCTCGTCGAGGGCCATCACGACGAGGCCGCCGAAGGCGTCGCCGGCCTCGCGGACGTAGATCCAGACGTCCTCGTTGTCGTCGTCGGTGCCGCGGACGCGGACGAACGTCTGCCACCCGTCGGCTTCGAGCTGGTGGCCGAGGTCGGTGAGGTTGGCCGCGAGGTCGGTGAGGGCCGACGAGAGGTCGTAGACGCGGACGGTGACGGCGTTGAGGCCCTCGATGAGGGCGGAGGCGCCGGGCTCGTCCTCGGCCGTGGCCGCGGCGGCGAGGCCGAGCATCGCGCCGGAGAGGTTGACCTCCACGCGCGGCTCGTCGCCGAAGTAGCTGTCGAGGCGGCTGAGGTCGAGCGCCGGCTGGGCGTGCGAGGCCGGGGCGAAGAGGAGCCCCACGGCGACGGTCAGGAGGAAGAGGAGGAGGCGCGTCATGGCGTGTCGGGGGAGGGTGGTCATCGGAGGAAGGTCAAGGCGTCGGTGACGTAGTCGAGCCCGTGACCGACGTTCTCGCGGACCGACCGGGTGGCCTGCCGGTTGGCGTCGGCGAAGAGGGAGAAGGCGAGGAGGACGCCCTCGCGGGCGGCTTGGGCCTCGGCCTCGTCCTGGGGCATGTCGGGATCGGGCCGGGAGGGGGCGGCGTCGGCCACCTCGCGGGGAGGGGCCGCCTGGGGCGCGGAGGGCGTCGGACGTCCGGCGTCCGACGGGCCCGGGTCGGGCGTCGCGGCGTCGGGGGCGTCCTCCAAGACGAGCGGGCGCTGCGCGGGCGCAGGCGTCTCGGGGAGGGGCGCCTCGTCCACCGGCGTCTCGGCCACGCGCGGGCCGGGCAGCGTCTCGGCCGCGGGGCGGTAGAAGAGGAGGGCGAGGGCGGCGAGGACTACGAGGGCGACGCCCAAGCCGACGGCCTGCCAGCGGGGGAGCCGGACCCGCCCGAGGGTCGCAGCCGACGCCGCGGCGGGCCGGTCCTGCCGCTCCCGCGCGATGCGGTCGAGGGCGCCCCGGTACACGTTGTACGGGCACGGCTCCGCCGGCAGCGCCCGGAGGGCGCCCTGGAGGCGCTGGGCGAGGGCGAGCTCCTCGGTGCACGCCGCGCAGGCCTCGGCGTGCGCCTCGTAGGCGCGCGCCGCCTGGGGCGCGAGGTCGCCGTCGAGGTAGGCGTCGAGCTGGTCGAGGTGCGCGCAGGTCATGACGGGAGCTCTTCGGCGGGGAGGGTGGTGCGGAGGGCGTCGCGGAGGCGGCGGCGGGCGCGGTGGAGGTAGACCTTCAGGGTGTTCAGCGGGAGCTCGAGGGCGTCGGCGATGTCCTGGTACGGGAGGCCCTCGATCTCGCGGAGGACGACGATGCTTTTGTAGGGCTCGTCGAGGCCATCGAGGGCGTGGTCGAGGTGGCGGCGGACGTCGGCGGCTTCGGCGAGGTCATCGGGGGCGTGGTCGTCGGCGGGGGCGGCCGCGGTGAGGCCGTCGTGGGCGAGGGTGTAGCGGGTGCGGGTCTGGCGGCTGCGGAGGAGGTCGAGCGCGGCGTTGCGCGTGACGCGGAGGGCCCACGCCGTCCGCTTCGCCTCGTCGACGCGGTCGCCGTGGCGCCACAGGCGGACGAGGACCTCCTGGGTCACGTCGGCGGCGTCGTCGCGGCACCCGGTGAGGCGGAGGGCGACGCGGTAGACGCGGTGGCGGTGCGCGGCGAGCGCGGCGGTATCGAGGGGCATGGGGCGTCGGGCGTTCGCCGGTCATGACGGCCGGCGTCGCCGGAAGGTTACACCCCCCCGTCGGGGCCCTCGTCGTCGCCGAGGGCGGCCCGGTCCACGTACCACGCGAGGTCGCCGACGGGCCGCACGCGGGCGGCCGGGAGGGGCGCCTCGGGATCGGTGGGCCGGAGCACGCGGCGGAGGGCCTCGCGCTTCGAGGCGCCCGCGACGAGGAAGAGGACGAGGCGCGAGGCGTTGAGGGCCGGGAGCGTGAGCGTCAGCCGCTGCGCGACGGGGCTCGACGGCGGCGCCTCCGTCGCCATCACCCAGCCGTTGGGGGCGTCCACGGCGTCGTCGTCGGGGAAGAGGGAGGCGACGTGGCCGTCCGCGCCCAGCCCCAGGAGGGTCACGTCGAAGAGGGCCTCGGCCCCGTCGAAGTAGGCCCGGAGGGTGTCGGCGTAGCGCTGCGCGGCGTCGGCAGGGCCCCCCGATTCGCACGCCATCCGGTGGACCTGGGCCTCGGGGATGGGGAGCGCGTCGAGGAGCGTTTGGCGGGCGAGGCCGTAGTTGCTGTCGGCGTCGTCGGGTGGCACGCAGCGCTCGTCGCTCCAGAAGACGTGGACGCGCGGCCAGTCGAGGGCGTCGGGGCGGGCGGCGAGGCGGCGGAAGACGGGCTCGGGTGTGGAGCCGCCGGAGAGCACGAGGCTGGCGCGGCCCCGCGCCGCGAGGGCCTCGCGGAGCGCCGAGAGGATGCGCTCGGCCGCCGCGGTGGCGAGGGCGTCGGGGGAGGGGAAGGCGTGGACGTCAGGCATGGTCTGGAGGTACGAACCAGGGACGGGGCTACGGGCGGGGCAAGGCCTGGGCGTCGGTCGTCGCCCATCCCTCCCTGCCCAGAGCCGAGGGACCCCAGGAGCCCGACGGGTAGGGGTGGACGGGGAGATCGGCGTCGAGGAGGGGGCCGTAGAGCGCCCACGCCGCCTCGGCCTCGTCGGCGTGGACGAAGAGCGTCTGGTCGCCGCGGGCCACGTCGTGGAGCAGGGTCTCGTAGGCGTCGGGGATGCGGCCGAAGGCGTCCTCGTAGCGGAAGTCGAGGTGCTGCGTCGAGAGGCTGAAGCCGTCGCCGGGGTGCTTGACCTCGAAGCCGAGGCGGAACCCCTCGCGCGGCTGGAGCCGGATGCGGAGCCGGTTAGGCTCGACCCCGCACGGCCCGGCTGCCTCGAACAGCGTCACGGGCGGGCAGCGGAACGTCACGGTGATCTCGGTGCGCCGCTCCGGCAGCCGCTTCCCCGTCCGCAGCCGGAACGGCACGCCCTGCCACCGCCAGTTGTTGACGACCAGCTCGACGGCGGCGTAGGTCTCGGTCTGGGAGTCGGCCGGGACGCCCTCGTGGTCGCGGTAGCCGGCCTGCCCGTCGGGGCCGGGCCCGTACTGCCCCCGCACGACGGCGCCGGGGTCGAGGGGGGCCGTCGAGCGGAGCACCTTCAGCTTCTCCTGCCGGATGGCGTCGGCGGAGAAGACGGGCGGGGGCTCCATGGCCGCGAGCGTGAACAGCTGCGTGAGGTGGTTCTGGATCATGTCGCGCAGCGAGCCGACGCGGTCGAAGTAGCCCGCGCGCCCCTCGACGCCGACGGCCTCGGCCACGAGGATGTCCACGTGCTCGACGTGCTGCCGATTCCAGAGCGCCTCGAAGAGCTGGTTGGCGAACCGGAAGACGAGGAGGTTCTGGACGGTGTCCTTGCCGAGGTAGTGGTCGATGCGGTAGACCTGCTCCTCGCGGAAGGCGCGGTGGACGAGCCGGTTGAGCGCCTGCGCGCTCGCGAGGTCGTGCCCGAACGGCTTCTCGATGACGAGCCGCGGCCACCCCGCGCCCGCCGCCTCGCGCTCGTGTGCGCCGACGGCCTCCAGGACGCCCTCGAACGTGGAGGGCGGCGTGGCGAGGTAGTAGATCCGGTGGTCGCTGCCGTGGAGCGTCGCGGCCCGCTCGAAGACGGGGCCGAGGTGGTCGTAGGCCGCCACCTCGGCGTAGCGGACGGACGCCTCGGCCCAGGCCCGCGCCTCGCCCGCGTCGATGCCGGCGTCGCGGAGCGCGTCGAGGGCCTTCGCCTGCATCCGGCCGTCGTCCCAGTCGGAGCGCCCGACGCCGAGGACGGTGAAGGGGGTGGGGGACCGCTCGCGGAGGCGGTAGATCGCGGGGATCAGCTTCTTGTGCGCGAGGTCGCCCGTGGCGCCGAAGAGGACGAGGAGGAAGGGGGGCATGGGGCCGAGGGCAGTGGACGGTGGACAGTGGACAGCAGGCACGCCGGGATCGGTTCCGCCGACGCCCAGGCGCTCCGGGCGAGTCCGTCATCCCCGCGCCGATCCCCGACCTGTCATCCTGAGCGGAGCGAGTGCGAACGAGCGGAGTCGAAGGATCTCTGTCGCTTCTGTTGCTGCGTCACAGCAAAGGTCTCTCGACGACGGCCTGTGGCCTTCGCTCTGGAAGACCGTCCCGGTAGGGCGGATCACGCCTGGGCCTCCTCGCCGCCGAAGCCGGCGCGGTCCACGTCCACGCGGAGCGGGGTCTCCTCGAACGCCTTCGCCTCGTCGATGAACAGCTGGAGGTGCGGGAACGGGATCTCGATGCCGGCGCCCTTCAGCGCGTCGAACACCTTCTCCTGGTACTCGAAGCGGACGGGGACCTCGAGGCTGGGGTCCCGGAGGAAGATCCGCAGCTCCATGTCCACGGATGAGTCGCCAAGCGCGACCGTGGCGACGTTGGGGGGGTAGTCGGGGTGGAGGCGGCGGTCGCCCTCGGTGAGGCCGAGCACGACGTCGCGCGCGGCCTGCGGGCTCTCCTTGTACGCGATGCCGAAGGGGACCACGACGCGAAGCGTCTGGAGCATCGTGTGGTTGATGATCTTCTCCTCGATCACCTTCGCGTTGGGGAGGATGGCGATCTCGTTGTTGAGCGTGCGCACGCGCGTGGAGCGGAGCGTGATCTCCTCGACCGTCCCGAAGGTCTCCTGCAGCTCGATGTTGTCGCCGACGCGGAACGGCCGGTCGAGGAGGATCGTGACGCCGGCGATGAAGTTCTGGATCGTGTCCTGCGCCGCGAAGCCGAGGGCGATGCCGGCGATGCCGAGGCCGGCCACGAGCGCCGTCACGTTGATGCCGAGCTGGCCCAGGACCGTGATGGCGGCGAACGAGAAGACGATGACGCGGAGGGCGCGGAGGATGAGCTGCTGCACGCCTGCGTCCATCCGCCGAGCCCGCTTCAGGCCGCGCCCGAGGAGGCCCGCCAGGACGCGGTAGAGCATCCAGAACAGGAACGCGACGATGACCGCCGGGACGAGGTTCTGGAGCGTGAAGTCGAGGACGGCCTCGCTCAGCACGCCGACGGCCCCCTCGACCTCGCCGCGCGAGAGCTGCTCGACGGCCTCGCCGACGGACTCGTTGAGCCGCCCGATCCCCGTCGAGTCGCTGATGAGCGTGGTGTCGGCGGCGAGGGAGTCGGCCTGGGCCGCGAGGGAGTCGGCCTGGGCGTCGAGGGTGTCGGTGGCGGCCTGCATGGGAGGGCTGGGGGGGGGCGTGGAGGAGAGGGGGGAGCTGGCGCGTCCGGTCCCCCTCGCGGCGCCGCGTCCTAGGCGTCGCGGCGCTCCGCCGCGCGGAGGGTGTTCTGGAGCAGCATCGCGATCGTCATGGGGCCGACGCCGCCGGGCACGGGCGTGATGGCGCGCGCCCGGTCCGCGACGGCGTCGAAGTCCACGTCGCCCACGAGACGGTAGCCCCGCTCGCGGCTGGCGTCGTCCACGCGGTTGACGCCGACGTCCACGACGACGGCCCCCTCCTTCACCATGTCGGCCGTGACGGTGTGGGGGCGGCCCACGGCGGCGATGAGGAGGTCGGCCTGGCGGGTGTGCGCGCCGAGGTCGGGCGTCCGGCTGTGGCAGACGGTGACGGTGGCGTCGAGCCCCTTGCGGAGGAGGAGGTTCGCCATCGGGAGGCCGACGATCTGGCTCCGCCCGACGACGACGGCGTGCTGGCCCGTCGTCTCGATCCCGCTCCGCCGCAGCATCTCGACGATGCCCGCGGGCGTGCACGGCGCGAAGCCCTCCTGCCCCAGCACCAGGCGCCCGACGTTGACGGGGTGGAAGCCGTCCACGTCCTTGTCGGGGTCGAGGGCGAGGATCACCTTCCGGCTGTCGATGTGGGCGGGGAGGGGGAGCTGGACGAGGATGCCGTCCACGCCGTCGTCGCGGTTGAGGCGCTCGACGAGGGCGAGGAGGTCGGCCTCCGCGAGGTCGGCGGGCTGGGGTAGCGTCTCGGCGTCGATGCCGACCTCGGCGGCGGCCTTCTTCTTGCCGCGGACGTAGGAGTGGGAGGCGGGGTCGTCGCCGACGAGGACGACGCGGAGGACGGGGCGGCGGCGGCCGGCAGCGAGGCGCGTCTCGACCGCCGCGCGCACGTCGGCGCGCACGTCGGCGGCGATCTGGCGGCCGTCGAGGATCTGAGCCAAGAGATCGGGGAATCGGGTGGACGGGGGATCGGAAGATCGTGCGGAAGGTACCTGCGCGGGGCCCGGGAGAGGGTACTTTCCCCGTCGCCCCGCAGACCGTCCCGCGTACCCCCTCTCGCCATGCCTCTCAAAGTCGGCATCCTGGGCGCCACCGGCGCCGTCGGCCAGACGTTCGTCGAGCTCCTGGCCGGCCACCCGCTCTTCGAGGTCACCGCCCTCGCTGCTTCCGAGCGCTCGGCCGGCCGGCCCTACCGCGAGGCGGCCTCCTGGATCGGCGCCGACGAGCCCGACGCCCGCCTCGCCGAGATGACTGTGCAGCCAGCCGAGCCCGGCCTCGACTGCGACCTCGTCTTCTCGGGGCTCGACGCGAGCGTGGCCGGGGACATCGAGGCGGCCTTCGCGCGGGCCGGCTACCCCGTCGTCTCGAACGCGCGCAGCTACCGGATGGCGCCCGACGTCCCGCTCCTCATCCCGGAGGTGAACCCGGATCACACCGCGCTCATTGAGCGGCAGGACTGGAACGGCTCCGGTGGCTTCGTCGTCACGAACCCCAACTGCTCGACGGTTGGGCTCGTGATGGCGCTCAAGCCGCTCCACGACGCCTTCGGGATCGAGGCCGCGCACGTCGTCACGATGCAGGCGCTCTCGGGGGCGGGCTACCCCGGCGTCCCGTCGCTCGACAGCCTCGCGAACGTGGTCCCGCACATCGGCGGGGAGGAGGAGAAGATGGCGCGCGAGACGCGGAAGCTCCTCGGCAGGCTCACCGACGCGGGCGTCGAGGAGGCCGAGGTCGTGGTCTCGGCGCAGTGCAACCGCGTGCCCGTGCTCGACGGCCACACCGAGTGCGTGTCGGTCCGCCTCGCGTCGCCCGCGACGCCCGGGGCCGTGGCGGAGGCGATGGCGGCGTGGGAGAGCCCGCTCGCCGGCCTCGGCCTGCCGACGGCCCCCGCTCGACCCGTCCGCGTGTTCGCCGACGAGCGCTTCCCGCAGCCGCGCCGCCACGCCCGCGCCGGCGGCGGGATGCAGGTGTCGGTCGGCAAGGTGCAGGCTTGCCCCGCCATCGCGCCGGAGGGGTGCGGCGTCAAGTTCGTCGTCCTCTCGCACAACACGATCCGCGGCGCGGCCGGCGGGGCGATCCTCAACGCCGAGCTCCTCCACATGCAGGGCCGCCTGGCGGCCCGCGGGGCGGCCGTCGCGGGATGAGCGAGGCCCGGATCCGGCGCGCGACGCCGGGCGACCGCGACGCGGCCGTCGCGCTCTGGCTGGCGCTTCACCGGGAGCACGAGGCCCTCGACGCCCGCTACCGCCTCGCGCCCGATGCCGCGCTCCTCTGGGGCAACGACGTCGCCGAGTGGACGCGGGAGGACGGCCACCTCGTCCTCCTCGCCGACGCGGACGGCGGGGCCGTTGGGTTGCTCTCGGCGCACCTCGGCCACCCGATTCCGGTCTACGCCCCCGCGCTCTTCGCGCACGTGGACGACCTGTACGTCCGTCCGCCGTGGCGAGGCCGGGGGCTGGGGCAGCAGATGCTGGAGGAGGCCGAGCGGTGGGCGCGGCGCGAAGGCGCCGATCACCTCCAGGCCGGCGTGCTGGCGCTGAACGAGGGCGGTCAGGCGTTCTGGTCGAGCGCCGGCACGGCGCCCTACAGCGTCCTCGTGACGAAGCCGCTCCGCTGACCGCTCGGTGGCCGCAGTCGTCAGAGCTTCAGCGAGGGCTCGGCCGCGAGGCTGAGCAGGCTGGCGTGGCCGGCCGCGTGCTTGAACGCGCCCGTCACCGCGATCATGGCCGCGTTGTCCACCGAGTGGCGGAGGGCGGGGACGTGGATCCTGAAGCCGTCGGCCGCCGCCGCCGCCTGCGCCGCCGTGCGCAGCTCGCGGTTGGCCGAGACCCCGCCCACGATCGCCGCGCTCGCCACGCCCGTCGCGCGCACGGCGTCGCGGAGGGC
The DNA here is from genome assembly GCA_033720695.1 of Rubricoccaceae bacterium. Lineage (GTDB taxonomy): Bacteria > Bacteroidota > Rhodothermia > Rhodothermales > Rubricoccaceae > DATGQT01. Next base: position 8,481 of record JAWWCA010000137.1, read on the forward strand.
GCCGACGAGGGCCTCCACGACCGTCCGCTGGAAGGCCGCACACACGTCGGCGACGTGGTGGTCGAGGACGCGGCGGCGCTCGGCCTCCCGGAGGTCGCGGAGGGTGTATAGGACGGCGGTCTTGATGCCCGAGAACGAGAAGGCGAAGCCGGGGCGGCCGTCGTCCCCTGAAAGCCGAGGCGACGGGAGCGACAGGAACGACGGGTCGCCGTCGGCGGCGAGGCGGTCCACGGCGGGGCCGCCGGGGTAGCCGAGGCCGAGCAGCTTCGCGACCTTGTCGAAGGCCTCGCCGGCCGCGTCGTCGCGCGTGCGGCCGAGCTCCTCGTGGACGAACCCCTCGCGGACGAGGGTCAGGAGGGTGTGCCCGCCCGAGACCGTCAGGCAGAGGTACGGGAACGCCGGGTGAGGCTCCTCGATGAACACGCTGTAGACGTGCCCCTCGAGGTGGTTGACCCCGACGAGCGGGACGTCCAGCCCGAGGGCGAGGGCCTTCGCGAACGAGAGCCCGACGAGGAGCGAGCCCGCGAGGCCCGGCCCGTACGTGACGGCGACCGCCTGGAGGTCGGACTGCGCCACGCTGGCCTCGTCGAGCGCGGCCTCGACGGTGGGCACGATGAGGCGCTGGTGCGCGCGGCTCGCCAGCTCCGGCACGACGCCCCCGAACCCCTCGTGGATGCGCTGGCTCGCGATGACGGACGAGGCCACGCGGCCGCCGATGAGGACGGCCGCGGCCGTGTCGTCGCAGGACGACTCGATGGCGAGGAGCGTGAGATCAGCCGGCAGCATGGACCGCGAACGCCGGGTACCCGCGCGCCGATCCGCCGGGGGACAGGTCCGCTTTAGGGGTCTCAACGGGTGCAAAATGACGGGGCATTCAGGTGCTATGTTAAGATGCTCCACCATACATCCCACACTGATCCCTGCACGCCACTCGATCATTCGCGATGCGCCGCTTTCGACTCCGCGACGCCCGAGGACTTCTCCTCCTCGCCTCCCTCGTCGCAGTAGCTCCGCCGTGTGCGGCCCAGTTCATCACCAGTGAGCCCGCGCAGCTACGGGGCCTCGACGACGACCCAGATACCGTGTGGAGCGTCTACCCCGTCCTCACCGTAGGCGAGGACATCGACGGGTACCGGCCGACGGGCATCCTCGACGGCATCGGGATCGGTCGCGTCAACAGCCATACGAACCGGATCGTCGTCAACAGCGAGCTCGCGGACAGCCTGGGGTATGCCTACTCGCTTGCCAATGGGACCGAGCTGCGGGGCGCGCGCATCCACTCCTTCGACACCGCCGCACGGACGGGCGGGATCCGTCGAGCTGGCCTCGCCTACGACACCGTCTACGACCGGTACGGGGCCCTCGTCACCGACGCGACGCAGATCAACGAGGGGACCAGCCCCCCGGCCGGGTTTGCTGCGTTCTGCTCCGGGAC
>JAWWCA010000138.1:0-9825 GCA_033720695.1 Rubricoccaceae bacterium
CGAGCGCTGAGCGCGGCGCGTAGCTTTCCCCGTTCGATTGCTCCCGTCGCCCATCCACCGGCTCCTCTACAACCTGCCCCGCCTGGCCGGCCCGTGGCTGCCCGGCGTCCAGGCCCGCGGCCCCGCCTACGACCCGGTCGGGGCGCCCTGCCTCTACCTCACGTTCGACGACGGCCCGGACCCCGCGCACGACGCCCTCCTCGACCGCCTCGATCACTACCGGGCCCGGGCCACGTTCTTCTTCCTCGGCACGCGGGCCGCGGAGCACCCCGAGTCGGTCCAGGCGACCGCCCTCGCCGGTCACAGCATCGGCGTCCACGGCTGGACGCACGACGACCCGTGGAGAACCTCGCAGTCGTCCCTGGTCGAGGGCTTCTCTCGGACCGCGTCGGTGGTCGAGAGCCTGACGGGCCGCGCGGTGCGGGACGTCCGCCCTCCCTACGGTCACATCACGCCCGCCCTCCTGTGGTGGTGCCGCCGGACCGGTCGCCGCCTCGTCCTCTGGGACCTCATGCCGGGGGACTTCACCGTTTCCGCGGCCCCTGAGGCAGTCGCCCACCGTATCGTTGAGCGCGCTCGGCCCGGCTCCGTGATCGTCCTGCACGAGGGAGGAGCCGCCGGCGATGTCGCCCGGAGCGCGCTCGACCACGCCCTCCCGGCGCTCCGTGCCGCAGGGTGGTGCTTCGCCGCCCTCTGATCCGGCCCTCTCTGCATGGCCCTCTTCCTCGCCCTCCTCCTTCTCGCTGTCGGGCTCTACGCCGCGATGCTGCTGGGAATGGCGGTGTGGGCTGCACGGGCGCCATCGGGCCGACCGGCCGCGGAGCCTCCGCTTCCACGCCTCGCCGTGCTCGTCGCCGCACGAAATGAGGAGGCCCGGCTCGGTCGCTGCCTCGACGCCCTCCTCGCTCAAGACTACCCCCCCGACCGGCTGACGATCTACGTTGCCGATGACCACTCGACGGACGGGACGGCCGCCATCGTCCGCCGGTACGCGCGCGCAGGCGCGACCACGCTGGCGGTGGCCGGCGAGCCGGAGCCCGGCGGGCCCGAACCCCCGACGCGCCCTGCCGTCCGTTACGTCCCCGTGCCGGACGCCGAGGGGCACCTCGTGGGGAAGGCCAACGCCATCCACGCCGCCGTCGAGGCGAGCAACGAGGACCTCTTCATCATCACCGACGCCGACTGCGCGCCGCCGCCGGGCTGGGCTCGCCACCACGTCGCCTACCTCGAGGAGACCGACGTCGGACTGGTGTGCGGTCACGCCGAGGTGGAGCACCAGACCACGTTCGAGGCCGTGCAGGCCCTCGACTGGGCCTTCCTCCTCGCCACCTGCACCGTGCTCGTGGAGACGGGGCGGCCGGTGACGGCGATGGGCAACAACATGGCGCTACGCCGCTCCGCCTACGAGGCCGTGGGCGGGTACCCCGCGCTCCCCTTCTCGGTGACGGAGGACTACGTGCTGTTCCGGACGGTCGCCGAGCGCTCCGGCTTCCGCGTACGGTACCCGTTCGACGCCGGTCTCCGCACGCGGACCCTCCCCCTCCAGCGGTGGCGCGACGCGTACAACCAGCGGAGGCGCTGGGCCCGCGGGGGGACGCGGGCGCCCCTCTGGGTCTACGGCGTCTACGCTGTCGGACACCTCGCGCACCTGCTCCCGCTCGTGGCCCTCCTCGTAGCCCCACTCGCGGGGCTCGCGGCGATCACGGTCAAGGCGGGCGCCGACGCGGCCCTGCTGTGGGCGGCGCTGGGGCACAGCGGCCGCCGCCCGTTGCTCCGCGTCTTCCCGCTGTTCGAGGCGTACCTCTTCGTCTACATGACGACGTTGCCCGCCGTGCTGGCGCTGTTCCCTCGGATCCGTTGGAAGGACCGGAAGCTGTAGGCGAGACGCCCCGGGGGGACCGCCACGAGGCGGCGCCCAGGAGGCAAGGGATCTTCCAGGAGGTGAACTCCTTACAACCTGTCCCTTCTCGACCTCCCCTTCTCGTCATGTCCGATCCCTTCTCGGCCACCGCCGCGTCCGCGCGACAGGCCGAAGCCCACGCGCACGAAGCCGCCCACAGCGATACTCTGGAGATGCTCGCCCGAGCGGGATACGCCGTCAAAGGCGTCCTGTACGGCCTCATCGGTGTCCTCGCCCTGCAAACGGCCCTCGGCGGGGGTGGCCAGACCACGGGCACGCGGGGAGCCATCCGCACCGTCGCAGAGTCCTCCTTCGGGACCGTCCTCCTCTGGCTCGTCGCTATCGGGCTGGTGGGCTACGCCCTCTGGCGGTTCGTCCAGGCCGCCCTCGACCCCGAACACAAGGGGGACGACACCGAGGGCGTTGCGAAGCGACTCGGGTACGCCGGCAGCGGCGTGGTCTACGCTGGACTCGCCGTGTACACATTCAGCATCCTCCTCGGGGGCGGAGGCAGCGGCGGAGGCGGCGCCGACGCTTGGACCGCAACGTTGATGAGCCAGCCCTTCGGCGTGTGGCTCGTCGGGATCGCGGGGGCGATCACCATCGGCATCGGGCTCTACCATCTCCGCAGAGCGTGGACCGTTGAGTTCAAGGAGAGGCTGAAGATGGGCGAGCTCGACGCCCGTGCCGAGCGCTGGGCCATCGGGGTCAGCCGCTTTGGCATCGCTGCCCGCGCCGTCGTATTCGTCCTCATCGGCGTGTTCCTCATTGTGGCCGCTGTCCAGACTGATCCTCAGGAGGCCCGCGGGCTCGACGGCGTGCTCCAGACCCTCCGGGATCAGCCTTTCGGCCCGTACCTCCTCGGCCTCGTCGCCCTCGGCCTCGTCGGGTACGGGATCTACTGCTTCGTCAACGCTCGCTACCGTCGGATCCCAGACCCGAGCTGAGATTCTCGACGGCACACATCATGTCTAAATCAATGGTGCGGCCGGACTCCTAGCAGGGGTTCGGCCGCATGATTATGTTATTAACAGATTTGTCTGGGATCACTATCTTTTTCCACTACCAGGGCAATCCCCCGCCGGAGTGCAGGTCGGACGCGAGCCTCGCTTGCACTCGGGCGCCCCGTCCGCCACCCTCGGTGCTCGCTACTCCCCGTCCGCCATGCCCAGAGCCAAAGGCGTCATCCGGATCGATTCGGACTCCACCCACGGTTGGCAGGTCCGCGTCTACCGGCACGGCAAGACCTACTCGAAGTTGTTCTCCGACCGCCGCCACGGTGGGAAAGAGGAGGCCTTTCAGAAGGCTGTTGCGTACCGCAAGACCCTCGAGGAAGAGGTCGCTGCTCTCCCGGAGGCGGCCCCGCGTCGCCGCCTCATCCGCAGCAACAAGAACAATGCGACCGGCGTCGTCGGCATCTCGAGGACGTTCAAACGCGACCGCCGTGGCGTGAAGCACGACGTCTACGCCGTCTCGTGGAACCCCGAGCCGGGCGTCGCCCGGGGGACGTCGTTCTCGATCAAGAAGTATGGCGAGGACGAGGCGTTCAAGCGCGCGTGCAAGCTGCGTTGGGAGAAGATGAAGGAGATTTACGGAGACCGCTACGACGTTCCGAGCTATCTCAATCTGTATCGGCAGAAGCGTGACGTGGACGCAGCGGCGCGCCGGGGCTCCACCCGGCAGCAGCCCAACACGGTGAGCGAGCGGGTTCGCGAGGAGGAGGTGATGCAGGAGGAGATGGTCAACGAGATTTCCTCGACGTAGCCGCCTTCCCCTCATCGAGGGCGAGCACCTCGACGGCCGACTGCACGAGGGCCGCCGGCGCCGTGCCGGCGTCGAGGCGCACGGCGCCCTCCGGGGGCTCGAAATCCGCGAGCTGGCTGGCGAGCAAGTCGGCCCTGGCGAAGTGGCCCTCGCGGCGGCGGAGCCGGTCGGCGAGGAGCGCGCGCGAGGCGTCGAGCCACAGGAACACGACGGGCTCCCCCGCACGGGCCAAGGCGTCCCGGTAGCGCGCCTTCAGCGCGGAGCAGGCGAGGACCATAGGGCGTCCGCTCTCGAGGTGCACCACGACGAGCGCTCGGAGCCGCCGGAGCCACGGGGCACGGTCGGCATCGGTCAGCCCTTCGGCACGCCGCATCTTCGCAACGGCCGCGCCGTCGTGGTAGTCATCCGCGTCGGCGAACGGCCAGCCCAGACGAGCCGCGAGCGCGCGGCCGACGGTGGTCTTGCCAGCGCCGGAGACGCCCATGACGATGACGATCACGAGGAATGAGTGAGGCTGATAGAATCGAGGGGCACAGGGGGAGAGCGCTGATATTTTCACGTCCCACCCACGCATCGCAACGATGACCTCTCGCCAGAAGGTCCGCCTCGCCCTCTTCGTCGGCCTCGGGCTGCTGCTCTTCCTCGTCCTCGGCGACGTGCTCGGATGGTGGGCTTCTGAGCGAGGGGTCGTCGGCCCTACGGGCTACGTGGGCATCTCGCATGGGAGCCACACGCACTACGTCCCGAATGGCTGGACGGGCGAGCCCCCCCTCGGGCAGTTCCCGACGGAACCCCCACCCCCCGGGATGACCGTTGGGCCGACGGGGCAGTATGTCCCGCTCCAGCCCTGACCCCACCGCGTGCAGCCCGCCCCGCCTGCCGCCGAGGCGCGCGCCGTCCTCCGCGAGGGAGACGCTACGCCTCCGTGGCCGGCGTGGAGGCGGGAGACTCCGGCTTCGCCGACGCGTCGGGGTCGACGGCTCGGGCGGAGACCTCGGGGAGGACCGGGGCGCCGTCTCCTGTGCGAGCGGGCTCGCTGCCGGTGAGGCGCTGTGCAAGGGCGCCCAGGTCCACACCTGCGATCCCTTTGACGAGCTCCGGCGTCGTCGCCATGAGCTGGGCGACGTAATTGGACACCCGCGCGGCACCCTGACCGGTCCCGGTGTCGACCACCGTCAGCTTGTCGATCTTTCCGAGGGGAGCGGCCACCTGCCCGGCGAGCTCCGGGAGCATCTTGGCGAGGAGGTCGAGGACGGCGGCTTCTCCGTACCGCTCGAACGCCTCGGCGAGCTTTTCCTTGGCCTCGGCCTCCGCGAGCCCCTTGAGCCGAACGACCTCGGCCTGCGCCGTCCCCTCCGCACGCTCCGCGTCGGCGTTCGCGACGCCGGCGAGGCGGATGGCCTCGGCCTTCGCCTTCGCCTCGGCCTCGATCTCGAACTGATGCGCTTCGGCGCGGCGCATCTGCCGGAGCTTCTCGGCCTCGGCCGCCTGCTCGACCGAGTACCGGTCGGCGTCGGCCTTCTTCTTGACCTCGGAGTCGTACTGCCGCTCCCGCCGCTCGATCTCGAGCTGCTCGAGGTCCACCTCGCGCTGCTTGCGGACGAGCTCGACCTGCATCTGCTCCTCGACGACCTGCTTCTGGCTCGAGGCCTCCTGTACGGCATAGGCGAGATCGGCGGCGGCCTTGGCGGTGTCCTGCTCCTGCTTGAAGGCGGCCACCTTCAGCTCCTTCTCCTTGGTCGCCTCGGCGACGTTGGTGTCACGGACGAGCTCGGCCTTCTGGGCGTCCTCGTCGGCCTCGGCCTTCTTGATCCGCGCGTCGCGCGAGGCCTCGGCCTCGGCGATGTCCGCGTCCCGCTTGACCGCGGCGATCCTCGGGCGCCCGAGCGCTTCGAGGTAACCGTTCTTGTCCCGCACGTCCTTGATGGTGAAGGACACGATGGAGAGCCCCATCTTCTTGAGGTCCCGAGCCGCCACCTCTTGAACCTCCTGCGCGAACTTGTCGCGGTTGCGGTAGACCTCCTCGACGGTGAGCGTCCCGAGGATGGCGCGGAGATGCCCCTCCAGCACCTCGCGGGCCTCCGCCTGGAGCATCTCATCGGGCTTCCCGAGGTACTGCTCGGCGGCCGTGGCCACGTCCTCGACCGACGACCCCACCTTGATCACGGCCACGCCGTCGGTCATGACCGGGACGCCCTGGGCGGTGTAGACCTCGGGCGTGGTGACGTCCAGCTTGTGGCTGAGGAGCGAGAGGTACTCCCGCTGCTGGATCACCGGGAAGATGAAGGCGCCGCCGCCCCGCACGATCTTGACGCGGCGCCCGCTCTCATCGGTGAGCGTGTTCTTCCCTCCGAGCGCGGTGCCCGTGATGATCATGGCCTCGTCGGGCGCCACCGTCTTGTACCGGCTGGCGATGACCATGAGGAGGAGCACCAACGTGACGATGACCACGATGGCGACGATGCCGAGGATGCCGATGGCTTCGAACATGGGCTGGGGAGGGTGGGAGGGCCAGGGGCAACGGGGCGGCGGCGCTGACCGACCGGATGTCAGGCGACGGGCGCCAGCAGGCGGGGGGCGTGGGCCGACGGAAGCGGCGGGGAGGCCGACGGATCATCCTCGAGCGGGGCCACGAGGAGCGAGCCGTCTGGCTCGACCTCCACGACAACGACCGCGGTCCCGACGGGGATGGGGGTGCCGGTGAACGAGGCGGCGGGCTGGAACGTGACCGAAGCGCCCATCCGAACCAGAACCTCTCCGTAGCCACGCGCTGGGATCGCCGTGTTCACCTCGCCGACCCGGCCCGCGTACTCACGGACGGAGAACCCGGTCGAGTTCTCGCTCCGCTTCATGGGCCGGACGTACACGAAGTGCATGACGACGGCGAGGACGAGGCCCGCAGCGGCCGCGGCCAGGGCCGTCGGCAGCGTGCCGAGACCCGCGTAGGTCTCCAGCAGCACCCCCGCTCCACCGAAGACGGTGGCTCCACCGACGAGCGAGAGCGGGTCGAGGAGGTCCCCCAGGTCGATCCCGTCCAGTGCCCCGTCGAGGCCATCGAGGTGGCCGTCGAGCACGTCGCCGAAGAGCACGGCGAGGACGGAGAAGGCGAGCCCGCCGAGGAGGCAGACCCAGTACACCTCGATCATAGCGGTGGCGATCGGCGCGCGGCCAAGCCGCGCAAATGGGTCTCTGCGCTACGAGCCGGCCGCTACGGGGTTGCGGAGCCGTCCTCGCCCGCCAGCCGTCGTTCCGCGCCGGCAATATAACCGGTCGGAGACCCCGTCCCTTCCCTCTATCCTCCTCCGCTCACGGAGAACGGGGGATGCAGGATGGCCCCCCGGGGGGTCCTCATCCCGCGCGCCTCTCGACCGAGCGGTCAGCTATAAATCCGGACCAGCAGGTCGTCGACGTCGTGGAGGGCGTCCACGTGCAACCGGGAGTGGCGCAGGAGGGCCGCCGACGCGAGCGCGGCGATTCCGACGACGGCGAGCCAGCCAAAAGAAGCGGTGGTCATGGTACGAGCGGGTTGGGTGGACCCCCGCCCCTCACAAAGAGCGGTCCAGAGACCTGCGGTACCCCCTGTACCGGCTCATTCCGGCTCAGACGTGCGCGCGTCGGTGTAGAAGGGGTTCGGCGCGGGATGTTCAAGCCCGAGATAGATCCGACCCATGCGTACGTAATGCTGCGCGTTGGCACGATGTCGCTCGAATTCGTCGGGGGTCAGGGCCCGGGCGGTGCGGGCCGGGGCCCCCAGCACGAGGGACCGCGGAGGCACCAACGTGCCCTGCGTCACGAGCGCGCCGGCCCCGACGAGGCTCCCCGCTCCGATCCGCGCCCCATCCAGCACGATGGCCCCCATCCCGATGAGGCAACCGTCCTCGACCTCGCACCCGTGGAGGATGGCGTTGTGCCCGACGGTGACGCCGGCTCCGATCCGGCAGGGGTGCGTTCCTCGGCTGACGTGCACCGTCGCGTTGTCCTGGATGTTGCTCCCCGCGCCCACCTCGATCCAGTGGACGTCCCCTCGGAGCGAAGCCCCAAACCACACGCTGGCCCCCTCCCCCAGCCTCACGTCACCCACCACGGCAGCCGTGGGTGCGATGTAGTTCGTCGCATCGAAGCGGGGTGCACAGCCGAGAAAGGTTTCGGTCACAACGGATGAGGGAAGGGGGTTAGCCCGAGGTCTAACGATCACAATCTCAGGCGGCCTCAGGACCGGCTGGAGGAGACGACCGGCCGGAGAGACGAACTTACCTGACGGGTGCGGCTGCCTCCAAGAACGCGTCGAGGAGGCCGTTCCGGCGCTTCATTGGATTTTGCGGGCGGGTGTAACGGGGCTCTGGTATCTTCGATAATTCCGTCCCGTCCCGCGGGACCCCTCCCGCCAGGCCGCTCGAGACGCGGGGCCTGCGGACTGCCCCCGACGTCCGCCCGAAGCGCTTGCTATGTCTCTACCCAACTTCCACGGGGTGCACCGTCCGACTCCTGAGGTCGCCGTGTCGGACGACGCGCCCCCCGCCCCCGCGGCCGAGTCCTCCCACAAGCCGCTCTTCGACAAGGCCCACCGGTTCCTCGATCCCTCGGGCGCCTACGCCGAGATGAAGTCGGCGGACCTCTACCCTTACTTCCGCCCCATCGAGGTCAACGATGGCACCCGCGCCGTCATGAACGGGCGCGAGGTGATCATGGCCGGCTCGAACAACTACCTCGGCCTGACGAGCCACCCGGCCGTCATCGAGTCGGCGCAGGAGGCCATCGCGAAGTACGGCACGGGCTGCACGGGGAGCCGTTTCCTCAACGGCACGCTCGACCTCCACCTCGAGCTCGAAGAGCGCCTGGCCCGCTTCATGGGCAAGGAGGGGTGCGTCCTGTTCTCGACGGGCTACATGACGAACCAGGGCGTCATTCAGGCCCTCGCCTCCAAGGGCGACTTCATCTTCTCCGACAAGGACAACCACGCCTGCATCGTCGCGGGCACCCAGGTCTCGCTCGCCGAGAGCTTCCGCTACCGGCACGACGATATGGCCCACCTCCGGCTCCTCCTCGAGAAGCACAGCGAGGGGCACCGCGGCGGCCTCCTCATCGTCACCGACGGCGTGTTCTCGATGAGCGGCACGCTCGCGCGGGTGCCCGAGCTCATCGCCCTCGCCGAGGAGTTCGACGCCGTCCTCATGCTGGACGACGCCCACGCGGTCGGCGTGGTCGGCGAGGGGGGCCGCGGTTCCGCGAGCGTGTTCGGCCTCAGCGACCAGGTGGACCTCATCACGGGCACGTTCTCGAAGAGCTTCGCCAGCCTCGGCGGCTTCGTCGTCGGGACGCACGCCGCGACCGAGTTCATCCGCCACGCGGCCAGCGCCCACATGTTCAGCGCTTCGATGCCCCCCGCCAACGTCGCGACGGTGCTCGCCTGCCTCGACCTCCTCGAGGCCGAGCCCTGGCGGCTCGAGCGCCTCGCAGAGATCTCGGACACGATGCGCGAGGGCTTCCGCGCGCTCGGCTTCGACGTCTGGACGAGCCAGACCCCGATCATCCCCGTCGTCGTGGGCGACATGGAGACGTGCTTCAAGTTTTGGAAGGACCTCCTCGAGGAGGGCGTCTTCGTCAACGCCGTCGTCCCCCCCGGCGTCCCCACGGGGCAGTCGCTGATGCGGACGAGCTACATGGCCACGCACACCGACGGCGACCTCGACCACATCCTCGAGGCGTTCCGGACGGTCGGCCTCAAGCACGGCGTGATCGGCCGGAACGGTCAGCCCGGACACCTCATCGGCCGGAACGGGACGTACGTGGACTAAACCGGCGGGCGCGCTCGGTCCGGGACGGCGGCCGTAGCTTCCGGCGGCCATCCTCCGCCCCGCATGGAACTCCCCCCGCCCTCCTCGTCCCCCTACGGACTCAAGGTCTTCGCCGCCGAGACGGCACGCGACCGGAAGCGGTTCATCGATTTCGCGTACCGCCACTACGAGGGGACCCTGCACTACGTCCCCCCTCTGCGCGTGGACGTGGAGAAGACGCTGGACCCGAAGAAGAACCCGTTCTTCGAGCACGGCCGCATCGAGCTCTTCCTCGCCGAGGACGGGCGCGGCGAGGTCGTCGGCCGCGTGGCGGCCATCGTCAATGGGATGCACCTCGCGAAGTACGACGACGACGTCGGGTTCTTC
>JAWWCA010000139.1:0-9804 GCA_033720695.1 Rubricoccaceae bacterium
CCCGCTTCTTGAACCACGCCTCCGCATCGATGGTCAGCAGATAGAATTCGCGCAGCCCGCGCGAAGCCAACCGGTCGAGAAGCTCACGAACGAGGCGTCTTCCGAGACCCATGCGACGGTACTCTGGCAGAACGGCCACCGACCGAATCAGCGCCGCGTACTGATACGCTTCGGAGCCACTGCATCCAACCATACGATCACCGTCGAATGCGACGACGAAGGTCCCGATGTGCTCGCGGATTCCATCCGTGACGAGGCCCTCGTCCGCGATCAGCTTCGTGACCTCCGCGACATCGGGCTCCCTGGCGGGTCGAATATTCAGGTCGGCAATGGTCGTCATGATCGGATCAACACGAGCCTAGCATACTCCGTTTGCTCTCGGGCCCCGAGGCGGAGGCCCGCCGACCCGCAACCCTCTCACCCCTCACCCCTGAATCATGGAGCTTGAAACCCTACTCCTCGTGCTCGCCCCGGTCGCGGGCTTGCTCGCCCTCGGCTACGCCTCGATCCGCACGCGGTGGATCGGCAAGCAGCCGGCCGGCACCGACGAGATGGCCGACATCGCCAAGGCCATCGCCGAGGGCGCCCGCGCCTTCCTCCGCCGCGAGTACCGCGTCCTCTTCGTGTTCGTGGCGGCGGTGGCGGCGCTCCTCGCCTTCGCCAACCTCGCCGACGGCGACCCGGAGACGAGCGCGCTGGTCGCCGTCAGCTTCGTCGCGGGGGCGCTCTGCTCGGGGCTGGCCGGATTCATCGGGATGAACGTGGCCACCAAGGCCAACGTCCGCACCACGAACGCCGCGCGCACCGGCCTCGGCGCCGCGCTCAACGTGGCGTTCTCGGGCGGGCTCGTGATGGGGCTCTCCGTCGTCGGCCTCGGCGTCCTCGGCCTCGGCACCCTCTTCCTCGTCTACCAGGGCCTCTTCGCCGACCCCGACGTATTCGTCTCGACGACGCGGGTGATCAACGTGATCTCGGGCTTCTCGCTCGGTGCCTCCTCAATCGCCCTGTTCGCGCGCGTGGGCGGCGGCATCTACACGAAGGCGGCCGACGTGGGCGCCGACCTCGCCGGGAAGGTCTACGAGGGGATCCCCGAGGACGACCCCCGCAACCCCGCCACCATCGCCGACAACGTGGGCGACAACGTGGGCGACGTGGCCGGCATGGGGGCCGACCTCTTCGAGAGCTACGTCGGCGCCATCATCGGGACGATGGTGCTCGGCGCGGCCTTCATCCCCGCCTTCCTCGCCGCGGGCGACGGCACGCTCCCGCTCGCGGGCGTGCTCCTCCCCCTCGTGCTCTCGGCCATCGGCATCCTCGTCTCCATCGGCGGCTCGCTGTTCGTCAAGGTGAAGGAGGGGGGCAACCCGCAGCGGGCCCTCAATATCGGCGAGTTCGGGGCGGCCGGGCTCATGGCCGTGCTGAGCTACTTCATCATCACCTGGATGATGCCCGACGCGTGGGTCTACGAGAGCCCGCTCAGGGCCGACTTCCAGGACTACACGAGCGGCGGCGTCTTCGCGGCCGTCCTCATCGGGCTCGCGGCCGGCACCCTCATCGGCCTCATCACCGAGTACTACACGGCCACGCACAACAAGCCCGTGACCGGGATCGCCCGGCAGAGCGTGACCGGCAGCGCCACCAACATCATCGCCGGCCTCGGCGTGGGGATGTTCTCGACGGCGGGCCCGGCCATCGTGCTCGCCCTCGCCATCATCGGGGCGTACTGGTTCGCCGGCCTCTACGGCATCGCGATCGCCGCGGTGGGCATGCTCTCGGTGACCGGCATCCAGCTGGCCGTCGACGCCTACGGGCCGATCTCGGACAACGCCGGCGGCATCGCCGAGATGGCGCACCTCCCGCCCGAGGTCCGCGAGCGCACCGACACCCTCGACGCCGTCGGCAACACGACGGCCGCCATCGGGAAGGGCTTCGCCATCGGCTCGGCCGCGCTCACGGCGCTGGCGCTCTTCGCCGCGTTCATGCAGCAGGCCGACGTCCAGACCATCGACGTTTCGCGCCCGGTCATCCTCGCCGGCGTCCTCCTCGGCGCCATGCTCCCCTACGTGTTCAGCGCCATGGCGATGGGCGCCGTGGGCCGCGCCGCGGGCGACATGATCAAGGAGGTGGGGCGGCAGTTCGCCGAGATCCCCGGCCTCCGCGAGGGGACGGCCCGCGCCGAGTACGCGAAGTGTGTGGACATCTCGACGGCCGCGGCGCTCCGCGAGATGGTGGCGCCAGGGCTTCTCGCCCTCGTCGTCCCCGTTACCATCGGGTTCATCTCCAAAGACATGCTCGCCGGCCTCCTCGTCGGCGTGACGGTCTCGGGCGTGCTCTTCGCCATCTTCCAGTCGAACGCGGGCGGCGCGTGGGACAACGCGAAGAAGCGGATCGAGGGCGGCGTGACGTTCGAAGGCGTTGACTATGGGAAGGGCTCGGACACCCACAAGGCCGCCGTCACCGGCGACACCGTGGGCGACCCGCTGAAGGACACGTCGGGGCCGAGCCTCAACATCCTCATCAAGCTCATCGCCGTCGTCGCGCTCGTGATCGCCCCGCTCATCGCGTAGACGCCCCGACCGGCCTGTGAGTCGAAGCGCCCGGCCCCCGAGAGGGGCCGGGCGCTTGATTCGTATGGGTGCGGCGTCCTTACTTGCGGAGGTGCGGCCGGGCGTGGCCCTGCCGCGCGGTCCGCTCGCGATCCCTCCCACAGCTTCACCCGACCATGCGCACTGCTCTGAAATGGGCCGGCATCATCGTTGGGGGCCTCCTCGTTCTGCTCCTCCTCATCGGTGGGGTGATGTACGTCGTCGGGGGCGCCAACCTCAACGAGACCTTCGAGGTCCAGACCGCCGCGCTCGAGATCCCGACCGACTCCGCGTCCATCGCGCGCGGCGCGCACCTCGCGCGGACGAACGGGTGCACCGACTGCCACGGCCCCGACCTCAGCGGCCAGGTCTTCGCCGACGCCCCGCCGTTCCGCGTGGTCGCGTCGAACCTCACCGCCGGGGCGGGCGGCGTCGGCCGCGCCTACACGGCCGAGGACCTCGACCGGGCCATCCGGCACGGCGTCAAGCCGGACGGCCGCCCCGTGATGATCATGCCCTCCGCGGCCTTTCACCAGATGTCCGACGAGGACGCCGCCGCCCTCATCGCCTACCTCCAGCAGGTCCCGCCTGTCGACAACGAGCTGCCGCCCACGGAGTTTCGGGTGCCGGGCCGCATCATGGCCGCGGCCCTCCTGGACGCGTCGATGGAGGTACGCACCGAGCCGGCTCGGGCCACGCGCCCGGCCGTGGGTCCGACGGGGGAGTACGGGGCGTACCTCGCCTCGATCACGTGCGCGTACTGCCACGGAGAGGCCCTCGAAGGGGCGGTGCCGCCCATCCCGGGCTCTCCGAAGGCGCCGCCGCTCGCCGCCGCCGGGCAGTGGTCATTCGACGAGTTTGTGACGACGCTCCAGACGGGCACGACACCGAGCGGGCGAGCGCTCGACCCGGAGTTTATGCCGATCGCCTTCACGAGCCAGTTCGACAGCACGGAGTACCGCGCCCTCCACGCCCACCTCCGTCAGCTGAGGGCGCCCCCTTCAACAACGGCCGCGGGGGGGTGAGGGGCTGGGCGCCCAGAAGGTGGCGGGTCTCGGTTGGCTCCTCGCGCCCGGGCATCGGGGGGGGGGGAGGACACATGGGGACAACATAACGGCTTGTGAAATGAGCGCATTTGCTCATTCGTCCGTAGGTTAGCGCGGCCGGTCGAGCCGCGCCGCGCCGTCTCGCTCCTCACTCACCGACCCCCTCTCACGATGTCTCGAATTTTACCCCTCGCCTTCGCCGCCGCCGTCCTCGTCGCCGGGGGGGTGGAGGTGATGGCCCAGGAGGCGGCGCCGCGCGTGGTCCAGGCCAGCCGCTACAACACCTCGGAGCCAATCCGGGACCTCCCCATCGTGGAGGGCAACTACCGCTACCTCCCGTACGCCATCCCAAACAAGTTTCACGACTTCGACCGGCAGCCCGCCCCCGACCGGCCCGCCGACTTCGTGGATCCGGTCCTCGACGAGGGGCAGGCCGCCCGCGGCGGCGGCACCGTGCTCCAGAGCTTCGAGGGCTACGACGAGGACGACAACGCCGCCGTGGCGCAGGTCGTCGTCCCGCCCGACGCCAACGGTGACGTGGGCCCGAACCACTACCTCCAGTGGGTCAACCTCGGCGCGAAGATCTTCGACAAGAGCGGGACCCTCCTCCTCGGTCCGGTCCCCGGCAACTTCTTCTTCACCGGCCTCGGCGGCCGCTGCGAGACCGAGAACGACGGCGACCCCATCGTGCTTTACGACGAGCTCGCCGACCGATGGGTGGTGATGCAGTTCCAGATCTCGATCGGCGACGACCTCTGCGTGGCCGTCTCGACCACGCCCGACCCGACCGGCTCGTACCACCAGTACGAGTTCGACTTCCCCGACTTCCCGGACTATCCCAAGCTGGGCGTGTGGCGCGATGCCTACTACGCCACCACACGCGTCTTCGCAGGCGGCTACCAGGGGCAGGAGGCGGTCGCGTTCGAGCGGGACGCCATGCTCGTCGGCGATCCGGCGCAGATGGTCGTCTTCAACATCCCCGGAGGCTCCTCGATCGACGGCTTCATCCCGGTCGACGCCGATACGAACTCTCCGTCCGGCTCGCCCGGCCTCTTCATCGGCGGGCCGCGGCTCGACCTGCTCCGCATCTACGAGTTCGACGTGAACTGGTCGAACCCGAACGCCTCCACGTTCTCGCTCGCTCGCACGCTCACCCCGGCCTCGTACGACGACTCCTTCGGGAACGTCCCGCAGCCCTCGCCGGGCGAGTCGCTCGCGACGCTCTCGTTCACGCTCATGCACCGGGCCCAGTACCGGGACTTCGGGAGCTACGAGACGATGGTGCTCAACCACAGCGTCGACGCCGGCAGCGACCGCGCGGGCGTCCGGTGGTACGAGCTCCGCGACACCGGCTCGGGCTGGACCATCTACCAGCAGGGCACCTTCGCCCCGAACGACGGCCAGGAGCGCTGGATGGGCTCGATCGCCATGAACAGCAACGGCGACATCGCCCTCGGCTACTCCGTCAGCAGCTCGTCGCAGTTCCCGTCGCTCTACTTCACGGGCCAGACCGCCGACCAGAGCGGGACCGGTGTGATGAACGTGGGTGAGACGCTGATCCACGCCGGCACCGGCGCCCAGTTCGGAAGCTTCAGCCGCTGGGGCGACTACAGCATGATGGCGGTCGACCCCTCGGACGACACGTTCTGGTTCACGTCGGAGTACTACCAGACCACGTCGAGCTTCAACTTCAAGACCCGGATCGCCCAGATCGCGCTGCCGGGCACGGGCACGTGCAACCAGACGCTCGCGGCCACGCTCGACGACTCCTCCCCGTCGCCGGGCCAGACCGTGATCTTCTCGGTCACCGTCACCAACAACGACCCCGGGGCGGCCTCGGTCGACCTCTGGGTGGACGCGACGGGCCCGGTCAGCCGCCGGCTCCGCCTCGGCTCGGGCACCGTGCCCGGCAACAGCTCGGTGATGCGCGACGTCCCCCTCCGCATCCCGGCCAATGCGCCGGCGGGCTCCTACGCCCTCGACCTCAATGTCGGAGACTTCGGGAGCGACGACATCTGCGACACCGTCCCCTTCACGCTCAACGTCTCGGCGCCCCGCCTGAGCGCGGGCGGTGAGGCCGGCGAGCCGTTCGAGGTGGTCGAGGCTGTGGACCTCTCCGAGACGGCGCCTGCCGCCGCGGCCGAGCAGCCCGCCGGCGCCCGCCTGGTGGCGGCCTCCCCGAACCCCTTCCGCCTCGCGACGACGATCACGTTCGCGCTGCCGGAAGCGACCGACGTCACGCTCGCCGTCTTCGACATGCTGGGGCGCCAGGTGGCCGTCCTCCAGGACGGCGTCGTCGAGGCCGGCCAGCACACCGTGGCGCTCGACGCCTCGGGGCTCCCGAGCGGCGCCTACGTCGTCCGCCTCACGAGCGCCGACGGGGCCTCGCAGGCCCAGCGGATCTCGCTCCTTCGGTAGGGGCGTCCCGCCCTGTGCTCCGCGCCCCCGCTGGACCCGGTCCGGCGGGGGCGCGCTCTGTCGGCCGCCCCTGCGGGTCCTCGGCAGGGTCGATGCCCGCAGCCGGGGTGGGGGGATGAGGAACGGCGGGGAGCCGCGACGGGTAGCAACCGCTGACCCGCGAAACCCCCGCAAAGCCCCGCTGGCGGCCCGCCTCCAGAGGGGGCGTCGGTATATTCGGTCCCTCCGTTTCCCCTCCGCCGAACCCCCGCACGTCATGGCCCGCGTCGACGTCGTCATGCCCAAGATGGGCGAATCCGTCATGGAAGGCACCGTCCTCGAATGGAAGAAGCAGGTCGGCGACGAGGTCGAGCCCGACGAGACGCTGCTCGAGATCTCGACCGACAAGGTCGACTCCGAGGTGCCCTCGCCCAGCGGCGGACGCCTCGCCGAGATTCTCGTGCAGGAGGGGGACACCGTCGACGTCGGCACGCCCATCGCCGTGATCGAGACGGACGTCGACGCGCCGGTGGGCGGCGGCGACGGCGGGAGCCCCGTCGAAGAGGCGGCCACTCCGCTCGACGTTGAGGAGCCCGCGGCCCTCCAGACGTCGGAGCCCGAGGCCAAGCCGGCGGCCCCCATCGTCCGAACCGAGGACGCGGCCGAGGCGAGCGCCGCCACCAGCAACGGCTCCGAGGCCCCCTCCGCCGGGGGGGGCGAGCGCGTCGAGGTGGTGATGCCGAAGATGGGGGAGAGCGTGATGGAGGGCACCGTCCTCACCTGGGCCAAGCAGGTCGGCGACGAAGTCGAGCAGGACGAGACGCTCCTCGAGATCTCGACCGACAAGGTCGACTCCGAGGTGCCCAGCCCCGCGGCGGGGGTCCTCGTCGAGGTCCTCGTCGAGGAAGGGGAGACGGTCGAGGTGGGGACCCCCATTGCCGTGATCGGCGTCGGGGAGGGGGCGTCTGCCGCCCCCGCCGCGCCCGCAGCTGCTCCCGAGGCGGCCTCGGCGCCGGCCGGTGAGGCGGCGCCCGACCCGTCGGACGGCAGCTACGGCATGACCGGCGAGACCCTCGCCGGGGACGGCGCCCCACCCGCCGAGCCCGCCGCGGTGGGCTCGGCCGGGCCGATCCCGCGCCGCAGCGACAGCGGCCGGTTCTACTCCCCGCTCGTCCGCGCCATCGCCGAGAAGGAGGGGCTCTCGCTCCAGGAGCTGGAGGGCATCCAGGGCTCCGGGGCGGAGGGGCGCGTCACGAAGGGCGACGTGTTCGCCTACCTCGAAGGGCGGCAGGCGCCGTCGCCGCGGCCCACGCCGTCGCCCGCGCCGTCCCGTCCGCCGGCGCCCCACACGGCGCCGCAGATGCCGCAGTCGTTGCCGTCGGCGCCGAGCGCGCCGCGCCCTGCGCCCGCCGAGCCGGGTCTGTACGGCGACCGGGTCGAGGTCATCGAGATGGACCGGATGCGGCAGCTCATCGCGGAGCACATGCGGCGCTCGAAGGACACGAGCGCGCACGTCACCTCGTTCACCGAGGTCGACATGACGGGCGTCGTCCGCCACCGCGAGCGCCACAAGGCGGCGTTCCAGGAGCGCGAGGCCGTCAAGCTCACCTTCACGCCCTACTTCGTCCTCGCCGCCGTCGAGCCGCTGCGGGAGCACCCCCTCCTCAACAGCTCCGTCGAGGGAGCCCGGGTCCTCGTCAAGAAGGACTTCCACGTCGGCATCGCCGTGGCCGTCGGGAAGAAGGGGCTGCTCGTCCCCGTCGTGCGCAACGCCGGGCAGCAGAACCTCACCGGCCTCGCGCACACCGTGGCCGACCTCGCCGAGCGCGCGCGGACGAAGCAGCTCCAGCCCGACGAGCTCCAGGGCGGCACCTTCACGATCACGAACGTCGGCTCCCTCGGGAGCCTCATGGGCACGCCGATCATCAACCAGCCGCAGGTGGCCATCCTCTCGCCCGGGGCCATCGTCAAGCGGCCGGTCGTGGTGGAGGACCCCGAGATCGGGGACGTCATCGCCGTCCGCCACATGATGTACGTCTCGCTCTCCTACGACCACCGGATCATCGACGGCGCGATGGCGGCCAGCTTCCTCGCTGCCTATCGCCAGCGGCTCGAAGGCATCCACGCCGACAGCGAGCTGTTCTGAGATGGCACGGTGCCGGCGGCGGTGACGGGGGCCGAGTTCAGTACGCCGTGGCGAGCCGCGAGGGCCGGGACCGGCCGCAGGTGAAACGGGACGAAGGGGCTTGAACGGGCACCGGCTGCGGCCTACCTTGCGCGCCCCCCGATGGCCGTTAATGCAGTGGCAGACCTCCGCCTCACCCTCCCCGAGCTCCAGCTCCGCATCGAGGGCTTCCTGACCGAGTACCTCGACGGGAAGAGCCCCGAGACTGTCGGCACCTACCGGCGCACGCTCAACGAGTTCGAGCGCTACTTCGCGCGGGAACGGGCGCGGAAGGGGGCCGGCTTCCGGTTTCGGGAGGAGGACGTCGAGGCCTACAAGCGCTACCTGATGGAAGAGCGCGAGCTCAGCCAGGTCTCGGTCTCGACCTATCTCACCGCGCTCCGCCGGCTCTGCCAGTACCTCGTGAGCACGGGCGAGCTCGAGGAGAACCCGGCCCGCGGCGTGAAGGGGAACCGACGCCCCTCATCGCATTCGCGCGGGGTGCTCCGCGAGGAGGAGGTCGCGCGCCTGTTCGAGGCCGTGGAGGGGACCGACCTCCTCGCCCGACGCGACCGCGCCCTCATGGCGCTGATGGTCTACGGCGGGCTCGCCGAGATCGAGCTCGTCCGCGCCGACTACGAGGACCTCGACCAGACCCTCCTCGGGTGGTACCTCCGTGTCCAGGGTAAGGGGCGCACGACGAAGGACGAGCAGGTCCCGCTCGACGAGCCCGCCGTGGAGCCGCTCCGGGCCTACCTCGAAGCGCGCGGCCGGGTGCGGCCCGAGGACCCCCTGTTCATCAGCCACGGACGCCGGTCCGAGGGGTCTCGGCTCAACACCCGCTCTGTCCGCAGCCGGGTCAACACCCACCTCAAAGCGGCCGGCCTCAAGCGGCCCGGCATCACGCCGCACTCGCTCACGCACACCGCCGCGCTCATCTGGCTCAACGACGGGATCGCACTCGAGGAGGTCCGCCGCCGCATGCGCCACGGCACGCTCGACACCACGATGATCTACTTCCGCAAGCAGGGCCTCCTCAAGCGCCAGCCCGAGCCCAGCTGAGGGGGTCCTGGTCAGTCTCCGATCCGCTCGGCGCGGAGGGTCGCCACCGGCCGCGCCTCGCCCTCGGCCTCGGGGGTCCCGGGGTAGGGCGTCAGGGCGAGGAGCGTGAAGCGGAGGCCGCCGCGCGTCGCCGACTGCTCCGGGCGGGGCTCCGTCTCGGCATCCGCGTAGCCGGGGATCTGGAGGCGCACCTCCCCGATGGAACGGGGGCCGACGAACGAGAACGCCGTCACGGCTTCGCCCGCCCGGACGCAGTTGACGTCGGCCGGGCAGCGGCTGTCCGAGAGGACGGCCTCGAACCGGAGCCGCTGGCCCTCAAGGAGCACGGCGCCGCCGCGCTGCACCTCGAACACGTCGTCGAGGGCGACCCGGGCCATCCGGGAGCGTGTGGCGTCGGGGGAGCCGCCGACGGGGCGGGGGGACCCGCATCCGGGGGCAGCGAGGAGAACGGCGAGGGCAGGGAGGAGGACCGAGCGCACGAGGGGAGGCGAGCGTCTGAGGGACGGGGGAGAAACGGAGCCGGCGGCAATTTAGCCTGCGGCTTCGCCTC
>JAWWCA010000140.1:0-9685 GCA_033720695.1 Rubricoccaceae bacterium
CCAAGAGCCTCAAGCCGCTGCCGGTCGAGAAGGAGGTCGTGGACGAGGAGACGGGCGAGACGCGCGTCTACAACGAGGTCTCCGACGTCGAATTCCGCTACCGCCAGCGCTACGCCGACCTCGCCCTGCACCCCGAGGTGCGCGAGGTCTTCCGGCAGCGCGCCCGCCTCATCACCGAGATCCGCGCCTTCCTCGACGCGAAGGGCTACCTGGAGGTCGAGACGCCGGTGCTCCAGCCGCTCTACGGCGGCGCCGCCGCGCGCCCCTTCACGACGCACCACAACGCGCTCGACATGCCGCTCTTCCTCCGCATCGCGGACGAGCTGTACCTCAAGCGCCTCCTCGTGGGCGGCTTCGAGGGCGTCTACGAGATCGCCAAGGACTTCCGGAACGAGGGGCTCTCGCGGTTCCACAACCCGGAGTTCACCATGCTCGAGCTCTACGTCGCCTACCGCGACTACGAGTGGATGATGGGGCTCGTGGAAGAGATGCTGGAGCGCGTGGCGACGGCGCTCCACGGAGAGCCCGAGGTGGCGGTCGGCGAGCACACGATCTCGTTCCGGGCCCCGTACAAGCGCCTCCCCCTCTTCGAGGCCATCGAGGAGCACACGGGCCACGCCCTCCGCGGGAAGCCGCGCGACGAGGTGGCCGCCGCCGCCCGCTCGCTCGGCATCGAGGTGGAGGACGCGATGGGGCTCGGCAAGATCATCGACGCGATCTTCGGCGAGCATGTCGAGCCGCACCTCGTCCAGCCCACGTTCGTCACCGACTACCCCGTCGCGCTCTCGCCCCTCGCCAAGCGGCACCGCTCCGAGGAGGGGCTCGTGGAGCGGTTCGAGCTGATCTGCAACGGGAAGGAGATCTGCAACGCCTTCTCCGAGCTCAACGACCCGCTCGACCAGCGGGCGCGCTTCGAGGAGCAGGCCCGCCTCGCCTCGGCGGGCGACGAGGAGGCCACGCGCCAGATCGACGAGGACTACCTCCGCGCGCTGGAGTACGGGATGCCCCCCGCCGCCGGCCTCGGCGTCGGCATCGACCGCCTGGCGATGCTCATGACCGGCCAGGATTCCATCCGCGACGTCATCCTCTTCCCCCTCCTCCGCCCCACCATCACGGGAGAAGCTCATCTCGAAGGTCAGCCAGGCACTCTACACCCTACAGGAACGGTGCAAGACGCTGGCAAGGCTCCCGACACATCTGCTCCGTAAACCAACTGTCATCCTGAGCGGAGCGAAGGATCTCAACGCGGAGGTGCTCGCCGCTGCCTTCGGCGCCAAAGGGCACTACCTTCGGTGTTGAGATTCTTCGTCGCTGCGCTCCTCAGAATGACATGGGGTGTGGGTCATAAAGCAGTACTGGGTCTATATCCTCGCGAGCAAGACACGGGCGCTGTACGTCGGCGTGACGAACGACCTGGCGCGGCGGGTGCGGGAGCGAGCGGGCGAGGGCTCGGCGTTCACGCGGCGATACCAGATCAACCGGCTCGTCTACTTCGAGGCGTTCCGTGATGTCCGGGATGCGCTGCGCGCGGAGAAGAGGATCAAGGGCTGGACGCGGGCACGGAAGCTGACCCTCGTCGAGGAGCAGAACCCGGGATGGCGCGACCTGGCGGCGCATCTCGGCCGCCAGGTCGCGGGCGAAGAAGCGGCGTAGGCTGAACCGGATGCGGCGGGTGCGGTAGGGAGCGCGCCTGCTCCCCCCAGCCCATGCTGCCCCTCCGCCGTTCCACCGCGCCCGCCCAGGCCGGGTACCTCGAGCTCCTGCGGGGGAACGCCGACGTCCGGCGGCTCTGGCTCGGCACCGTCGTCTCCCTCTTCGGCGACTGGTTCAACACGCTTGCGCTCTACCACGTCGTCCTCACGCTCTCGGGCTCGGAGCTCGCCCTCGGCGCCGTCTTCGTCACGAAGCTCCTCCCGCTGGCGCTGGCCTCGCCGCTCGCAGGCGTGCTCGTGGACCGGCTCGACCGCCGCCGCGTCCTCATCGGGTCCGACCTCCTCCGCGCCGTCGTCGTCCTCGGGTTCCTGTTCGTCCGGGACGCGTCGGACCTCTGGCTGCTCTACACGCTCGCGGCGACGCAGATCGTGATCAGCGCGGCGTTCCTGCCGGCCAAGAACGCGGCGCTCCCCAGCATCACGGCGCCGCGCGAGCTCCTCACGGCCAACGCCCTCCTCTCGGCCACGTGGTCGGTGATGCTCGCGCTCGGCGCGGCGGCGGGCGGCCTGGCCGTGGACGTCTTCGGGACCGACGTCGTGTTCGTGCTGGACAGCCTCACCTACCTCGTGAGCGCGTTCTTCATCGCGCGGATGACGATCCCGCAGGAGAAGGACGAGGCGCCGGTCGGCCTCTCCGTCGTGCGGGCGGCGGCGCGGCAGATCGCCGACGGCTGGCGCTACCTCCGCGCCCACCCGGCCGTGCAGCGGATGGCGTGGGCGAAGGCGACGTGGGCCGTCGGCGGCGGCGGGGCCGTCCTCTTCCTCGCGCTCATCGGCGACGCGCTCTTCGAGGGGGCCCTCGCGACGGGCATCGGCGTGCTGTTCGCCGCGCGCGGGGTCGGGACCGGCCTCGGGCCCATCCTGGCCCGCGCTCTCTTCACCGACGCCCAGCGTTGGCCGCTCGTCCTGGGCGCGTGCGTCGTCGCGAGCGGAGTGGGCTACCTCGCCCTCGGAACGATGCCGTGGACGGCGTGGGTCGTCGTCGTCGTCGTGCTGGCCCACGCCGCGAGCGGGGCCAACTGGGTGCTCTCGACGACGCTGCTCCAGCAGCGGAGCCAGGACCGCTTCCGTGGCCGCGTCTTCGCCACCGACATGCTGCTCGTCACGCTCATCGAGAGCGTCTCGATCCTGGTGGCGAGCCTGCTCCTGGAGGGCGGGATGCCGCTGCGCACGGCCGTCCTCGGCTTCGGCGCGGTGATGGCCGCGAGCGGGCTTGGCTGGCTGCTCCTCGTCGTGCCCGCCGAGCGGCGCGAGGCCGCGGCCTAGGCGCGGGGCCGAGGGCGGAGCGGCTTTTGCGGCAGCACCTCCGCCCGACGGGCCGGCGCCCTCCGACCCCAATCCCGCCTCCGATGCCCCCCACCACCGCTCCGTCCCTCCCCCCGGCCGAGCAAAATCCACCCGGCGCGCCTCTCCACCGCGCCGTCGCGGAGCAGAGCCCCGTCGCCCTCCTCCACCTCGACGCCGACGGGATCGTCACGTTCGAGAACCGGCGCGCGCGTGCACTCCTGGGCGACGACGAGCGGCTCGGGCAGCGGTTCGAGGACGTCGCCGGCTTCGAGGCGCTGGCGGAGCCCCTCCGGCGACTGCTCCGCGACGGCGTGCCGTTCGAGGCGTCGGACATCCGCGGCGCCCACGCGCGCCTCCGCGTGGCCGGTGCGCCCATCGAGGACGCTGAGTCCAACCGCGCGGGCGGCGTGCTGGTGCTGCTCGACGACTCGGCCGAGCACGCGCGCGAGGAGGCCCTCCGCCTCCAGGCCCGCTACGACGACGCCGAGCCCGCCCTCCGCAACGCCGCCCTCGCCTCTCCCGACGGGCTCGCCCTGCTCGAGCGCGCCGTCGCCCTCTTCGGCCGCACCGCCGGCGCCGACCGCGCGCGCGCCCTGCTCACGGGCGGGGGAGACACCCTCGTCGCCGTCACGCTGTGGACGAGCCGCGCCACGGATCTGCCCGAGCCCATCGAGCTCGACCCGGCGGCGTGGCCGGGGCTCCGAGCCGGGCGCCCCCTCCGTCTCGCCCCCGGCGACAGCGCCGCGGCCGACGCCCTCCTCCGCGCGGCCGCCTGCACCCACGCCATCCTCGTCCCCTTCCGCGACGAGGGCGAGCGCATCGGCGCCTTCCTCCTCGAGCGCCACGACGCCGAGCGGGCGTGGACCCGCGCGGACGCCCAGGCGCTCGGCCGCCTCGGCGGCCTCTTTGAGACGCTCTGGGCCTGGGCCGGCGCCGAAGCCCGCTATCACCAGACCGTCGCCGACCTCGAGGACGGGCTGTTCTCGTTCGCCTACGACCTCGACGGCCGCCGCCGCTACGCCTTCGTCACACCGCGGTTCGAGACCCTTACCGGGTGCGCGGCCGAGGCTCTCGTGGACCTCGACGCCCCTGCGGTCGAGTGGCCCGACCTCGTCCACGAGGACGACCGCGACGCGTTCGAGGCGCACGAGGCGTCGCTGCGGGCGGGCGATCCCAGCCGGCTCGTCTACCGCCTCCGCCGTCCCGACGACGGCGCCGTGCGCTGGCTCCGCGAGAGCGCCACGCCCGGCCGGAGCCCGAGCGGGCGACCCGTCGTGGGCGGCCTCGTCTCCGACGTGACCGAGCAGCAGCAGGTCTCGGCCGCGCTCCGAGAGGCGAAGCGGGCCGCCGAGCGGGCCAGCGAGGCCAAGACCGCCTTCCTCGCCACGATGAGCCACGAGCTCCGTTCGCCGCTCGGCGCCATCCGCGGCTTCGCCGAGATGCTGCGGGAGGAGGTGCGCGAGGCTGCCTCCGCCGGCCTCGACCTCCCCCCGACCGTCGAGGAGTTCGCCGGCATCATCGCGGAGAACACCGAGCGCGCGCTCCACCTCGTCCACCACCTCTTCGACCTCTCGCGCCTGGAGACGGGGGCGCTGAACCTCCGGCGGGAGCCCGTCCGGCTGCACCCGGCCGTCGGGCACGTCGTCCTCCGCCACCGCGAGGCGGCCGAGGCCAAGGGGCTCGCCCTCCGCTTCGACCCGGCCGACGGCGACCCCGTCGTCCTCGGCGACCCCGACCGCGTGGGGGAGGTGGTGGCGCACCTCGTGTCGAACGCCGTGAAGTTCACCGAGTCCGGGGGTATTACGGTCGCCACGTCCGCCGAGGGGGGTGCCGTGCGGCTCGTCGTGGAGGACACCGGCGTCGGGATCGCAGAGGCGTACCTCGACCACCTCTTCGAGCCGTTCTCGCAGGAGGACTACCGGCTCAACCGCACCTACGGCGGCAGCGGCCTCGGCCTCGCCATCACCAAGCGCCTCCTCGACGGGATGGGGGGCACGATCCACGTCGAGAGCGAGAAGGGAAGGGGCTCGCGGTTCGATGTGACGTTCGAGGCAGTGGACGCCTGATCACTCGTCGTCCCGCTCGCGGGCCACGTTCTCCATGGCCTGCCGCACGTTGCGCTGGAAGCCCTCGAACTTGGCGCGCTTGACGGGGCTCCGGCGGAAGCGCTCTCGAAACGCCGCGAGGTCGAGCTCGGCCCACGCCGCCAGCGGCGTGTCCACGACGCCCTCGCGGGGGAGGTAGCGCGGCTCGGCCGTTTCGCGCTTGAACTTGTTCCAGGGGCACACGTCCTGGCAGATGTCGCAGCCGAAGATCCAGGTGCCGAACTCCCGAGCCAGGCCCTCCGGGAAGCCGTCGCCGCGGTGCTCGATGGTCCAGTACGAGATGCACCGCGTGCTGTCGATCTGGTAGGGCTGGTCGAGGGCGCCCGTCGGGCAGGCGTCGAGGCAGCGCGTGCACGATCCGCAGTGGTCGGCGCTGTACGGGTCGTCTGGGGCGAGGGGCACGTCCACGATGAGCTCGCCGATGAAGAAGAACGAGCCGAGGGAGCGGTTGAGGAGGTTGGTGTTCTTGCCTTGCCAGCCGAGGCCGGCCCGCTGCGCCCACGCCTTGTCGAGGACGGGGGCCGAGTCCACGAACGCCCGCCCACCCGCGCCACCCGTCTCACGGTCGAGCCAGTCGAAGAGGGCGGCGAGCTTCTCTTTGAGGACGTCATGGTAGTCGTCGCCCCAAGCGTAGCGGCTGACGGTGCCCGTCTCGGGATCGGCCGGCCGGTCCACCGGCTGGTAGTAGCTGTGGAGGACGGAGACGACGGATTGCGCGCCGGGCACCAGCTCGCGCGGGTCGACGCGCTTGTCGAAGTGGTTCTCCATCCAGCGCATGGCGCCGCTGCCCCCCCCGTGCCGGCCCTCGCGGAGCCACGCCTCCAGCCGCCGCGCCTCCGCGTCGAGGCGCTCGGCCCGCGCAATGCCGCACGCGTCGAAGCCGAGACGGGCGGCCTCGGCCTTGAGCGCGCGCGCGAGGCGCTCCTGGGCATGGGAGTCGTATCCCGGCATGAGGCACCAACGCGCGACGGGCGCGGCCTGTCCCCGCCCCCCGTCTCGCGTCCTTAGAACGAGAAGCGGCCCCGCCACAGAGGACGGGGCCGCCAGAGGGAAGGGTCAGCAATCTTCCCGGGAAGTCGGTAGCCGTGGCGGTCAGTACCCGCGGTCGAGGGACTCGAGGAACCGCTCGCAGTCCAGCGGGATGGTCTCGACGCGTCGGCCGCGGCGGCACCCCTCGTCGGGGTCCTCCTTGTCGCAGGCCGGATAGGAGGCGCCGCGGTTGCGGACGTGCATGCGGTCGGCGGCGATGCCGCGGTCGAGGTAGTAGTCGTAGACGACCTGGGCACGGCGCCCGGCGAGCGGCATCCCGAACTCGTCGTACTCCCGAGTATCGGTGTAGCCGTCGATGTAGACGCAGCACTGGGGGTTCTCGCGGAGGAGCTGGACGTTCTCGTCGAGGAGGGCGCGTGCGCGCGGGGTGAGCGCGGCCGTGCCGTAGTCGAAGTAAACCGCGTTCAGCTCGACGAGGTCGCAGACCACCGGAGGCGGCGGGGGGGGTGGTGGAGGTGGGGGCGGAGGGGGCGGAGGCGGAGGGGGCGGTGGCGGCGGAGGCGGCGGCGCGCCGAAGCCGAGCCGGAGGCCCGTCGCGAGGTACGAGGACCGGAACATCTCGTCGTAGCCGATCTCCTCGATCGGGTCCACGCCGCCATCACACTCCGGCTTCTCGGGGTACTTCGCGCACTTACACTCGAAGCTGTCGGGGTCCTTCTTGCAGGGGTCGTCGGGGTGCTCGGGACCACCGGCACCGGCGGCGCGGAAGCCGGCGGCCTCGCCGACCTCGTTCAGCACCCACCGGTAGCTGGCTTCGAAGACGAGGGAGAGGTTTCGCGAGAGCCGCACGTCCACGCCCGCGCCCGCGGGGATGAAGTAGGCCACGCGCTCGCGGTCCAGCGCGTCGACGGCGTCGTCCTGCCCGAACGGGTCGGCGATGAGCGTGCCGATCCCGGAGAAGAGGTAGGGGACGACCGAGGACTCCCGGTAGGAGAGGAGGTTGAAGAGGAGGTCGCCTTCGAGGAGAGCGACCTCGTTGGTGAGGAACGGGTTCTGCCCCGGAGGCGCCGCGTCCTCATCGGCCCCGATGTTGAGGAGACCGGCCGTGAAGCGTCCGTACAGGCGCTCGCCGGAGAGGGGGAACGAGACCGAGGCGGTGACGCCGGGGCGGGTCTGGTCCACGTCGCGCTGCTCGTCGGCGGTGGCGTAGAAGCGGTCGGGGCCGACGTAGGTGAAGGCGCCCACGCCGACGCCGATCCGGACGCCCGGGGCCTCGTGGGGGTCGTCGTCGAGGGTGCTGTACTGGGCCTCCGCTCCGGGCGCGAGGCCCACGACGAGCACGAGGCCGAGCGCGATCCGCCGGAGGGCGCCTGCCGGCGTGTGCCGACCGACCAGAGGCAAAGGCGTGCGGGAGAGCATGGGAGGAGGGATCCGGAAGGGAGGCGCAGAGCGCGCAGCGCCGGCGGAGGCGCCGTTTCGTCGCCCCGAGTCAAAAAGCCGGCACCGCCGGGGGCGACCTCGGATCAGCCCGCGACAACGACAGCGGCCCGTTACATGGCCCTCCGATATACCCCCTCTCCACCTCGCTCCCCCGTCTCCCAACGACGAGGGCGGCCCACCCAGAGGCAGGCCGCCCTCGACGGACAATCACGCGGTGGACCGGGGCGCTACATCCCCATGTCGTCGCAGTCGACGGGGATGGACTCGGCGCGGCGGCAGTTCCGGTCGCCCGGGCCCGGGTCCTCCTTCGGGTTGCACAGCGCGGCCTCGCCGAGGCCGCGCGCCGTCAGGCGGTCCGGGTCAACCCCGTTGTCGAGGTAGTAGTCGTAGATGGCCTGGGAGCGCCGCTCCGAGAGGCGGAGCTGGTCGCCCTCCTGCGGGTCGGCGTAGCCGTTGACAACGACGCAGATGTCCGAGCAGCGACGGAGGAGGATGAGGTTCTCGTCGAGCCGCTCGCGGGCGGCGTCGGTGAGCGTGCTCATCTCGAAGTCGAAGAACACGGCGTTCAGCTCGCGGACCTCCTCGCAGAAGGTGTCGCCCACCTCGACCTCCACGGTGCAGACGTCGCTGCCGCCCTGGTTGGTCGCGGTGATGGTGACGGTGTAGGTGCCCGGGGCGTCGTAGGCGTGCGAGGCCGGGAGGGCCGAGGCCGTCGCCCCATCGCCGAAGTCGACGGCGACGTCGATGGGCTCGCTCCCGGTCACCGAGGCGCTGACGGTCACCTCATCGTCGATGCTCGCGCGGCTCGGGCTCACGCGGCAACCGGCGAGGGCCGGCGGCGCGGCGCGGACGGTGACGAGGCAGGTCTCGGTGTCGGTGTTGGCCGGCCCCTCGACCGTGAACGACGCGGTGTAGGTGCCGGGGGCCTCGTAGGCGTGGCGGGCCGTGAGCCCGGTGGCCGTGGTGCCGTCGCCGAAGTCCCACGTGAAGGTAAGCGGCTCCGAGGCGTCGTCGTTGTAGGAGGCCGTGAATGCCCCGGCCTCGCCGACGGTGAGCTCGGTCATGCAGTCGATCCGGGCGTCGACCTCGGTGTAGGGCGGGCGGAAGAAGTAGCGGAGGCCGCCGCCGTAGAGCGTCGTCACGTCGAAGTCGGCCTCGTCGCCGGCGTCGTCGGGGTCGAGGCCGTCAAGGGAGCCGTCGGAGAACCACCACGAACCCTCGGCGAGGAGGAAGAGCGAGAGCTGGCGCCCGACGAGCCAGTCGAAGCCGAAGCCGGCCGTGGGCCCGAAGGCCACCGAGGAGGGGTCGGTCCCGGCCGGGGCGCCGTCGTGCTCCCCGGCGAAGGCGATGCCGCCGCCGAGCTCGACGAACGGCGTGAACGCCCAGCTCGGGACGGGCGTGAGCCGGAACAGGGCGTGGACCTGCGGCGCGTCGTCGTCGTCGTTGACCTGGCCGTTGATGCCGGGCCCGACGGCGTCGGCGCGGTCGAGGTTCTCGTACTGCGCGTACAGGCCGAGGACCGAGAAGCTCAGCGCAGGGCTGAACTGGTACCCGAGCTCGAGGCCGACGCCGAAGCCGAGGTCTTCGAAGAGCCAGCCGTATTCACAGTCGGGGTCCGCGTCGGCGCTGGCGCACGAGTCGAGCTCGCCGCCGTAGGCGGTGACGCCGCCGCGCGCGCCGATGAAGAGCGTCTGGTTGGGGCGGAGCACCTGCGCCTCCGCCGCGGCGGCGAAGAGCAGGAGCGCGATGGGGAACGCGGCCCGGAGGGCCGAGCGGTAGAGGAGAGTCATGGGAGTGGCGGTGGTGGTGCTGAGAGAGGGCGGGTGCAGGAGCGGGCACGTTGCCGCCTGCACTCCGCCCTGCGATGCGTTCTTGCCCCGTGGGTTCCGGGAGCCGCGAAAAAGTGCGGGCCAACGCGAAGGGGGCCCGCCGGCCGGCGGGCCCCCTGTCACGGTCAGACCGGTTGGTCTGGGGGAGGCGCTAGGCGCTTACATCCCCATGTCGTCCATGTCGTCGCAGTCGACGGGGATGGACTCGGCGCGGCGGCAGTTCCGGTCGCCCGGGCCCGGGTCCTCCTTCGGGTTGCACAGCGGGGCCTCGCCGAGGCCACGCGCCAGCAGGCGGCCCTCGTCGATCCCGTTGGCGACGTAG
>JAWWCA010000141.1:0-9601 GCA_033720695.1 Rubricoccaceae bacterium
CGACACCCTCCTCGTCAACAGGTCCGGCTCCGTCCGCCGCTCCACCGACGGGGGCCGGACGTGGGCCGAGGTCCGCGACCTCGGCGGCGGCGGGCTCTTCGAGATGCCTCAGGGATACCCCTTTGCCGGGCGCGTCTTCGCTGGCGGCGACGCCGTGCTCCGGAACGCCGTCGGCTACTCCGACGACCGCGGCGCCACCTTCGCCGACGCTCTCATGCAAGGGGTGCCCGGGTTCTACGCCGACGCCGAGGCCTTCGCCGCCTACCCCCCAGGCTCGCCCTGGGCTGGCCGGCTGCTCGCGGCGGGACGGTGGGGCGCGAGCGTGAGCGACGACGGGGGCGAGGTGTTCACCGAGAGCGGGCTGTGGGATCGGTCCTACCGGGGCGAGGGCGTCGCGGTGGTGGCGCATCCGGGCGGGGGGCACGGCGCCATCGTGGGGGGGCGGATCAGCGCGACGAGCGGGCAGCGGGCGTGGTCGAGCGGGGACGGGGGTGCGACGTGGGGGCCTGCGGGGGGCGTGCGGCTGCCGGAGGCCCCCCCCATCGGCCCCGGCTCCGGCTCGTTCGTGCTCGCTGCGGGGGGGATGTCGGCGCTGGCAGTGCTCCCCCGGGGTACGGTGTACCGGACGGACGACGCGGGGGCGACGTGGGCGGCCATCGGGAGGGCGCCGGAGGTGAACGGGGACATCTACCTCAACGCGGCGGCGCTGAGCCCGGACGGCCGGCTCTACGTGGGGCTGCTGGAGATCAGGGCGAACGGGGAGGGGTGGGTGTGGCGGACGGAGGTGCTGCCGGGGGGCGTGCCGGTGCCGGTGGAGGCGGGTCCGGAGGGGGACGAGTCGCTGGGCGTGGAGGTGTCGCCGAACCCGTCTCGGGAGGGGGGCACGGTCACGCTCACGCTGGCTCGGCCGTCGTCGGTGTCGGTCGCGGTCTACGACGGGCTCGGGCGGCGGGTGGCTGTGCTCCATGAGGGACCGCTTCCGGCCGGGCGCCACACGCTCGCCTTCGACAGGTCCGCCCTGCCGCCCGGCGTGTACGTCGTCCGCGTCGAGGCCAGCGGCACGGTCGTGTCGCGAAGGGTGACGGTGCTCCGCTGAGGAACGCTCGGCGTCCCCCTCCTCCCCTTGGGGAGGTGCGCCGGAGGCGAAGCCGACGGGGCAGAGGGGGTCTGATGCCAAGGCGGGCGCCCACCAAGGCACCGAGACCAGGGCCCACCAACGAGCCCGCGCCCTGCGAACCGTTCGAGGCTCTGCGGTCTCTTCACGGTGCCGCCGCATCCTCTCCCCCGCCCCCGCGCTAGACGGCCCACGCGCGACACCCTCGGCCCGCTTGCTTAACGATTTCTGAACGCAACCCGGCCCCGGAGGTGACGTACGAGTGCGCCAAGTGACCGGCCGGTCACTTTCTGACGCCCCGTCCACATTCCCTGCACACGCGTGGAGGTCTCCACCCTCTCCCGCCGCGAGCGCGAGCGCCTCGCCCGCCGCCGCGCCATGCTCGACGCCGCCCTCGCCGTCTTCGCCGAGAAGGGCTACGCCGGCGCCACCCTCGACGAGGTCGCCGAACGCGCCGAGTTCGGGAAGGGCACCCTCTACAACTACTTCCCCGGCGGCAAAGAGGAGATCCTCTTCGCACTCATAGACGACGCATACGACGGGATGGTGGCGCTCGTCGAGACGTACTTCGGGGCGCACGAGGCGGGGACCCCGGCGCGCGAGCTCTTCCACGGCTTCATCGCCCGGTTCCTCGCCCACTTCATCGAGCGGCAGGCCGTGTTCATGCTCCTCATCAAGGAAGCCCAGCGCCTCATGTTCGACGACGAGGCCCGGCGCGCGACCCACCTCTTCCGCCTCCGCGAGCGCCTCGCGGACGCCCTCGCCCGCCCCATCGAAGCGGCCATGGCGCGCGGCGCGCTCCGCCCGCACGACCCCCGCGCCGTCGCCCACCTCCTCATGGGCAACATCCACGGCCTCCTCATGGCCGCCACGTGCGCCCCCGAGGGCGAGGCCCCCATCGCGCCCGACCCCGAGATCGGCGCCGACTTCATCACCGAGATCCTCTTCGACGGCCTGCTCGCCGAGCCCGGCCGCGCCTGACGCCGCGATGCCCCGACTCCGCCTTCTCCCTCTGCTCCTGCTCGCGGGCGCCGCGCACGCCCAGGCCCCCGCCGCCCCGGACCCCGAGGTCCAGGGGACCGACGCCGTGACGCCGTGCTACAGCACCGCCACCGGCCTCGTCGGCGACTGCCACACCGCACAGGCCCCCGTCGCGACCGAGACGCCGCTCACGCTGACCGTGGACGAGGCCGTCACGCTCGCGCTCGCGCGGAACTACGCCGTGCAGCTGGCCGAGCTCGACGTGGCGAACGCGAACGCGCAGATCCGCGAGCAGTGGGGGCAGCTCTTCCCGCAGGCCAGCCTCACCTCGTCCTACACCCGCAACGTCGTCACCGCGAACCCCTTCGCCGGCTCCGACGCCGGCGGCCTCTTCGGCTCCCTCGGCGCCCTCGACTGGCTCGCCTTCAACGAGCGCGCCCGCACCGACGACGACCCCACGACCGAGCCCATCTCGCTCGACGAGTTCCTCCGCCGGCAGGCCGAGGGCCAGCAGGCCGCCGGCATCGAGTCCGCCTCGGGCGACAACCCGTTCGCCGTCCCGAACCAGTTCTTCAACGGGGTCTCGGTGACGCAGACGCTCTACAGCGGGGCCGCCTTCGCGGCGGTGCGGGGGGCCGAGAGCCTGCGCGAGATCAACCAGGCCGCGCTCGCGCAGCGCCGCGACGAGACCATCCACCAGACGCGCCAGCTCTACTACGGCGCCCTCCTCGCCGCCCGCCAGGCCGACGTCGTCGAGGCGTCGGTCGAGCGGACGGTCGAGACCGTGGCGGAGACCGACCTCCTCGTGGCTCAGGGCGTGGTCCCGAAGCTGAACCGGCTCCAGGCCGAGGTCCAGCTCGCCAACCTCCAGACCGAGCTGATCCAGGCCCGCACGGCCGCCGCCGCGGCGAAGGACCAGCTCCTCCTCACGCTCGGCCTCCCCGTGGACCAGCCGCTCGCGCTCCGCGGCGAGCTCGCCCCGCCCGACGCGCTCTACCGGACGGCCGGGCTCGTGGACGCCCTCGGCACCGCCCTCGGCGAGCGGCCGGACCTCGCGCAGGCCCGCCTGGCGGTCCGCCTCCAGGAGGTCCAGCGCAACATCGAGCGGGCCGCTTACTTCCCCAGCGTCAGCGCCTTCGCCGACCTCGGCATCACGGGCAACGTCCCGGACAACCGGCAGATCGTCACCCAGACGGGCCCCTTCCAGTTCGAGGCCGACGACCGCGGCTTCTTCGACGGCGACTACTGGCAGCCGACGGTCTCTGTCGGCGTCCGGCTCAACTGGACGATCTTCGACGGCTTCCAGCGGGGCTACCGGATGCAGCAGCGCCGGATCGCGGTCGAGCAGGCGGAGCTCCAGATGGCGCAGGCCGAGGAGGCCGCGAAGCTGGAGGTGGCCCAGGCCCTCCGCGCCGTCGAGAGCGCGCGGCAGCGGCTCGCGGCGCAGACGCAGACGGTCGAGACGGCCGAGACCGCCTACGGGTTCGCCTTCCAGCGCCTCACCGAGGGCGTCGGCACCCAGCTCGACGTCCGCCAGGCCTCCGACAACCTCGACCAGTCGCGCCTCCTCTACCTCCAGGCCATCTACGACCTCCTCGTGGCGCGCTCCAACCTCGAACGGGCCCTCGGCACCATCGCGCCCGTGGGCACCCCGACGCCCCCGCCCGCCACGACCACCTCCGCCTCGCGCTGAGCCGAGTCCCCACACCCCCCTCCCGATGCGAACCCGCTCTCTCTTCCTCCTCCCGCTCGCCCTCGCCCTCGCCGCGTGCGGCGCCGACGACACCGGCGAGGCCGGTGAGGCCGGCGCCGCCGAGGCCGTCGCCGACAACGCCCTCCCCGTCGAGGTCATCGTCGTCGGGCCGACCCTGTTCGAGGACACGATCGAGCTCACGGGCGCCGTCGAGGCCCCCGAGGACGCCACGCTCTCGCCCCAGGCGGCGGGCACGCTGACCTACCTCGCCCCCCTCGGCGCGTTCGTGCGCGCCGGCGGGACGGTCGCGCAGGTGGACCCCTCGACGGCGCAGGCGGCCGTGGCGCAGGCGCGCGCGGGCGTCCAGGCGGCGCAGGCCCAGGTGGAGGCGGCCCGGGCGCAGCTCGACCTCGCCGAGGACACCTTCCGCCGCCAGGAGCCGCTCTACCGCGACTCCATCATCTCGGCGTGGGAGTTCCGCGGCACCCAGACGCAGCAGGCGAGCGCGCGGGCGCAGGTGGCGCAGGCCGAGGCGAGCGTCGCCCAGGCCCAGGCCGCGCTCCGCCAGGCGCAGACCGCCCTCGGCAACACGCGCGTTGTGGCCCCGTTCGGCGGGACCGTCGAGGCGCAGCTCGCCGAACGCGGCGAGGTCGTCGGGCCGGGCGTCCCGGTGGCGCGGCTCGTGTCGTCGGGCGGCCTCCTCATCGAGGCGGGCATGCCGGAGCGGTACGCGGGCGAGGTCGAGGTCGGCACGCCGGTGCGGATCGTCCCGACGGCCTACGAGGGCGAGCCGATCGGCGGGCGGGTCTCGTTCGTCGGGCGCGCCGTGAACCCCCAGAGCCGGACGTTCCCCATCCGCGTCACGCTGCAGAGCGCCGAGGTCCCGCTCCGGCCCGAGATGGTCGTCGCGCTCGAGGTCTCCCGCGCCGTGCTCGAGGACGTGATCGCGCTGCCGCTCCAGGCCATCGTGCGCGACGAGCGTGGGCCGGGCGTCCTCGTCGTCTCTGAGTCCGAAGGCGCGACTGTGGCCGAGCGCCGCGCCGTGGACCTCGGGCCGTCGTCCAACGGCCTCACCGTGATCGAGGCCGGCCTCGCCGCCGGCGACCTCGTCATCGCCTCCGGCGGCGTCACCGAGGGCGACCGCGTCCGCGTCGTCGAGCGCACCGGGGGCGACGACCTCGCCGTGAACACCCCGTCCGAGCCGGCCTCCGAGTAGTCCCCGTCGCCGCCCTGCGCGGCGGCATCCGCACCCCAGCGCCATGCGCATTACCAACCTCGCCATCAAGAACCGGATCGCGGTCGTCGTCCTCACCGCGATCATCGTCGTGGGCGGGCTGATCGCCTACGTGACGATCCCGAAGGAATCGGCGCCGCAGATCGAGTTCGCGACGATCGTCGTGACGACGATCTACCCCGGCGCGAGCCCAGACGACATCGAGTCGATCATCACCCAAGAAGTCGAGCGCGAGATCGCGACGATCAACGGGATCGACGACCTCCGGAGCACGAGCACCGAGGGCGTTTCGACCGTTGTAATCGAGTTCACGCCCGACGTGGACGTGGACCAGGCGAGCATCGACGTGCGCGAGGCCGTGGACCGCGCCAAGGCCGAGTTCCCGGCCGAGGTCGAGGAGCCCATCGTCTCGGAGCTCGACTCCAGCGAGTTCCCCATCATCACGATCAACCTCGCCGCCGACTACTCGCTGGCCCAGCTCCGCGACCTCGCCGAGGACCTCGAAGACGCCATCGAGGCGCAGAAGGGCGTCCTCGAGGTGGACCTCATCGGCGGGCTCGAGCGCGAGGTGCAGGTGAACGTGGACCTCAACGCGCTCCAGGGCTACAACCTCACCTTCAGCGACCTCATCGGGACCATCCAGGGGGAGAACACCAACATCCCCGGCGGCTCCATCGACATCGACCGGCTGAACTACCTCGTCCGCGTCGACGGCGAGTTCGAGGACCCGAGCGAGATCGAGAGCCTCGTCATCGACGCGCCCGGCGGGACGCCCGTCTACGTCCGCGACGTGGCCGACGTGCAGTTCGGGTTCAAGGACCGCGCGTCGTACGCCCGGCTGGAGGTGCTCAAGACCGAGATCGAGGACGGCGTCTACCAGGAGGTCGAGGGCGTCGAGAACCTCCAGGTGATCTCGCTCATCGTCAAGAAGCGGCCGGGCGAGAACATCATCGAGACGGTCGGCCGCGTGCGCGAGGCCGTCGGCACCTACCCCATCCCCACGGGCACCGAGATCACCTACACCGGCGACGAGTCGCAGAACGTGCAGACGCTCGTGGCCGACCTCCAGAACAACATCATCTCGGGGCTGCTGTTCGTCATCGCGGTCCTGCTGTTCTTCCTCGGCGTCCGCAACGCCACGCTCGTCGGCATCGCGATCCCGCTCTCGATGCTGCTCTCGTTCATCATTTTCTCGGTGATGGGCGAGACGCTGAACTTCGTCATCCTGTTCAGCCTCATCATCGCGCTCGGCATGCTCGTCGACAACGCGGTCGTGATCGTCGAGAACATCTACCGCTTCCGCGAGGAGGGGTACTCCCGCTGGGAGGCGGCGAAGGAAGCGACGGCCGAGGTGGGCGGCGCCGTGGCCGCCTCGACGGCGACGACGGTGGCGGCGTTCGCGCCGATGCTGTTCTGGCCGGGCATCATCGGCAAGTTCATGGGCTACCTGCCGCTGACGCTCATCGTGACGCTCTCGGCGAGCCTCTTCATCGCGCTCGTCATCAACCCCGTCATCACCGGCTACCTCGTCCGACTCGAAGGCGAGGAGGGGCCGAAGCGGAGCCGCGCGTTCCGGCGGGTCGGCTACGCGCTCGTCGCCTTCACCGCACTCATCGTCGGGCTGACGAACTGGAAGACGCTCGTCTTCGCCGCCGTGGCGATCCCGCTGACGGTGATCCTGTACCGCCGCGTGCTCGCGCCCATCGCCAGCCGCTTCCAGAACGAGTCGATGCCGCGGCTGACCGAGCGCTACCGGCACTTCCTCCGCTGGATGCTCCAGCGCGACTACTCGCGCCGGGCGCCGCTGGGGCAGTTCCGCAAGAGCCTCTTCCTGGGCGGCGGCCTCGTCGCGCTCGGCGGCATGATGATCGGCACCGTGATGAACCCCGAGGGTCCCGTCTCGGCCGATAGCCCCGCCGGGCAAGGGCTGATGATGGGCGGGCTCGTCCTCGCGCTCGCGGGCGTGATCGTGCTCCTCGCGCGCGTCAAGGACGCCATGTTCCGCAACGTGTTCGCCCTCGGCGCCTTCACGCTCGGCTTCCTCCTCCTCATCGTCGGCGCGTCGCTGTCGGCGCTCTCGGAGGCAGCGGGCATGATCGCGCAGATGCCGGGGATGCTGCTGCTCCTGGCCGGCGTGCTCGGGATCGTGGTGCACGCGCTCGCCTCGGCGTTCGTCGGCGGGCGGACCTCCATCAAGGTCGGGCTGATCGCCGGTGCCGTGATCGGCGTGCTGGCCGTGCTCCTCATCCTCGCCGGGCGGATCGACGTGGGGAGCACGCAGGGCTTCCGCGTCCTCATCGGGATGCTGGGGCTGCCCGGCGTGGTCGTCCTCGCGGGCGTCCTCGGCACCCTCTTCGCCAAGGACCGCGACGTGGTCTTCCTGACGGACAACCGGGCACGCCTCCTCACGGGCACGCTCTCGATGCTCGTCGCCATCCTCGTCCTCTTCAACGTCGCCCCGACGGGCGTCGTGTTCTTCCCCGACACCGATCCCAACATCATCCAGGTCAAGGTGGAGGCCCCGCTCGGGACCAACATTGAGGCGAGCGACCGGATGGCGGAGGAGGTCTTCGAGCGCGTGCAGCGCCTCGTGGACGAGGACCCCACCACGCTCGCCAACACCGAGACCGTGCTCACGCAGGTCGGCGTCGGTGGCGACATCCTCTTCGGCGGCGGCGCGGCGGCCCCCGAGAACAGCACGATCACGGTCGACATGGTGGACTACGGCGCGCGCGCCGAGTCGTCGGCCGAGACGATGCGGCGGCTCCGGCGCGAGCTCCAGGGCATCCCCGGCGCCGAGATCTCGTTCACCAAGGATCAGGCCGGCCCGCCGACGGGCGCCCCGGTCAACATCGAAGTCTCGGGCCAGGAGTTCGACGAGATCGTGCGGATCTCGCAGGAGATCAAGGCCCGCCTCGCCGAGGGGCTGAGCGAGGTCAATCCCGAGACGGGCGCGCCCGTCCTCGCCGGCCTCGTCGACGTCTCCGACAACCTTAACACGGGCCGCCCCGAGCTGCAGGTGCGGATCGACCGCGAGCGCGCCGCCCGCTTCGGCCTCTCGACGAGCCAGATCGCCACGACCGTCCGCGCCGCCATCAACGGCATCGAGGCGAGCACGTACCGGACGGGCGAAGACGAGTACGACATCACCGTGCGCCTCCAGGAGGACGACCGCGAGAGCCTCGAAGCGCTCCGCAGCCTGACGATCCTCTACGAGGGCAGCCAGATCCCCCTCGTGGCCGTCGCCGACGTCAACCTCGGCAGCGGCCTCGGCTCGGTCACGCGGCTCGACCAGCAGCGCGTCGTGACCGTGACGGGCGACGCGGCCGAGGGCGTCAACCCGAACGAGTTGCTCGGCCGCGTCCAGGGCTACCTCGCGCCCTACGTCGAGGAGGCGCTGCCGCCGGGCTACACCGTGACCTACACGGGCGAGAGCGAGGACCAGGCCGAGAGCTTCGGCTTCCTCACGACGGCGCTCCTCATCGCGATCGCGCTCATCTCGATGATCCTCATCGCGCAGTTCAACTCGGTCAAGAACCCGCTCATCATCATGATTGCCGTCGGGCTCTCGCTCATCGGCGTGATGCTCGGGCTCATCCTGACGCGGACGGCGTTCGGGCTGATGACCTTCATCGGGCTGATCTCGCTCGCGGGCATCGTCGTCAACAACGCGATCGTGCTCGTGGACTACATCGAGCAGCTCCGCGACCGCGGCGAGGACAAGCAGGAGGCCGTCATCGACGGCGGCGCGACGCGTCTCCGCCCCGTCCTGCTCACGGCGTTCACGACCGTCATCGGGCTGATCCCGCTCACGTTCGGCATCAACATCGACTTCATCGGGCTCATCACCGACCT
This sequence comes from Rubricoccaceae bacterium, assembly GCA_033720695.1. GTDB lineage: Bacteria > Bacteroidota > Rhodothermia > Rhodothermales > Rubricoccaceae > DATGQT01. Next base: position 8,878 of record JAWWCA010000141.1, read on the forward strand.
CCAGCCCAACTTCGGCATCGGCTCGGAGAACACGCAGTTCTGGGGCCCGATGGGGACGGCCATCATCTCGGGCCTCACGTTCGCGACGTTTCTCACGCTCGTCATCGTGCCGGTGATGTACTCGGCGTTCGACTCGGTCGCCGCTCGCCTCGGCGCTGCCTCGCAGCGCGCCTCGGACGCCACCACCGACGGCCTCGCGCCCACCGCGCCGCTCACGCCTGCGGCCGTCGCCGTCGGCGACGGCTCCGGCAACGGCGCCGCCGTCGAACCCACCCCGTCCCGCCCCTGACAACCGCCATGGTCGAGCTCCTCCCCCCGCCCGCCCCCCACGTCGTCGCCTTCCGCGTCGGCGGCACGCTCGACGCCCGCGCCATCGAGCGCGTGGTCGGCGCCGTCGAGGACGCCCTCGCCGAACACGCGACCGTGGACCTCTACGCCGAGGTCGTGGACCTCCGAGGAGCCACGCTCCACGCCGTCCTGAAGGACGTCGTCGAGGGGCTGAAGCTGCTCCCGCGCCTGAAGCGGTTCGCCCGCTACGCCGTCGTGACCGACGCCGCGTGGTTGAAGACGGTCGCGGGCCTGGAGGACAAGCTGATCCCCGGCCTCGCCATCCGCACCTTCGGCCTCGCCGAGGCCGAGGCCGCGCAGGCCTGGGTAGCGGGCGGCGCGGGGGGCTGACGTGCCCGCTCGCGCACCCGCTCGACCGACGCGTCGCCGCCGGCCG
>JAWWCA010000142.1:0-9513 GCA_033720695.1 Rubricoccaceae bacterium
TCACGCTCCCCGCTCTCCCCGCCGGGGCGCAGAGCCTGACCGGCCGCGTCGTCGACGCCGTGACGCAGGCCACGCTCCCCGGTGCCAACGTCGCCGTGCTCGGGCCCGACGATGTTGTCGCCGGGGCCGCCACCGACGCCGAGGGCGCCTACCGGATCGGCGGGCTCGCGCCCGGGACGTATCGCGTCCGCGCCTCCTTCGTCGGCTACGAGCCCCAGGTGCGCACCGACGTCGTGGTGCAGGCGAGCCGCTCGACGTTCGTGCTCTTCGAGTTGCGGGAGGCGGCGGTCGCCACGGAGGAGGTCGTCGTCCAGGCCGGCTTCTTCGCCGACGCACCGGACGCGCCCGTCTCGGTGCAGGCGCTCGGGCCCGAGGAGATCCGGCGGACGCCCGGCGGCCAGAACGACCTCTCGCGCTCGCTCCTCGCCCTCCCCGGCGTCGCCAGCGGCGTCGACACCCGCAACGACCTCCTCGTGCGCGGCGGCGGGCCGAGCGAGAACGCCTACTTCGTCGATGGCATCGAGGTGCCGCAGATCAACCACTTCGCCACGCAGGGCGCGGCGGGCGGCGCCCTCGGCCTGCTCAACGTCGACTTCATCCGGGAGGCCACGTTCTACACCGGCGGCTTCCCCGTCCGCTACGGCGACGCCGCCTCGTCGATCCTCGTCGTCGAGAACCGGCCCGGCAGCCCCGAGCTCCTCGCGGGCGACTTCACCGTCGGCGCCAGCGAGACGGCCCTCTCGCTCGACGGCTCCTCGGGCGACCGCTTCAACTGGACGGCCTCCGGCCGGCGTTCCTACCTCCAGTTCCTCTTTCAGGCCCTCGGCCTCCCCATCCGCCCGGCCTACTGGGACTTCCAGAGCCGCGTCGAGTGGCGCCCCACGCGCGACGACCGCCTCGTCTATTTCGGCCTTTGGGCCATCGACGACTTCGACATCGCCCAGCCCGACGACGGTGACTTCGAGGACCTCGAGACGGCCGCGCGCGTGCTCGACAACGACCAGAGGAGCTACACCCAGGGCGTCTCGTGGCGCCGCCTCGTCCCCGGCGGCTTCTTCACGACGGCCGCCAGCCGGTCCTGGCAGGACTTCCGCTTCGCCGACGTGGACGAGGACGGGATCGACCTGCTCTCGAACGACGCCGTCGAGGCCGCGTGGCGGCTCCGCACCGACGGCGACCTCCGCCTGGGACCCGCCTTCACGCTCGGCCTCGGCGGCGGCGTCTCGCGCGAAACGATCGAGACGGCGTTCTTCCAGCGCGCCACGCCCGCCACGCCGTTCGACGACGACCTCGCGTTCACGACCGACCTCGGGCTCTGGAAGGGGTTCGGCTACGCCCAGCTCACCGCCCGCGCCCTCCGCGACCGCCTCGCCCTCACCGCCGGCCTCCGCGCCGACGCCACTGACGCACTCGACGAGGCGGCCGTCGTCTCCCCGCGCCTGAGCGCGTCGTTCGACCTCACCGAGCGGTGGGCCGTCTCCGCCGCCGTCGGCCGATTCACGCAGGCGCCGGAGCTGGTCTCCCTCGCCGTCCGCGACGCCGAGGGCGCCTCCGTCAACCGCGGCCTCCGCTGGATCGACGTGGCCCAGCTCATCGGCGGGCTGGCGGTGACGCCGATCCCCAGCCTGCGCGTGTCGCTCGAAGGCTTCTACAAGGCCTACGACGACTACCCGATCTCGGCGTCCGACCCGAGGATCTCGCTCGCCAACCTCGGCGGCGGCTACGGGTTCGTCGGCGCCGAGCCGCTCCTCCCCGACGGGGAGGGCCGGGCCTATGGCGTCGAGCTCTCGGCGCAGAAGCGGCTAACGGCCCGGGTCTACGGGCTCGGGGCCTACACCCTCGCCTGGAGCGAGTTCACCGGCGGCGACGGCGTCTACCGGCCGAGCGCGTGGGACGTCCGGCACAACGTCTCGCTCACGGGCGGCGTCCGCCTCGGCGCCTGGGAGATCGGGACGCGGCTGACGGTGCAGTCGGGCCGCCCGTTCACGCCGTTCGACCTCGCCCTCTCCGAGGCCGAGTACGCGCTCTCGCGGCGGGGCGTGCCCGACCTCGACCGCCTCAACGCCGAGCGGACGCCGGCCTACGCGCGCTGGGACCTCCGCGTTGATCGCCGGTTCGGGCTGGGGCGCAGCGTCAACGGCGTCGTCTATCTCGACGTTCAGAACGTGCTCGACCGCGAGAACGTGTTCGGGCTGGAGTACACCGAGGACCCCGAAGAGCCCGACCGCCTCCGCGAGCAGACGAACGTGGGCCGCCTCCCCACGATCGGGTTCAGCATCGAGTTCTGAACCCGCCCCGGCGGGCTAGAGGAGCTCCTCCTCGCGCTGCCCGTTGTGGACGAGGAGGACGGTGCCGACGGCCTCGGCGAAGGCCTCGATGCGCTCGGCGTAGGCCTCGACCCCGTCGGCGTCCGGCGCCTGCATCCCGAGGATCGTGAGGTCCACGTCCCGGCTGTGCTCGGCGAAGAGGTCTTCGATCGGGCGGGAGGGGTCGTCGTGGACGACGATGTGGGGTGTGGCCTCGACGCGGACCGCTTCCAGGAGGGCGTCCATGTGCGCGCGCGTCTGCCGCTCGCCGTCGGTGCTCTCGACGATGCGGGTGAGGCGGAGCTCGGCGTCGTGCCAGTCGTTGTGGCGGCTGATGAGGTGGCCGAGGAGGAGCATGAGGTCGGCGTTGCCGCCGCGCCCGCCCCACCACACGTTGATGACGCACCGCTGCCCGAAGCCCCGCGCGGGGTCCACGTTGAGGAAGAGGACCGACTTCTCGAGCGCGGCGAGGTCGCGGAGCACGCGCATGAGCGTGGCGCGGCCGCCCGGCTCGCCGCTCCAGCCCATGAGCACGGCGTTCGCTTCGAGCCGCCCGACGCCGTGGGCCTGGACGACGGAGACGGCGCCGCGGGCGAAGTCCGGCACCACCTTGGCCTCGGCGAAGGCGGCCATGCGGTGGCCCTCGATGTAGTCGCGGATGCGCTTCTCGGCCATGGCGCGGAGGCGGGCGCGGTCGCCAGGCTCGGAGGCCCCCGTGATGAGCTGGACGAACGTGACGATGCCGCGGCCGAGGATGAGCCATTCGGCCAACGACACGAGGTGCTCGCGGTTGTGCGGCTGGCCGGTGTAGACCAGGAGGTTCGGCCGCCAGTTGCGCCCCTGCTCGGGCGGGCGGCGCTCGAGGTGGAGGAGGGCGTAGCGCGCCAGCGAGGTCCAGATCCCGCTCCACACGTCGCCCCACGTCCGCACCATCCGGCGGCGGCTCAGCCCGAAGAAGAGGCCGTAGGAGACGACGATGGCCGCGACGGTCGCGGGGGCGTGGATGAGGAACATGGCGCCGTAGCAGCCGACGGCGCCGAGGAGCGAGACGACGAGCGGCACCTTGAAGCGCGGCCGGAAGCTCGGATTCCCCACGAGGCGCTCGATGGCCGCCACCAGGTTCACCATCCCGTAGGTGTTCAGGAAGAACATCGTGATGATGGGCGCTACGAAGTCGAGGTCGCCCAGCCAGATGACGCCGACGGCCACGCCGCCGGTGAGGAGCACGGCCATGCGCGGCTCGGTCGGGCTGCCGAGCTGCCCGGCCATCCAGTGCGGCACCACGCGGTCGCGCGAGATGGCCTGGAGCGTGCGCGGCGCCGCCAGCACGCTGCCCAGCGCCGACGAGAGCGTGCTCGCCGCCACGCCCGCCAGGATCAGGAGGGGCACGCTCGCCACGGCCTCCATCGCGAGCGTGTTCGTGACGAGCTCCTCGGCCGTGAGGTGGACCGCGAACCACACCGCCGCCGCCACATAGACGAGCGCCGTCACGACGATGGACGCGATCGTGCCGCGGGGGATGCTCCGGCTCGGGTCCTTGAGGTCGCCCGAGAGGCTGATGCCCACCTCGATCCCGGTCACGGCTGGGAAGAAGACGGCGAAGACGACCCAGAAGGTGATGCCGTCGGTGTAGAGCGGCGTGAGGTTGGGCGAGACGAAGTCGCCCCAGCCGCCGGTGAAGAACGACAGGAGCGCCGCCCCCAGGATCGCGAGGATGCCGTACTGGATCTGGAGCGCGAAGTCGGCCCCGACGTAAGCCACGACGACGAAGACGAGGGCCACGCCGGTCGAGATCAGCCGGGGGTCGAGCGCCGCCAGGACCGGCAGGCTCCCCATCGCCTCGGTGAAGCCGATGATGTAGAACGCGACCGAGATGGCCTGGGAGAGGTAGAGCGGGATCCCGATGGCGCCGCCGATCTCGAGCCCGAGCGAGCGCGAGATGAGGTAGTAGTTGCCGCCCGCCTTGACGTCCATGCTCGTGGCGATGGCCGAGAGCGAGAGCCCCGTCATGAACGAGATCGCGTTCGCCAGGAGGATGATGGCGAGCGCGCCCCAGAGCCCCGCCTGCCCCACCACCCAGCCGGTGCGGAGGAAGAGGATGATCCCGAGGATCGTGAGCACGTTGGGCGTGAAGACGCCCTTGAACGTGCCGAAGCGGCCGGCGGCGGGAGCGGAGACGGGGTCGGCCACAGGAGGTGCAGCGGAGAGGGGCGCGGAAGATAGGCTCGGCGCTCCCGTCCTACCCGACGAGGGAGCCCTCCGGCGCGGGCGCGCTCGGGGTGGAACGCGCCGCGGGGCCTACGCGCCGCCCACCTTCATCGGGCGCATGACGACCTCGGAGATGAGGTAGTTGTCCGGCGTCTGGAGCACGTGGAGGACCGTCGCCGCCACGCTCTCGGGGCGCATCGCGTTCGGGTTGCCCGGGGTGCCGGCCACGTCGGCGAAGTGGGTGTCGACGGAGCCGGGGTAGACGCACGTCACCTTGATGCCGTGGGGCCGGAGCTCCTTCATCGTCGCCTCGGAGAAGCCGCGGACGCCGAACTTCGTGGCGTTGTAGGCGCTGATCTTCGGGTTCCCGATGAGGCCGGCCACGCTCGCGATGTTGACGATGTGGGCGATGGAGCCGTCGGCCTCGTGCTGCGCCTTCATGGCGGCCACGGCCGCCTGGGTGCAGTAGAAGAGCCCCGTGAGGTTGGTGTCCACCTGCACGTGCCAGTCGTCGTCGTCGAGGTCGTCGACGGCGTCGAAGCGGCCGAGGCCGGCATTGTTGACGAGGACGTCGATGCGGCCGGCGGCGTCCTGCACGCGCGCGAACGCGGCGTCGACGGTGTCGCGGTCGGTGACGTCGCAGGCGACGGGGGTGAAGCGCTCGCCGAGGGCGTCGCGGACGCCGCGGAGATCCTCCTCGGAGCGGGCGAGGCCGAAGACGCGGGCGCCGGCCCCGACGAGCGATTCGCTGAAGGCGCGGCCGAGGCCCCGGCTCGCGCCGGTGACGACGGCCACCTTGTCGTGGAGGTCCATGGAGAGGGGCGGTGGGGGAGAGGGCGGAGGGGAGCCCGGAGGCGCGGAAAGGTTCCGCGGGGCCGCGCATCCGCGCGCTACTCGCCCGCGGGCCCGGCCGGTGGCGCCTCCAGCGGCGGGCCGGCCCCCGGCGGCGTGCCGAAGGTGCCCTCGGGGATCCCCGCGTTGACCTCGGCCGCCTCCACCGCGAACGTCTCCTCGAGCTCCCCCGTCGTCAGGAAGCGCCGCCGGTTCTCGATCTGCTCCAGCACGCGCGCGCGCTCGGCGGCGGGGAGCTGCTGGGCCTGTCGCCGCTGGAGCTCCAGCATCCCGCCCTGCACCGCGCGCGTCTCCTCGGGCACGACGACGCCGCTGATCTGCGTCGTGATGAGGAAGGGGAGCGCCACCCCGTCCACCGTCCGGAAGTCGCCGAACCGCCGCCGGTTCACGAGGGGCGCCGCCGAGGCGTCGGCCTCGGGGTCGAGCGAGGTCTGCGGCGTCGTCACGACCACCTCGCGGACCCGGAACGCCTCGGCGTCGACGTAGACGCGGATGGAGTCGATGGTGGTGGGGGCCCCGTCGGGGGCGCCGAGGACGGGGCCGGGGTCGTCGGCGTCGAGGACGTAGAGCGTCTCGCCGTCGCGCTCGACGGTGCCGGCGAGGCGGGCGTTGCCGCGGAGGCCGCGCCCGAGCTGGACCCCGTTAGGGAGCGCGTAGGGGAGGACCACCTCCTGCCGCGCCGAGTCGTCGGTGAAGGCACGGCCCTCGAAGAACGCGAGGCTGTCGGCCCCCGCGCGGCGGAAGTGGACGACCATGCCGTCGCCGCGGACAGTGAAGTCGCGGACGCCCTCGAAGTTCTCGGCCGCTGCCGCGGCGATGCGCTCGGCGATGGCGTCGGGGTCGTCGAGGGCGGACTCGCCGCAGGCGGCGAGCAGGAGCAGGGCGGTGAACAGGAGCGGGGCGAGGCGGGGCATGCGTGGGGGGTGTGGGATGGCCGGTAACTTAGAGCCGGCCGCCGCTCGGTTCGGTGAACATTGGGCTCCAACGCGGTCCCCGGGCCGGTCCGTGCCTCGTCCCCCTCACGCATGCCCACCCTCTCCCCCCGGTTTCCCCACAGCGCGGCGCTCCACGTCGGCGGGCGCGCTTACCCCGCCGGCACGGTGTGGGACGTGCTCTCGCCGTTCCTGACGGAACGGCGTCGGACGCGGATCGCCGCCGTCGCCGCCGGGCGGACGTACAGCGTGCTCCCGGTCTTCGAGCGGATGGCCGACGCGGGCAACCTCCACGCCGCCCTCCGCAGCGCCGAGGGGCTCGGGTACGGCGCGGCCGCGCTCGTGGCGCCCGAGCACGAGGCCGGCCCCCTCGCCGAGCGCTACGCGGCCGAGGGGGACGCGGACGCCGCCGCCCTCGGCAAGCGCGGCAGCGCCCGCGCCGCCCAGGGCGCCCACAAGTGGCTCGCCCTCACCCTCTACGCCGACGCCGACGCCTTCGTGGACGCCGCCCACGCCCGGGGCTACGCCGTCGCCGTCACCCACCTCGCCGCCGACGCCGTGCCCATCGCCGCGTGGGACTTCACCCGACCGACGGCGCTCGTCTTCGGCAACGAGGCCGAGGGCGTCTCCGACGAGCTCCTCGCCCGCGCCGACGCGAACGTGGTGCTCCCCATCGACGGGTTCGTCCAGAGCTACAACGTCTCGGTCGCTGCTGCGCTCGCGCTCTACCACGCGCGGCAGGACCGGCTCGCCCGGCAGGGCCGCCACGGCGACCTGACCGAGGACGAGCAGGCCGTTCTCGCGGCGCACTACGCCCTCCGCTCCGTCGCCGCCGCGGCACAGATCCTGGCGCGGGACGCCGGGGAGCGTGACGCGTGATCGGGACAGAGAGCGGGGGCCCGCTGAGGCGGGCGTCGCCAGCGAGCGTAACGAAAGGCCGCGTCCATCCGTTCTGGCTCCGGTCCCCCGCCCCGCTTCCCATGCTCCACCGCCTGCTCCCGCTCGCCGCCATCGTCCTCCTCGCCGCGTGCGCGCCGCCGCCGGACGAGCTCTACAACCGCGGCCAGCGGCTGGAACAGGAGGGGCGCTACGCCGAGGCCGCCGACCACTACATCCGCGCGCTCGACGGCCAGCCGGAGATGCGGAAGGCCCGGGGGCGCCTCCACGTCGTGGGCGGGATTCTCGTCACGGGGTACCGGGCCGACGCAGCGGCGGCCGACCCGCCCGGGGCCGCCGACGCGCTCCTCGCCCTCGACGCCCTCCGGGGCCGCACGGCCGCCGTCGGCGTCGTGCTGGACCAGGTGCCGCCGGGCTTCGACGCCGAGCTGGCCGCGGCCCAGGATGCCGCCATCGAGTTCCTCATCGCCGCGGGGGCTGACGCCCTCGACGCGGGCCGCTTCGCCGAGGCCCTCACGCGCTTCGAGCGGGCGCGTCGCTACCGCCCGGACGCCGACCAGGAGGACGCCCTCCGCGCCTTCACCTACGACGCCCACCTCGCCTGGGCCGACGCCGAGCTGGCCGCCGGCCGCTACCGCGCCGCCTACGACCGCGCCGAGGCCGCGCGTCCCTCCGTGGGCGGCGACCGCACAGCCGAGGAGGTCGCCGTGCTCCAGGCCGAGGCCCTCGGCCGCGGCACCCTCTACGCGGCCGTCTTCCCCGTCGAGGCCCGGCGAGGCCGCGACCGCGCCGACATGCCTCCCGACTTCCTCGGCGCCTTCGACGATCTCCTCGCCGATGAGCACTGGACGCGGCCGCCCCTCTTCGTCGCCACGGCCGATCCCGCCGAGGTGCGCCGCCTCCTCCGCCGCCGCTACAACGCCGACGACCGCCTCGACCACCCCCGCCGGACGGCCGACCTCGCCGCCGACCTCCGCGCCTCGTTCGGTGTGGCCAGCACGCTCGACCGGTACGTCCGCACGGCGGAGGTCTTCGACCGCGACTCCGTCACCGTCGACCTCCGTGGCGGCGGGCAGGGCACCTACGCTCGTCTCCAGGAGCGCGTCACGCTCGACGCCGCCGTGGACTGGTCCATCGTGACCGCGGACCGGGCGGGCCTCGTGTGCGAGGGCACGGCGACGGCCGAGGCGCGGGGCACCGTCGCCATCGGCGAGTACAGCGGGCGCGTCCGCGACCTCCTCCTGCCCGCACGCGACCGCAACCTCTTCGACGAGGGTCGTCAGCGGGACGACGAGCGCGCCGTCGAGGCCGAGCTGCAGGAGCGCCTGGCCGAGCGCCTCGCCGGTCAGGTCTTCGACTGCCTCCTCCGGCAGGTGCAGTAGGACGAGGCACAGATGCGATCTTCCGCCCCGTGCATTACTTCCTCCTCCACGCCCTCGCCGCCGAGTGGGACGCCAGTCTTCGCGGCGCCCTCCTCGCCGACGCGTGGAGCCAGAGCCAGAACGAGCTAAGCCTGCGCTTCGAGACGCCGGAGGCGGCGTGGACCGTCCGCGTCGTGTGCGACGGCGCGCTCCCGCTCCTCTTCCGCAGCGAGGGCGCCGGCCGCGCCCGCCGCAACACCGCCTCGCTCTTCGAGGGCGCGATGGGCCGCACCGTCGCGGGCGTCCGCACGGCCGAGCGCGACCGGTTCGTCTTCGTCGACCTCGCGGACGGGACAGCGCTCCAGGCCCGCCTCTTCGGCGCGCGCCCGAACGTGTGGTGGGTGGATGGCGAGGGCACCGTGCAGGAGGCGTTCCTCAACGGGGACGAGGGCGAGGGCGACCCCGCGCCGTCGCCGCGCCCCGCGCCCGAGGTGCCGGCGTTCGAGGCGTTCGAGAAGCGCTGGCGTTCGACCCGCAAGACGCTCGGCCAGGCCGTCGCCGTCGCCGTCCCGCTCTTCAACCGCTCGCTCGCCGAGGAGGCCGCGCGCCGCGCCGGCCTCGACCCCGCCTCCGATCCGTCGGAGGCGGGGGAGACCGAGCGGCACCGCCTCTTCGACGCGTCGCGGGCGCTGATGCGCGACCTGGCGCGCCCGCGTCCGGTGATCTACTGGCGCGGCGAGCACGCCGAGCACCTCGCCCTCCTTCCCCTCACCGACCCGCCCTCGGCGTGGCGCGCCGAGCCGTTCGAGAGCGTGGACGCGGCGCAGCGCGTCTGGGCCCGGCGCCGCCTCGCCCAGCGCCGGTTCGACGCGGTCTGCCGGCCCCTCGACGCGGCGCTGGAGGCGGCGCATCGGAAGCGCGTGCGCAGCGCCGAGGCGATGCTGGAGGAGATCGGCA
>JAWWCA010000143.1:0-9510 GCA_033720695.1 Rubricoccaceae bacterium
CGCCGAGGCGCGCGGGCTGGGCCTGGAGGCGCGGCTGTCGCTGTTCGAGGAGGTGTGCGCGGCGGTGGCCTACGCGCACCGGCACCTCGTCGTCCACCGCGACCTCAAGCCGTCGAACATCCTCGTGGGCGAGGGCGGGGGCGGGGCGCCGCAGGTGAAGCTGCTCGACTTCGGGGTGGCGCGGCTGCTGGAGGGGGAGCCGGAGGGCGCCCCGCGGACGCGCCCCGAGCAGCGGATCCTGACGCCGGAGTACGCCGCGCCGGAGCAGCTCGACGGGGCGGCGGTGACGACGGCGACCGACGTGTACGCGCTCGGCGTCGTGCTCCACGAGCTGCTCGTCGGGCGGCGCCCGGAGCGGCCGGCCACGCGGCCGAGCGCGGCGGCGCCGGCCCCGCTCCGCCGACCGCTGCGGGGCGACCTCGACACCCTCGTGCTCACGGCGCTCCACCCCGACCCGGCGCGGCGCTACGCCTCGGCCGAGGCCCTCCTCGACGACCTCCGGCGCTATCGGGACGGGCGGCCCCTCGCGGCCCGACCCGACAGCCCCCTCTACCGCGCCCGCAAGTTCGTCGCCCGCAACCGCGTCGGCGTCGCGGCGGCGGCGGCGGTTCTCGCGCTCCTCCTCGCCGCGCTCGTTGTCGTCGCGCTCCAGCAGCAGCAGACGGCCCGCGCCCTCGCCGACGCCGAGGCGACGGCCGACGTCCTCGAAGGCCTCTTCGCCGCCACCGACCCGTTCCAGGCCGAGCGCCTCGACACCCTCCGCGTGCGGGAGCTGCTCGACGTGAGCGAGGAGCGGCTGCGTAGGGAGCTCGCGGGCCAGCCGCACGTGCTGGGCCGCGTGCTCCTGATGCTGGGCCGGGTGCAGGTCGAGACGGGCCACCCCGACGCTGGCGAGCCCCTCCTCCGGGAGGCCGCCGCCCTGCTCGCCGACGCCCCGCCGGAGCGCCACGCCGACGCCCTCTCCGCCCTCGCGGCCCTCCACATCCTCCGCGCCGAGCCGCGCGAGGCCGAGCGCCTCGCCCGTGACGCCCTCGCCCTCCTGCCGGACGACGCCGACCCGCTCGTCCGTGCCGCCGCCGAGACCCAGCTGGCCGTCGCCTTCCAGCTCTACAACCGTCAGGAGGAGGCGCTCCCCATGCACCGCGCCACGTTCGAGCGCCTCCGCAACGCCCTCGGCGAGGACCACGACGCCACCCTCCGCACCGAGCGGCTCCTCGGCGACGTCCTGTTCGAGCTGGGCCGGTCCGACGAGGCGGGGGCGCACTACCGGTCCATCCTGGAGCGGATGCGCCGCCTCGACGGAGGTCCCCATCCCCGGCAGCAAAACACCATGAGCGCGCTATCGCTCCTGCTGCGGATGACGGGGCGGGAGGCGGAGGCCGTGGAGGTGTCGGGCGAGAGCGTGCGCCTGGCCCGGGAGGCCGCGCCGGGCTCGTCTCGGCTCGCAAACGCGCTTGCGAGCCACGCTGGCAGCCTCCTCCGGCTCGGCCGTCTCGACGAGGCCGAGCGCCTCCTGGAGGAGGCGACCCAGCTGCCGGTGCGCCGTCCTGCGGACCGCGCCCTCCCCCTGGGCCTGCTCGCCACGGTCCACCGCGCGCGGGGCGCCCTCGGCCAGGCCGCAGCGGTGCAGCGCGAGGCGTGGGACGTGCTCCGCTCGGCGCTCGGCGCCCAGCACGAGATCACCATCCACAGCGCGCTCAAGCTCGGCGCGATCCTGCAGGAGCAGGCCCGCCCCGCCGAGGCCGAGGCCGTGCTCCTGGCGACGTACGAGGCCACCGCGCCCGCCCATGGCGCCGACGCCCCCGTCACGCGCCGGGTCGGCGACGCACTCGCGGCCCTGTACGAGGCGACGGGCCAGGGCGCCCGCGCCGCGCGGTACCGGCCGGCGAGCGCCCGTCCGGGCTAGCCCCGGCCGCGGGCGCTCGCGGCTCCTGACCAGACGCGAGACGCGCCCTGGAGGCGCACGCCGCTACCGACCCCTGAAGCGGGTCTGGCCGACGCCCTCCAGGGCCCGGGGCCGGGCCATTCCATCCTCGCAGCCGAGGTCGATCCGGCTCTGGGGGTCGTTGTTCGGGAAACAGCTCCCCGAGGGGAGGGCCTCCGGGACGTGCCGCCCGAGGCGCGCGTCGTAGAGCCCCCGCTCCAGGAACATCGCCAGGTCATCGACCTCGTCCTCCGTGAGGCCGAGCGGGACGAAGAGCGGGTCGAGGCGGTCGGCCGGGACGAGCGTGCTCTGTGGCACCGCCGCGTTCTTGTAGGCGACGACGTCGCGGATCGAGGCGAACGTGGCGCCGTGGCCGAGGAAGGCGTCGTCGGCGAGGTTGTAGAGCTGCGGCACCTTGAACCGGTAGGTGTCGGCGTCGCGCTGGGTGAACCCGCCGCGGCCGAGGTGGACGGGGTCCTTCGGGTTGAAGTCGCTGAAGACGCCGGGTCCCGTGAGCTCGCCCATGCCGAGGGCGTGGAACGACATGTTGGCGAGGGCGGGCCCGCCGTGGCAGCTCACGCAGCCGGCGCGCCCGAAGAACAGGATCGCGCCGCGCTTCTGGGCCGCGGTCATGGCGTCGGTCTCGCCGCGGAGCCACCGCTGGAACGGCGCCTCGCTGGGAAGGACGGTGCGCTCCCACGCCGCGATCGCCAGCCCCGCCATCTCCATCTCGGCCGAGGCGATCGCCGGGTCGGTGGCCCGGAAGTCGGGGAAGGCCGCCGCGAAGCGCGCCGCGTACTCGGGGAGCGTCTCGATGACGAAGGCCGGGCCGTCCTGCATGCGGTGCACCGTCAGCGCGGCGATGGCCTGCGTCTCGAGGCCCTCGTAGCCGAGGCGGTTGTTGACGATGGGCGTGCCCTCGGTCCACTCCGCCTCGGTGCCAGCGTTGGGGCCTGCGGCGCCGAACTGCCCGTTCCAGAGGGTGACGGCCTGGTACGCGCCGTTCATGAGCGACGGCGAGCGGATGGGCTGGCGGTCGAGCTCGTCGTGGGCGTAGTCCGGGTGGGGCCGGCGGCGCTCGCCGAAGTGACCGAACCCAACGCCGCCGTCGGCGAGGCCCTGGGGGACGCCCGCGCGGAAGCCGGCCGCCACGTGGTGGCACGACGCGCACGAGTACGTCCCCTCCATCATGGCATGCGTGGGGTTGACGGCGAGGGCGGTCTCGTGCATGAGGAGGCGCCCGAGCGCCACCTTCTCGGGCGTAAGCGGGTTGCGCGGGTCCTGGGGAATAGCGGCGAGGTCGCCGTCGTCGGGGACCCTGAAGGCGTCGAGCCCGGCGCCCTCGGCGGCGGCCGTGACGGCCTCCCGGAGCTGGGCGTCGAGGCTGGGCGCCTCGGGCGTCGCGTTGTCGCAGGCGGCGAGGAGGGCGAGGGCCCCAAGCAGCAGGATCAGTCGGGTACGTGGCATCTTGTAGGGAAAGCAGAGGGGGAGCTATATACACGTTAGGAAACGAAGGTACAACCCCCCACGCCTGAACGCACCCCGCCCGCCGCCACCCGGATGCCCCGGCCCGCGTGGTGCCGGCCGAGGTCGAGGCCGCTGGCCCACCCCGCGACGTCGGGATGGGCCATGCGGCGTCGAGGAGACGTGCGAGCCGTCAGCGCAAGAGCGTGAGGCGCTGCGTCTGCGAGGCGCCGGCGCCCGTCGTCATCCGCGCGAGGTAGACCCCGCTCGGCAGCGCTGCTGCGTCGAAGGCGACCGCATGCGTCCCGGCCGGCTGCTCTTCGTCGACGAGAACGGCGACCTCGCGGCCGAGCGCGTCGTAGAGCGCGATCCAGACGGGGGCCGCCTCGGGGAGGTCGTAGCGGAGCGCCGTCCTCCCGGACGAGGGGTTCGGGACCGGCCCGTGGAGGGCGACGACCTCGGGCAGCCTCACCGACGCGCCGCCCGCCGTCTCGGAGACCTCGGCGGCTTCCTGCTCCGACGCCTGAACGAAGGGAGAGCCCGCGATCTGCTCGACGGCCCACACCGCCGGGTCAGCAAGGTGCCGCGGGCCATCTCGACCGCCGTCCGCCTTCGCGAAGTTGAACCCGGACTCGGTGAGGAGGTCGTCTGGGAAGGTCCCCAGGCGGACCCGGTAGACGTAGACGCCGGAAGGGGCCGCGGCCGGGACCTGCTGCCGGAACGTGAGGGGGCCGATCGTCTGGCCCGGACCCAGCGTCACGTTCCGCGGCCCGAGGGCGGGCGTGACCGTCGTTCCGTCAGGGAGCGTCGCGGCGGTCCATCCCTGGAAGCTCTGGGCCTCGGCGGTGTTGTTCGCCAGCGTGACGAAGAAGTCGAACGAGCCGCCACTCGGGGGGATGACGATGGGCCCGCCGATGGGCTGTGCGAAGACCGCGATCGGCGCGGGGTTGATCATCTCCAGCGTCACGTCGGTCGCGTTGTAGACGACGCGGAGCGTGGCGCCGTCGACGGCGAGCGTGTCGTGGACGGGCACGTCGAAGCGGCCGGAGCAAAAGCTCGGGCAGTTGACGACGGCGAAGGTGTCGCCGATGTCGGGGACGTAGCCGTCGAGGAGCGACACGTCGAGGGTGCCCCCGAGGTTGGCCGAGCCGGAGGTGATGACGAGCACGTCGTGCTCGGTGTCCGGCGTCGTTCCGGCGAGCTCGACCTCGAGGCGGAGGTCGGGTTCGGGATGGAAGCCGAGGACCGTGAGCGTGCCGGTCGCGTCCGCGTCCGCCGGGCGCCAGGTGGCGTGGTTAGTGACCGTGCTGGGCGTGGTCACGTTGCCCGTGCCGACGACCTCGGAGCCCGGCGCGAGCGTGCGCGCGCCGGAGAAGGTGAGGAGGCCGCCGGCAGCGACCTCGTAGCGGCCCGTGTCCGGCCCGTCGAGCGCCGCCGCCGGGCGCGTCTCGCCCCCCTCGACCCGGACCGTCCCCCGATTCGTGAACGCCGTGTACTGGTTGAACCCGTCCTCGCTCACGAAGAGGCCCTCGTTGAGGAAGTTGCCCCAGAACCGCGTGCTCGCCGGGCCGACGAGCCGCATCGTGCCCGCGTTCACCGTGCGCGTGTCGGCGTCGAAGGCGTAGACCGAGGCTCCGTTCGTCCAGACCGTCTCGCCGGTGATCCTGAGGGTGCGCGCGTCGCGGAGCAGGCGGCCGCCGGCGTTGCCGTCGAGGACGAGGTCGAGCGGGATCGTGGTCGTGCCGGTCCCGCCGAGGGACCCGGCCTCCCAGGATAGGCTCGACGTGACAGCGTAGTCGGCGCTCCCGGCCACGACGGGGTTCACCCCTTCCAGGACGAGGTTCGGCAGGGCGACGGCGCCGTCGAGCGAGACGAACCCGCTCGACCCGACCCGCAGGGTGTCGACGCCGAGGGTGCCCTGCACGATGAGGTCCGTGCGCGCGGACCCCGTCGGGTTGCTCACCAACACGGTGCCCCCTCCCGTGATGCTCGACAACGGATCGATGATGTGGTAGCTCCGCGCGAAAGCGAGACGCCCCCCCGGCAGGACCGTGAACGGGCCTTCGTAGGTGTCGGTGGAGAACGAGCTGAGCGCGCCCGAGAGCGCGAGCTCACCCGCTTCTACGCTCACGACCCCCTCGTTCTCGAGCTGGCACTGGACGAGCGTCCGGCCCTCTCCGGTGTGGCGGAGCACGGCCGTCGCGGCATTCGTCAGGTAGAGCCCGTTGTGGAAACAGAAGACCAGGTCTTCGCCCGGGGGCGGGGCCAGCGCGAGCTCCCCCTCGTTGCGGAAGACCGGGTCGTCCGAGCCGGAGAACGTCCCGCTCTGCCACGTCGCCATGCCGTTGTTGACGATCGTCCCGGCGGTGTGGTCATACTGGTCTGCCTGCAGGTTGAGCGTGCCGTTGACGGTCAGGGTGCCGATGGAGCGCCAGCCTCCGCGACGGGTCCATGTCATCGTTTCGAGGACGGTGAGGTCGCCGCCGCCATTGCTTCCGTCGGTGGTAAACCCGAGGCTGCCTGGGCCGAGGATCACGTCGTACGTGAGGTTTTTGGCCGTGGCGCTCCCGTTGATGTACACGTTGGCCGTGCCGATGATGAGGGCGTCGTCCATCGATCCCGGTGGCCCTTCGTCGGGCGGGTCCCAGCTTTCGGCCGCTTCCCAGTTGCCCTGGTTGACCGCCCACTGGAACGTGGTACCGGTCTGGGCATGCGCAACGGGCACGGAGAGACAGACGAGGAGCGAGAGGGAGAGATAGCGCATGGTGCGTGGGGTTCGTGAGGGTCTACCCTCCATTCGCAGGGCGGTGGAAGACGGGGCCATCCGGTGGCTTCGCCCGTCGCCGTACCTTCCCGCACGCCGCCCTTTCCGGCTAGCCCGCATGCCCTCCGAGCCCACGACGACGCAGCTCCTCGCCGACGCCCGCGCCGGCGACCGCGCCGCGCTCGACCGCCTCATGCCGCGCCTCTACGACGAGCTCCGCGTACTCGCGCGGGCGCGGCTCCGCCGCCACCGGCCCGGCGAGACGCTCAACACGACGGCCCTCGTCCACGAGGCCTACCTCAAGCTGACGGCCGGCGAGGCGCCGCCGGTCGAGAGCCGGACGCACTTCTTCGCGCTCGCCGCGCGCGCCATGCGGTTCATCCTCGTCAGCTACGCGCGCGAGCGGAGCGCGCTCAAGCGGGGCGGCCCCGGGCGCGACCTCCCGCTCACGGCCGCCGCCGCCGCCGCCGGCAGCGACCCCGCCGCCGACGAGGCGCTCGACCTCCTCGCCCTCGACGCGGCCCTGGACCGACTCGCGGCCAACAGCGAGCGCATGGCCGAACTCGTCGAGCTGCGCTTCTTCGGCGGGCTCTCCCTCGACGAGGCCGCCGAGGTGACCGGGCGCTCCCGGACCACCCTCAAGCGGGACTGGCGCCGCGCCCGCGCCTACCTCTTCCACGCCGTCCGGGGTGAGACGGGGACGGCGGCGACCGATGGCCCCGTGGAGAGCCGCGCTGCGAACGGAGGGTAGACCCACCGATCCGTCATGGACCCCCTCGCCTCCGACCGCTGGGCCGAGATCGACACGCTCTTCGCGGAGGCTCTCGACCGGCCGCCCGACGAGCGGACCGCCTTCCTCCGCGCCGCCTGCGGCCACGACCCCGCCCTCTACCACGCCCTCGCCGCGCTCCTCGCGGCCGACGCCGACGCCGACGCGGGGTTCGGCGAGAGCGCCACCGACTTCGCCGACCACCTCCTCCGGGAGGCGGCCGGGGCCCCCAATGTGCCGGGGGACCTCGCGCCGGGGACGCGGGTCGGGGCGTACCGGATCGAGGAGGAGCTGGGGCGCGGCGGGATGGGCGTCGTCTACCGCGCCGCCCGCGCCGACGGCGCCTTCACCAAAGACGTTGCGCTGAAGCTCGTCAAGCGCGGCATGGACACCGACGAGGTCCTGCGCCGCTTCCGCTACGAGCGGCAGGTGCTGGCGGGCCTCGACCACCCGCACGTGGCGCGCCTCCTCGACGCCGGCGCCGACGCCGACGGCCGACCGTACCTCGTGATGGAGCGCGTCGAGGGCGAGCCGATCACGCGCTACGCCGAGGCCCACGCCCTGGATCTGGACGAGCGACTGGCCCTGTTCGAGCAGGTGTGCGAGGCGGTGGCCTACGCGCACCGGCACCTCGTCGTCCACCGCGACCTCAAGCCCTCGAACATCCTCGTCGCGGAGGCCGAGGGGGCCCCGCAGGTCAAGCTCCTCGACTTCGGCATCGCGCGCCTGCTCGACGGCGAGCCGGAGGACGCCCCGCGCACGCGCCCTGAGCAGCGGATCCTGACGCCGGAGTACGCCGCGCCTGAGCAGCTCGACGGGGCGGCGGTGACGACCGCGACGGACGTGTACGCGCTCGGCGTCGTGCTCTTCGAGCTGCTCGCAAGGCGCCGGCCGGCACCCCGCGAGCGACTGAGCGAGACGGTCCCGGCGGGGCGCCAGCGCGCGGTGCGGGGCGACCTCGACGTGCTGGCGGCGACGGCGCTGCACGAGGACCCTGCGCGTCGATACCCGACCGCGGAGGCCCTCCTCGAGGACCTCCGCCACCGCCGCGAGGGCCTGCCGCTGGCCGCCCGCCCGGAGGCCACCGCCTACCGCCTGCGCAAGTTCATCGCGCGGCACCGCGTGGGCGTGGGCGTGGGCGCCTCCTTCGTGGTCCTGCTGATGGCGTCGGTCGTCCTCCTCACCGTCCAGCAGCAGCGGACGGCCCGCGCGCTCGCCGAGGCGGAGGCGACGGCCGACTTCCTCGAAAGCACCTACGCCGCGACGGACCCCTACAGCCCGCAGCGACTCGATACCCTCCGCGTCGGTGCGCTCCTGGACCGCAACGCCGCACGGGCGCGCGAGGAGCTCGGGGGGCAGCCCCTCCTCCAGGCGCGGTTGTTCACGGTCCTCGGGCGCGTCTACCTCCGCCAGGCGCGGCACGCCGACGCCGACACCCTCCTCCAATCCGCGCTCGCGATCCGCCGCGCGCGCCTCGGCCCAGCCGATCCGGCCACGGCCGAGACGCTCCACGAGCTGGCCTGGGCCCGCTACTGGCTCGACGACTACGGCGCGGCGGAGGCCATGGCTCGCGAGGCGCTCGCCATCCGCCGCCGGCACGCCGGCCCCTCGCACCCCGACGTCGCAGCCTCTCTGACGCGCCTCGGCCGGATTCTTCAGGAGGTGGGGCGCGGCGAGGAGGCGGCGCGGCTCCACCGCACCGCGCTCGACATGTACCGCGCGACGCAGGGGCCGGGGTCCCGGAACGCCACGGGCGTAGCGACCAACCTCGCCTCCACCTACCTCGAACTCGGCCGCCTCGACAGCGCCCTCGTGCTGCAGCGCGAGATCGTGCAGCGCCGGCAGGCGCACGACGGCCCGGACCACCCCGACGTGGGCAACGCATACCACTGGCTCGCGTTCTACCTCCTCAACACGGGGGCTTTCGCCGAAGGCGAGCAGGCGGCCCGCGCGGCGCTCCGCATCCGGGCGGCGGCCTTCGGCGACACCCACCCGGAGGTGAGCGTGACCCTCAACCTCCTGGGCCTCCTCCTGCGCCGGCAGCAGCGCTACGCCGAAGCCGAAGCCGTGCTCCAGCGCTCGCTCGCGCTCACGCGCCGACCCGGCCACGAGGTCCCGGTCCAGGAGCGCGTCGCCCTCAGCGCGCTGGCGAGGCTCTACCGCGAGGCGGGCGCCCTCGACGCCGCCGAGCGGGCGCAACGGGAGGCCCTGGACCGCACGCGCACCTACAGCGACAACGCGATCAACGAGGCGATGGACGTCTCGCACCTCGCCGACATCCTGCGGGAGAAGGGGGCGTTCCGCGAAGCCGAATCCCTCCTTCTCGACAGCCACCGGGCCCTCGAGGCGTCTGCCGCTCCGCCGATGGAGCGACGCCAGATCGCCCGTGGGCTCGCGGCGCTCTACGACGCCTGGGGGCGCTCGGAGGAGGCCGCTCGCTGGCGCGCGGACCCCCCCGACAGCTGAGCCACGCGCGTCGCCCCCGCCCGCCGGCAGAGCCGCACCGCGACGAGGGGCGCCCGCGGCGGTCTACTTCGGAGGCTCCTCGTTCCCGAGCAGCTCCTGCCACGGGTTCCGGTCGAGCACCCA
>JAWWCA010000144.1:0-9360 GCA_033720695.1 Rubricoccaceae bacterium
ATCATCGGGTTCGCCCGGCGGGCCGTCGCCTACAAGCGGGCCCCGCTAATCTTCGTGGAGGAGGACCGCATCGCGCCGCTCCTCGACGCGGGCCGGCTCCAGGTCGTGTTCTCCGGGATGGCCCACCCGCGCGACGAGGCCGGCATGGCCATCGTCCCCCGCCTCGTCGCGATGGCGCAGCGGTACCCGAAGGGGGTCGTCTTCCTGGAGGACTACGGCATCCCCATCGGCCGGGCCATGACGCGCGGCTGCGACGTGTGGCTCAACAACCCCCGCCGGCCGAAGGAGGCCAGCGGCACGAGCGGGATGAAGGCGGCCATGAACGGCGTCCTCAACCTCAGCGTCCTCGACGGGTGGTGGCCCGAGGCCTGCGAGCACGGCGTCAACGGCTGGCAGATCGGGGGCGGCTTCGAGAGCGGCAGCGAGGCCGCCCAGGACGCCCACGACCTCGAGAGCCTCTACGAGGTCCTCCTCGGGGACGTGGTCCCGACGTACTACGACGACCGCGAGCGGTGGGCCGAGATGATGCGCGCCAGCATCCAATCCACGCGCGACCGGTTCAGCGCCCGCCGGATGATGGAGGAGTACGTCGAGCGGCTCTACCGCGATCGCGCGGCCGGCGACGGGCAGAGCCACGCCCACGACGTCGCTACCCCGTCCGAGGGGCAGGGCGGTTGAGGTCGGTGCTGCCGTGACCCGTCGCCTCATCCTCGTCCTCGCCCTGCTCCCCCTCGGCGCGACGGCGCAGCCTGCCGCGCCGCTGCCCGTCGTCCAGCCCGTTCGCCTCACCGCCGGTCAGGCCGACACGCTCCTGATCGCCGACCTCCTCGGGCCCGTCGAGGCGCCCGTAGCGTTCCCTGGGCGGGCGGTCGTCGAGACGGCGGAAGGGCGGGCGCTCGTGCTGACCGGTGAGCAGGAAGGTCTCGACCTCGTTCCCTTCACGGTCGGCGGCGCGGCGTATGCCCTCCCGGTCGAGGTGCGGGTGCCGACGACGCACACGTTCACGTTCGACCCCGACCTCGCCGCGCTCCCGGACAGCCTCCTCGACCGTGTGCCGGACGCGCTCTTCGTCATCGGCGCCTTCAACGACTGGGCGCGCGGGCGCGACCGGCTCGCGGATGAGGACGGCGACGGCGTCTACGCGGTCACCCTCCCCATCGAGCCCGGGATCTACCAGTACAAGTTCACGCTGGACGGCGTCGAGATCGTGGACGCCGCCAACCCCGACTCGGTCCTCAACCCCTTCGGGGCGTACAACAGCGTGCTGACGCTCTACGAGGAGGGAGGCCACGCCGTGCTGCGTCCCGTCGGCGTGCTGGAGGATGCGCGCGGGCTCCGCTTCGCGCTGGAGTACATCGACGAGAGCGGGGAGCCGTGGGTGGCGCCTCCCGAGGCGCTGGAGGGGGTGGCCTTGCTCGACAACCGGCCCGTGGCCGTCCGCTTCGGGACCGGCGAGGAGGGGCACCGGACGCTCGACGTGCCGCTCGCCAGGGCCGAGGGGCTGCAGACGCTCCGGGTCGCCGTTGAGGGGGCGGGGGTCGTCGCGCCGTGGGTGGCGGTGCCGCTGTGGGACGGCCAGCCGCTGGGCGCGGCGCAGGCCGCCGGCGAGGCACCCTTCGTCTGGCAGGACGCCATCGTCTACCAGATCGTGATCGACCGCTTCGCCGACGGCGACCCGTCGAACACCGTCCCCGTCGCGCACGACTCGCTCGCCGTGCAGGCCAACTACCAGGGCGGCGACCTCCAGGGCATCCTGGACAGACTCGACGAGGGCTACTTCACCGACCTCGGCGTCAACGTGCTCTGGCTCTCGCCCGTCTACGACAACCCCGCCACGGCCTACCGCGAGTACCCGCCGCCGCACCGCTACTACACCGGCTACCACGGGTACTGGCCCGTCCGCCCGCGCGCCGTTGAGGAGCGCTTCGGGGACCTCGCCCTCCTGCGTCGCCTCGTGGACGCCGCGCACGAACGGGGCATCAAGGTGCTCCTCGACTTCGTCGCCAACCACACGCACGAGGACCACCCCTACGTCCAGGAGCACCGCGACTGGTTCGGCACGCTGGAGCTGCCCGACGGCTCGCTCAACCTCCGCCGGTGGGACGAGTACCGGCTCACGACGTGGTTCGAGCCCTACCTCCCCAGCTTCGACTTCGAGGGCGCGCCCGCCGCCGTGGACGCCGTCACGGCCGACGCCGTGTGGTGGCTCCAGGAGACCGGCGCCGACGGGTTCCGCCACGACGCCGTCAAGCACATCCCCAATGGGTTCTGGCGCGCCCTCACGGCGCGGCTCCGCGACGAGGTGGCGCCGGGGCGCGAGACGCCGCTCTACCAGATCGGCGAGACGTTTGGCTCCTACGACCTCATCGCGTCCTACGTCAACGCGGGCCAACTCGACGCCCAGTTCAACTTCAACCTCTACGACGCCGCCCTCGCCGCCTTCCTCGACCCCGCCGTGCCGCTCGCGACGCTGGCCGGCGAGATGGACCGGACGCTCGACGTCTACGGGCCGCTCCACGTCATGGGGAACCTCATGGACTCCCATGACAAGCCGCGCTTCCTCGCCCTCGCCGACGGGGACCTCCCGCCCGGCAGCGACGCGGCCGAGATCGGCTGGACCGCTCCACCTGTCGTGGACGACCCCGCGAGCTACCGGCGGGCCGAGCTCTACCTCGCCTACCTCCTCACGACGCCCGGCGTCCCGACGATCTACTACGGCGACGAGGTGGGCATGACGGGGGCCGCCGACCCCGACAACCGCCGGATGATGCGGTTCGACGGGTTGAGTGACGAGCAGGCGGCGCTGAAGCAGGCGGTCGCCCGGCTCGTCGGCCTCCGTCGCGACCACGCCGCCCTGCGCCACGGCACCCTCGAGACGCTCGACGCCGCCGAGGCTACCTGGACCTTCCTCCGCGCCACGCCGGACGACGCCGTGCTCGTCGTGCTCAACACGGGGGACGTGGCGACGACGCGCCCCCTCGCGCTGCCGGCGGCCTACGGGTTCACTGCGGCGACGGACCTCCTCACCGGGGAGGCCGTCGCGCTGGAGGAGGGCGGCGGGGTCCGGGTCCCCGCTGGGGGCTACCGCATCCTCGCGCTCGATCGCTGAGGCGCCGGCGCGCGAGCGGCGGGGCGGCCGGGGCTACCCCAGCCCGCGACAATGACTTATCTTCGCCCCTCAAGGTCGCCTCGACCGCGCCGCGGAGTCCTCGCCCCACGGGCATCCCTGCGGAGGGAGCCGGTGGGGTCGCCGTCTCGCTCGGAGCCCGCGGCTCTCCCGATCCTCGCCGCCGTTTCTGCCGCGTGCCGCCGCCACGAGATCTTCGTTTGGGCTCGGCCGCTGCGGACGGCTTCATTCAGTCCCAAGGAATGACAACGGCGAGCGCATCCCGGATGCAGTAACGGTGCGGTGAGACGCGCCGGCATGGCTCCTGTCCTGCCGGGCGTGCTCTGACCTGCCTCTCGACCCCCTCTCTTTACGTCATGGCTCAGACCCCCAAGCAACTCTTCCTCCAGCGCGTCGAGGACCGCACGGCCCGCGTCGGCATCATCGGGCTCGGCTACGTCGGGCTCCCCCTCGCCGTCGTCTTCGCCGAGGCCGGCTTCCAGGTCGTCGGCATCGACGTGAGCGAGAAGGCCGTGCGCGGCGTCAACGCCGGCACGTCCCACATCGAGGACATCCCCGACGCGCGCCTCCGGCCCCTCGTCGAGGAGGGCCGCATCACGGCCACCACCGACTTCGGCCTCCTCTCGGGGTGCGACGCCGTCTCCATCTGCGTGCCCACGCCCCTCCGGAAGACCGGCGACCCCGACATCTCCTACATCCTCGCCGCGACGCAGGAGATCGCGAAGTACGTCCACCCGGGGATGACCGTCGTCCTGGAGAGCACGACCTACCCCGGCACCACGCGCGAGATCATCGAGCCCGAGCTGGAGCGCCGGAGCCTTGAGGTCGGCCGCGACTTCTTCCTCTGCTTCTCGCCCGAGCGCGTCGACCCCGGCCGCGAGGACTACACCACGCAGAACACCCCCAAGGTGATGGGGGGGGTCACCCCCGACTGCGTGGAGGCCGGCGCGGCCCTCTACGGGGCCGCCATCGACACCGTCGTGCCCGTCTCCTCGACCGAGGCGGCCGAGATGGTGAAGCTGCTCGAGAACACCTTCCGCGCCGTCAACATCGGCCTCGTCAACGAGGTCCTCCTCATGTGCGACCGCCTCGGCCTCGACGCCTGGGAGGTCATCGACGCGGCGGCCACGAAGCCGTTCGGGTTCATGCGGTTCACGCCCGGGCCCGGCCTCGGCGGCCACTGCATCCCCATCGACCCGCTCTACCTCTCCTGGAAGCTCAAGACGCTGAACTACAACGCGCGCTTCATCGAGCTCGCCAGCGAGGTCAACACGAGCATGCCCGCCTTCTGGGTCCAGCGCATCCAGGACGCCCTCAACGAGGCGGAGAAGCCGCTGAAGGGCAGCCGCGTGCTCGTCCTCGGCGTCGCCTACAAGAAGGACGTCTCCGACCTCCGAGAGAGCCCCGCGCTCGACATCATCGCCCTCCTCCAGGCCAAGGGCGCGGACGTGCAGTACCACGACCCCCACGTCCCCACCTTCCGTGAGGACGGCCACGAGCTGATCTCGGTCGAGGACCTCGACCGCGCCCTCGGCGAGGCCGACTGCACCGTCGTCGTCACGGACCACTCCGCGTACGACTGGGACCACGTCCGGCAGCACGCGACGCTCGTCGTCGACACGCGCGCGGCGCTCCGCCACACGCCCGTGGCGGCCTGACCTGAAACGGGTGCGCCTCCCACCGATCGTGGGAGGCGCACGGGAACGGGACCGAGCGGAGGGGCCGCTAGCGGACGACGAGCACCTTCTCGGTGAACACCCGGCCTCCCACGTCCAGCCGGCACAGGTAGAGTCCGCTCGCCGCCCGGTCCAGCGGCAGCGCGACGGTGTGCCGACCGGCGCCCAGCCGCGCGTCCAGGAGGACGGCGACCTGGGTGCCACGCGCGTCGAAGAGGCGGAGCCGGACCGGGGCCGGGTCGGGGAGGTCGAAGGTGAAGGTGGCGTCCGCGCGCGTCGGGTTGGGGCGGGGGGGGTAGACCGTCAGCCCGGCGAGGTAGTCGGGCACCGACGCCGAAGTCGCGACCGAGAGCTCGAACTGGATCGTGAGGGGGAGCCCGCTTTCCCCACCCGCGTCGGCCTCGGCGTAGGGCGTGGCGGTCAGGACGTACGTGCCGGGCCCAAGCGTCCAGTCGCGGTAGTCGCCACCGTCATCCCCATCGAGGGCATAGGGGGCGTCGTTCTCGATCGCGTAGGGGGCGTCGCCGTTGAGGTCGAACCGGACGCTTCCCACGATCTCGGGGTTGGTGTTGGCGCGCAGGTTGAGCTGGGCCGGGAGGGTGCTGAGGTCGAGCGTGGCGCCGTCCATCAGCGGCCCGATGTCTTCGTCGGTCCCGGCGTCCACGAGGGTGAAGCTGAGGACGGACGGCTCGCTGGCCTCGTCGACGCCGGTGCCGGTGAGCGGGACGGCGAGGAGGGGGGTGTCGGGGTCGTTGCTCTCGACGCCGAGCGTGGCGGCCCGCGGGCCCAGCGTGGCGGGCGCGAAGCGGACGGCGAGGGTCTCCTCCTCTCCGGTCCCGAGGGTGAACGGCGTGCTCGGCGGCGAGACCAGGGCGAAGTCGCCGTCGCCCGAGAGGGCGAGGCGCGTGACGGTGAGCGGCTGGGTCCCGGTGTTGCGCAGCCGCAGGGCGCGCGGCGCCGTCGTCCCGAGCACGACCGCGCCGAAGTCGAGGGCCGTCGGGGTGGCGTTCAGGTTCGGGGCCTCGGGCACGTCGGAGCGCACGAGGAGCACGACCCAGTCCTCGGAGGGCGCGCTGGGGGGGCTCCCCACCGCGACACTGGCGCCGCCCTCCAGGAGGCCGCCCGGCTGGAGGCCGCCGCCGTTGCGCGGGTCGAACCACGACAGCGTGTACGTCCCCTCCGGGAGGTCGAAGCTGTCGGTGCCATTCGCGAAGTAGGCCGCGGCGCGGGCCCAGCCCCCGTCGCTAGCGTCCTCCACGAATAGGTGCGTGTCGCTGTCGCCGCCGACCGAGCTGGCCGGGACGTTCCGCATCTCGGTGAAGGGGAGGTGCTCCTCGACGAACGTGACGGCGTGGCGGGTGTAGTCCCAGAGGCGGTCCCGGCTGCGGAAGTCTTCGAGGTCGATGTCGTCGTGGGGGTGGGCGTAGCCGAAGTACCACTCGACTCCGGCGCCGCCGGCGAAGAGGTTGGGCCAGATCACGTCGCCCCGGCAGCGGTCGTGGTTGTTGCCGGAGCCGTCCGGGGTGCACCCGTCGCTGGCGCCGCCGGCCACGGCGACCGTGACCACCCCCGGGCGCCCGCTCGCGGCCGACGCCGCCACCCAGGTCTCGGTGTCGTCGTAGCCCTCGAACCCGGAGAGCTGCAGCGACGCCCCGTCGAGCACCTCGGTGCCCAGGAACGCGTCGTAGAGGTCCTGCTCGTTGGGGTGGGTGTGGAGGACGATGGGGTGGTCGTAGGGGTCGAGCGCGCGGATGTAGGCCGAGAAGTCCTCGATCTGCGCGGCCGAGTTGGTGTTCTCCTCGCCGAGGTTCCAGACGAGCGCCGGGTGGTAGCCGAAGCGGGCGACGAGCTCGCGGTAGTAGAGCTTCCGCCTGCGGTCCAGGTCGCCGTCGGGGTCGCCGAAGAGGTGGTCGTTCTCCCGCTCCTGCAGCACGACGTGGAGGGCGATGCCCTGCGCCTGCATGTGCCGGAAGACGAGATCCCACTGCGCGAGCTTCGAGACGTCGTAGCGGAGGCAGTTCTCGTCGTAGGCGCAGTTGCTCTCGTACTCCACCCAGGGGTAGACGTCCTTCCCGTCGCCGCTGTGGTTGGCCGTGAGGAAGTACTGGACGTCCACGCCCTCGGAGGCGAGGTAGTTGACGGCGCCGATGATGCGCTTGCCCTTGCCGCCCTGCCACGTGGGATCCCCGCTGCGCCAGTCGCCGAGGTGGGGGTCGTAGTGGTGGAGCCCATCGGGCGGGAGGTTGCCGTTGTCCCCCCCGAAGTCCTCGGTGTTGTCGAACTCGTAGTAGGCGAGGAAATTCTCAGGGCTGCCGGCGCCCCCCTTGACGAAGTACGACCCGTCCTCGAACTGGAGGTAATGCCCACCGACGGAGCGAAGGACGCCGCGCCCTCGGAAGTCCGGCGCGGACTTGTTGGTCTCCGCGACGGTAAACGAACCGGTCGCGCCGTCGAACCCGGTGGGGCTCCCGGCATCGGGGTCGAGGTTGACCGCGACGTCGGTCCCCGTCCGGAAGGAAGCGACGAAGGTGTGCGCTCCGACCTCGGACGGGGTGAAGTGCACGCGCCACGCGTTGCCGCTCGTGGCCGAGGTCTGGGCCGCGTCGCCGTCGGCCGCGAAGAAGCCGGGGAGCACCCGAGACGTCCCGCTCGGGGCGGTGACCGTCACGGTCAGGCGATAGTCCAGGAACGGGTTCGTCGCGGCGTTCTCGCTCGAGGAGGGGCCGTCGAAGGTGATCGTGACGGGGTGCCACCGTTTCAGCTCGCCACCCACGTCCACACCGCCTTGGGCCGAGGCCGGTGCGGGCGACAGGAGGGACGTGGCCGACAGGGAAAGAACGGGTACGAGCGTCCGGAAGACGCTTCGGGGGGTCCAGGCGATCATCGAAGGCGGGGGGGCGGAGCGAAGGATCTAGGGACGGGTACGCCCTAGAATGGCTCCATCGTCCTCCCCGCCAGCCGGTTAAATCCCGGCGAACGTTGGGAGCAATGGGCTTCACATAAAGCGGCTGTAGAACGCCTATCAGACGGGAAAACAGGCCGCGGTGCTCTTCCGGTCCATTAGCCCCGTGCGTGATCGCTCGGCCGGCTCCCCGCCCGCGCGGGCGAGGTCCGGCCGCCCTCGCGGCACCGGCGGCAAGGGCGCGCCGGTACGCTCTCGACCGCGAACGCGGCCTACCGCTGCAGCGTGAGCCGGCCCGTCGTGACGGAGGAGCCCGCCTGGAGACGCCACACGTAGAGGCCGCTCGGGAGCGCGCCCCCGTCGAAGACGAGGGCGTGATCCCCGGCGCTCGCCCGCCCGTCGGCGAGCACGGCGACGGTGCGGCCGAGGACATCGTGGACTGCGAGGTGAACCTCCGCAGCATCCTGGAGCGAGAACCGCAGCGTCGCGCGGCTCCGCAGGGGGTTCGGCTGAACCGTCAGCGCGACGGGGAGGACGCCGGAGGCGGTCGGGGAGGGGCGAGCAGGGCCCGCGAAACCGTCGCCCGCGAGGGGCTGGATCCCACGGGCGGAGATCGGATCGCCGGGACGGCGGGAGGTGGCGAAGGGGGCGGCTTCTTTCTCCAACGTGAACGCGTCCGTGTCGATGACGCCCCCGCCTTGCGAGACCCGCAGCACGACGGTGTAGGTGCCCGCCGCCGCCCCGCCGGGCACCCGCTCTTGGAGCGTGAGCGGTCCGACGGTCCCGTTGCCTGGGATGCTCAGCGTCCTCGGCCCGCGGATCGGTCCGAACTCGGTGCCGGACGGCAGGAGGACCACGACCTCGGCGTCGACCGTCTCGCTCTGGCCGGTGATGTTTGTCAGGGTCGTCGTGTAGGAGAGCGTTCCGCCCTCGGGCGGGATCACGATGGGCGCGCCGATGGGCTCGATGTCCGGCACCACCGGGCCCGGCGGCACGTCCACGAGCAGGTAGGCGCCGTCGCGGATGCAGGCGGTGGGGTCGTCGTCGGGGGGCGGGGCGCACTCGGGGTCGTCGGTCTCGTCGAACAGCCCGGTGTCGAGGCTGGTGGCGTCCCGGAGGTCCACCTCGACATCGGGGGTGTCGACCTCGTCCACGAGGGTATAGGTCCAGCCCGGGTTGAATCCGGTCTGGCTCCACGAGATCACGATGGGGGCCCCCATGCTGCTCGGCGCGTAGGAGATCCGGAAGACGTGGCGGTCTCCGACGCGGACGGCGCGGAGGTCGGTGTAGTAGTCGGTCGGGGAGCCCCCGTTCTGGCCGCGGATGCGGGCGTCGAAGGCGCCCTGCGGCGGCGGCGGCGGCGCCAGCACGTCGAGGCCCGGGTCGAAGTCGTCGGTCGCGGCGGAATCGGCCCCAGCGGTGAGGGTGTTCGAGGAGATGGTGTCGGTGACGTCGAGGGCGAGGGTGAACTCGGTTTCCTGGGCGTGCGAGGTCGCGGGTGCCAGCGCCATGAGGAGCAGGCCCAGCGTGGCGACGCCGCGGCGCACGTCGTGGAGGCGGGGGGAGAGCATCATGAGGGGAGGGGGACGTCGCCGGGAGGAGCGGGAGCGGATGGAACGGGTGTGGAGGGGCGCGGCACGCCGGCTCGGGGTCTC
>JAWWCA010000145.1:0-9316 GCA_033720695.1 Rubricoccaceae bacterium
AGACGCTCCGCCCCCTCGCCCTCCTCCTCGCCGGCTGCGCGACGATGCAGTCGCAGCCCTCGCCGAACGCACCGGCACCGGCCGAGGCCTCCCCAGGTGCCCCCACCGTGGCCGACTACGACGTCGAGGCGCTCGACTTCCCGCCCGTGCGCGACCCCGCGCTCCCCGAGATCGAGCGCGTTGAGCTCCCGAACGGGCTCGTCGTCTATCTCACCGAGGACCGCTCGCTCCCGCTCGTCCGCGCCTCGGCCCGGATCGGGATGGGCGACCTCTGGGAGCCGGCCGACCACGTCGGCCTCGCCGGCATCACCGCCACGACGATGCGCACCGGCGGCGCCGGTACCCTCGACCCCGACGCGCTCAACCTCGCGCTGGAAAACCTCGGCGCCTCCGTCGAGGTCAGCGCCTCCGACGACGCCACGTTCGCCTCGATGACTACGCTCGCCGAGCACGTGGACGAGGTGCTGCCCCTCTTCGCCGCCGTCCTCATGGAGCCGCAGTTCGCGGAGGAGAAGGTGGCGCTCGCCAAGACCCAGGCGAAGAGCGCGATCTCCCGGCGGAACGATAACCCGCAGTCCATCGCCACGCGCGAGCTGTTCAAGCTGGTCTACGGCCCGGAGAGCCCCTACGCCCGCACTACGGAGTACTGGACGATCGACGCCATCTCGCGCGACGACGTCGTGGGCTTCTACGAGCGGTACGTCCACCCCAACAACACCGCCATCGCCGTCTGGGGCGACTTCGACGCGGCCGCGATGGCCGACCGCCTCCGCGCTGCCTTTGGGGCGTGGGCGCGGGCCGAGGGCTTCGTGCGGCCCGAGCCGCCTCCCGTCGAGGCCGCGCTCGGCCGCGAGATCGTCTCGGTCGAGAAGGACGACGTGACGCAGAGCACGGTCCTCATCGGCCACGTCGGCGAGGTCACCTACGACGACCCGGACTACTTCCCGCTCGTCGTCATGAACGAGATCCTCGGCGGCGGCTTCTCCTCGCGCCTCTTCCAGACCGTCCGCTCCGACCTCGGCCTCGCCTACGCCGTCTTCGGCGTCTACACCGCCGACTACCTCACGCCCGGCGTGTTCTACAGCGGCACCTTCACCAAGTCCGAGAGCACCGTCGAGGCCGCCCGCGCCATGCTCGACGTGATCGAGGGGATGCAGACGCAGCCGCCGACCGACGAGGAGCTCGCCCTCGCCAAGGACAGCTACCTCAACTCGTTCGTGTTCAACTTCGACACGAAGGGGGAGGTGCTCAACCGGCAGCTGACGTACGCTTACTACGGCTACCCCGAGGACTTCATCCAGCGGGTGAAGGCGGGCGTCGAGGCCGTCACGGCCGAGGACGTGCAGCGCGTGGCGCAGCAGTACCTCCACCCGGACCAGGCGCGCATCCTCGTCCTGGGCAACTCGGAGGACTTCGACGAGCCCGTCACCGCGTTGGGCGAGGTCCGCGCGCTCGACATCACCATCCCGACGGCGCCGCCGGGCGGGGAGCCGACGGTGCCCACGGGCGACGCCGACGCCGGGGCCGCGCTCCTCGGCCGCGTCTTCGACGCCCTCGGCGGGGCCGGCCGGTTCGCCGCCATCGAGGCGGTCCGCTACGAAGCGGAGACGGAGGCCACCCTCGGCGGGCAGACGGTGACGCTCCAGTCCGAGGCGACCGTCGTGCTGCCCGAGCGGGTCCACGCCGTCCAAAACACGCCGATGGGTGCCATCACGATCGTCCTCGACGGCGACCAGGCCGTGATCGAGACGCCGGGCGGGCGCCAGCCCGCGCCGCCGCCGCTCGTCGAGCAGGTGCGGAGCCAGCTCTGGCAGGACCTCCCCTACCTCCTCGCCCGCGCCGACGAGCTGGCCGTCACGGCGCTCGACTCCGACGAGGGCGTCGAGCGCCTCGCCATCGTCGCGCCCGGCCTCGCCCATCCGTTGACGCTCGGCATCGACCCGGAGACCGCCCGGCCCGTTCGCCTGAACATGGTCGTCGTCGGCGCACAGGGGCCGCAGGAGATCGTCATCGCCTTCAGCGACTACCAAGACGTGGACGGCCTGCTGCTCCCGTTCGCCACGAGCCAGACGGCCGACGGCGAGCCGGCCGGGAGCTCGCGCTACCGCAGCATCGTCCTCAACCCGGACGTGGACCCGGCGCTGTTCGAGATGGAGTGACGCCGCGCCCGACGAGGGGTCGGTCAGCCCGGGTCGGGAGCCGCACCGGGGGCGGGGGACCCCGGCCCGGTGCTCTCCTCGGCGAGGGCGTGGAGCGCCGCGAAGGGCTCGGCGCGGTCGGCGTCGAAGAAGAGGGCGCGGAGCGGGTCCGCGGCGGCCCACCGCACGAAGGCGGCCGTGCGCGCGCGGCGGGTCTCGCTCCCGACGTTCTTGACGATCCGGTACTTGATCCGGTCCTGCCACCGCGGGGCCGAGAGGTCCACGACGAGCGTCGAGCCCCCTCGGAAGGTGTGGGCGGGCGTCCCGGTCCCCCGGTCGGCCCGGACCCGCTGGGACTGCGTGAGCGAGACGATGACCTGGGGGATGTGCCGCCCGTCGGGGCCCACGCGCATCGCGCGCCGGAGCTCGTGGACCTCGAAGCGCGGGGCGGCCTCGAGGTCGAGGCCGAGCACGCCGGCGAGCTCCGGGGCCGCCTGGAACGCCTTCGTCAGGTGCTTGTGCAGCCGTTTCCGATGCGCGCGCGTGGTGTCGAAAAGCGCTTCTCGGTCCTCGAGGTAGAAGCAGGCGTCGGCGTAGCGCTTGAGCTCGTCGACCATCGCCTCGTAGTGCTCCCCGATCCTCGCCCACGTGTCCTCGTCGAGGGCGGAGGTGTCGAGCCCCTTCCAGCGTAGCGTGTCGACGGACAGCGAGCGGAGGGTGTCGTCGGAGGGCTGGTCGAGGTTGGCGGGGTAGATCCCGCGGCGGCGGAACGCCTCGACGAACGCGACGCGGTAGTTGTACCGGTCGTTTCGGACGAGGTCGTAGTCGGCCGTGAGGAGGGCGCGGAGGTACTCGAAGAACGTGACGTCGACGGGGGGGACGTAGTCGACGGCGCGGATGCACATGGTGAGGACGTGGCCGGCCGCCTTGGCCGCCTCGTCGGCGAGCCGCCGCACGAGGTCGGGGTGGACCGCCCCGCCCGGGAGCACGCCCGTCCCGCCGGTGTAGAGGCGGAGGAGGTCGGCGATGCGGGTGTTGTAGATGGCGAGGAAGGCGTCGAAGACGGCGCCGACCAGGATGGCCCCGCGCGCGTGCGGGGTTCGGTGGCGCTGGAGGTCGGCGGGGTCGGGCTCGAACCGGACCCAGGCGCCGTCCTCGACCCGCCCGATGGCGTCGCGGAGCGCGCCGCGCCCCCCGGTGGCGCGTCCGAACTCGACGGCGAGGCTGCCGAGCATGGACTCCGCCTCGAGGTCGCCACGCGTCTTGGCGATCTCGCGCTCGAGCACCTCCGGGATCGTGAAGTGCTGCAGGAGCGCGACGATGTCGGCGAACCCCTCGTGGAGGGCGAGGACGTCGAGGTTCGTCGGCTCGTTGAACCGGCGCTGCATCCCGTCGAGGATGGCGTGGGTGGTCTCGTGCGCGACGATGTCGTGCGAGAGGCAGCTGTAGATCCGGCTGTTGGGCATGTGGCCCCCGGGGTCGTCGGCCGTCGCCTCGAAGTAGCCGAACCGGAGCGACACCTCCTGGGGGCTGTAGAACGCGTTGGCCTGCCGGAGGGCGTGGGGGTGGACGGCCAGCCGCTGGACGAAGTGGCGGTCGTCGCTGGGGTCTTGCGGGTCCGGGCGAGGGCGCCAGAGGACGGGGCGCCCGAGGGCGCGCTCGAAGTGCTCGATGGTCTTCATCGCGACGGCATAGACCATCTGCTGGTGGAACTTCGGGTTGCCCACCGAGGGGGCCCAGCCGTCCTGCGCGAGGATGCGGGGGTCGTCGAGGTCCACGGGGTCGTACCGCTTGCCCGACGCGTCCCTGTCCTTCACCACGAGGTACTCCCCGACGAGCCCCTCCCGCTTCGTCGAGCGCAGCGGCTCCCAGCGGACCGTGAGCGTCACCTCGTTGGTCTCGGCCGTGTCGAGCCGCGTGGAGAGGCTCGGGTCCACGGCGTAGACGCGGATGCGGCGGTAGGGCGGATCGCTGACCTCGGGCTCGGCGTCGCACGCCGGGAGCACCGGCGGCACGATGCGCGGCGTCTCCGGCGCCGGCCGGCCGGTGGGGACCGGGTAGCGCGCGGCGACGTGCTTGCGGAGGGCGTCGGAGGCCCCCCCGTCCTCGATGACGGCCTCCATCAACCGGCGGAGGACGTCGTCCTCGAGGTGGGCCGCAGCGTCGGGATCCGGGACGAGCGCCTGCAGCTCCTCGTTGAGCAGCCAGCGCTGCGCGAGCTCCAGGTTGAACATCGCCTCCCGGGCGGGGGGCGCCTCGGCGAGGCCCAGGCCCGTGAGCAACCGGAAGAAGGCCCACGAGTGACGGGACCGCTCGCTCCGGTCCAGCCCGAAGCGGGGTCGGACGTCGAGGGCGGCGCGGGCCTGGAGCACGCCGTTGCCGAACCGCTCGACGTCCTTCTGCTTGGCCGACGAGAAGAGCGCGTGGCGGACGGCCTCGACGCGCCGCCAGTCGCGCGGCAGCTCGGCCTTGTAGCGCTCGAACCACAGCGCCGCCGCTGCCGCCACCTGGGGCGTCGCCGACGAGGTGCCCTCGCCGTTGAGGCGGACGACGTCCGGGCACATGAACCGCGGCCACGGGATGTTCGGGGTGTAGGCGCACAGCGCCGTCGTCATGGCCGAGGGCGGGCCGAAGCTGCCCTCCAGCGTGTTCCCTTCGAGGTCGTCGTAGGGCGTGCCGTCGGCCATCACGCCGCACACGGCGAGCACGCGCGGGTAGCGCGCCGGGTACACGAGCACGCGCGGCGGCGAGACCCCGACGTGGTTGCCGGCGGCGGTGCAGAGGCAGACGCCCGCCTCGTAGGCCGCGTCGACGGCCTCGGCCCAGGCCCGGGAGGGCAGGCCCCCCATGCTCATCGTGACGACGTCGCACCGCTGCGCCACGGCGTACTGGAGCGCCTGAGCGAACGCGCTCGTGCGGAGGAGCACGACGCTGTCGGCCACGCGGAGCGGGAGCACCTCGGCCTCCGGCGCCCCGCCGAGGACGGTGCCCCCGTGAGCCGAGACCTCCTTGCCGGCGAGGATGCCGAGAGTGCCGGTGCCGTGCCCGGAGTTGTCGAGGAGGAGGAGGTTCCGGTCCGGGTCCTCGGCGCGGTTCCGGTCCCGGTCGGCACCGACGAAGCTCCGTTCGAGGTGCCGGACCACGTGCCGAGGCGTCGTCTCGTGGGCGCGGTAGTACCCCGTGTCGAGGTGGGCGATGCGGGTCCGCGGGTCGCTGAAGGCGACGGCGTCGCGGGCGGCGCCGAGCTGAGAGTAGTCGTCCCCGAGGTGCCAGGCGAAGACGCCGTTGGGGCCGACCGCCTTCCCGCGCGTGCCGTCCTGCCCGTTGCGCGTGCAGTCCACGCCCGCAGCGAAGCCCGCGACGACGTCGGCCTCGTTGGTGTCGGGGTAGACGCCGCGGTGCACGAGGTCGGGCTCGGCGAAAAGGACGTCCGACTCGGCCACGCCGAGCTGGTCGGCCACGCGGGCGTGGGCGAGGTCCCAGGGGGTCGCGGCCCCAGTGGGGCCGTCGGGGAGGTCGGCGAGAAACCACCGCGGCTGCGCGCTCAGTCCCAGGGTGCCCTCGGGCGGGTCGTCGTAGAGGGGCCGGAGGTTCGCCCGCGACTCCGCGGCGGCGAGGGAGGGCGGGGGTCGGAGCTTGACGAGGATGCGGGCGGCCTCAGCGGGCTCCGGAGCGGGGTGCGGCATGGTCTACCTTATCGAAACAGTTGCCGGTCAACGCAGAGTCCTCGCGCGGGCGGCGAGGGAGCCGGTCAGCGGCTCGGACGGCGCCCCAACGTGGGGCTCGGACGTCGGGTCGGAGCGGGAGCGCGCGGCAGTCGCACCCCTCCGTGGAAAGACTCTCCCGACGCCAGGATCTCGGGGTTTTCAAGCGGCACCAGAGGGCCGGGCCGCCGTCGGTCATTCGGGGTACTCTGATCCACTCCTCTTGCTCAACAGGGTTAATAAACGGAGGGTTGCGGAAAACAGCAAGCGAAGGGTCGCCCTCCACGTGGACCCGTCACCGGGCACGCAGGAGGGTCCGAGGCCCCGGCGATGGCGGCCCCGACCCCCCTCGCGATGCGGAGCTGAGGCCAGGCGCTGGATACGAAGGCTCAGGCCCGAGAGACGAGGGGCGGCGGTGAGCACGGAGCCACACGACGATTTCCTCCGCTCTGCTCCAGGTGACGGGGCTGAAGGTCAGCGGAGGAGCGTGACGGTGCGGGCGTGGGGGACGCCGCCGGCCGTGATGTGGGCGAGGTAGACCCCGGCCGGGAGCCCCGACGCCTCCCACCGCACCGCGTGGTCCCCGGCGGCACGCACCCCGTCTACGAGTACGGCGACTTCGCGCCCGAGTGCGTCGTGGGCGGAGAGGCGAACGGTCTGTGGGCGGTCGAGCGAGAATGAGAGCGTCGTGGAACCCCGTGCCGGGTTCGGACGAGCGGCATGAAGGGCGGCGCGGAGTCCATCAGGAGAGGGCTCGGACGAGACGGTCAAGAACCTGCTCTGCGCCTCCCTCGCGTTGGCGAGGATGTCGTCTTCGGATGTGCCGGCGACGAACGCGAAGACCACCGTCTCCGACGCCCCGGTCGCGATGTCAAAGGTCCCGATGCCGAGAACGGTCCGGCGGTCGACGACGGCCGTGATGGAGCACCACGTGTCGATGCTGCTCAGGCTGCCGAAGAGGAAATCGTCTCCGGGGAGGACGTCGTGCCGGAACCCCGTGACGGTGACGTCCTGCCAGGGCGTGTCGAGGGCCATCTGCCCATAGTAGTTCGGGTTGATCAGCGAGCAGCCCGACTCGTAGACGAGTTGCGTGTCGTCGTCCAGACAGGCATGGTCGCCACACTCCGGAGAGGTCACGTCCCAGTCGGCGAGGATGCCGGGGTAGAGGCCGGCGAGGTCCTCGCCCGAGGTGTTATCGATCTCGAACGCGAGGTAGACGAACGGCTCGCCCATCCGCGCGAATGCTGTCGTGGTCACCGTGAGCCCGATCGGGCCATCGCCGGTCGCAGCGGCATCCTCGTAGGTGGTCTGGAGCGCCACGTCGAAGCCGGCCGGCGGGGGGACCGGAGCGACGGGCATTACCGGGACCCACTCGACAGGGGTACCGAAGACGCGTTCCCAGAGGCTGCCGGAGACCTGGGTAGAGGACTGCCCGACGAGGAAGGTGCCCTCGTAGAGCCCGTTGATCCCGCCGAAGACGAACCCGGTCCCGGTTGGGGGGCCTCCGGTGTCGCCGTAGGCGCCGAGCTCGCCGTTGTCGAAGAGCTCGAACTGGACGGCGCCGGTATCGATGATCCCACTGCTCGTCGGTTGGGCGAGGGCAGGGAGGGGTAGGGTGAAGAGAAGGGTTACGAGCCGTCGGTAGCCATTCATGGTGCGCTCGGAAGGTGCAATCCTTACTACAGAATACACTTACGCGCCAATAATGCAACGTCTTGATCGGGTGCCGAGCGCGCCGTAGGACCCCCCGTTCAGATCGTGCATCGCTCGCGGGGCTCGCTCAGGCTCGATCTGAACTGTCCCCCTCAATCGAGGGGGACAGCTTCTGCTGCCCCTGAGCGGAGGCGGAGCCGAAGCGATGGCAGCAGAAGCAGGGGGTTCACCGATGCGCACCGGGCGCCGAGACGGGCGCCCTCACGCATCACGTGTCACGCATCACGACACGTCCACCTTTTCATTCTCGCTGAGGTCGGGCGGGTCGCCGGTGAGCTTGGTCTTGACGAAGCCGAGGGCGTAGGTGACGAACGAGGTCGGGGAGTCCCAGTACTCCGCGCGGTCGACGTCCAGCTTGAGGAGGCAGAGGTGGGGGTCGTCGAGGCCGTCGGGGAACCAGACGGCGTTCTCGGGGCTCCAGAGCGCCTCGGCCTTCTCGCGGTCCCGCACGACGGTGGCGGTGCCGGCCATCGTCACGTACTGCTGCTCGCTCGGGAGCGCGAAGGCGGCGCCGGCGCGGCGGTCTCGGTGGACGTGGTCGACCTTCTCGGAGTCGTCGCGCGTGAAGAACCAGAGGGCCCCGTCGAACCGCTCGCGCTGCGTGCGCATGGGGCGGCTCCAGGGCTTGCCGTCGTCGTCGAGGGTGGTGAGCATGCAGATCTCGATCTCGTCGATGAGGTCGGCCAGCGTTTCGATCTGCTCGGCGCGGGAGGAGGCCATGAGAGGGGGGATGGGAGGGTGGGGGAGAGGGGGAAGAGGGTGCACCGGTCGCGCGGTGCGCGGTTCCTCCCGATATTCCGGGGACCCCACACCGCTGTTGCCATGCCCTGCCGCCCGCTCGCCCTCGCCGTCCTGCTCCTCGCCGCGCCCGTCGGGGCGCAGGCCCCCCGGGTCGTGTCCGTCAGCCCCGCGTCCGAGGCCGTCGGCGCGGCCCGCGACGGCGAGATCACCGTGGTCTTCGACAAGCCCGTCGAGGCGAGCACGATCACGGCGGCCTCGTTCCGCGTCCACGGGCGCTGGACGGGCCCGGTCGAGGGTGCGCTGACGATGGACGTCCCGACGACGATGCAGGCGACGTTCCAGCCCGCGGCGCCCCTCATGCCGGGCGACCTCGTCCTCGTCCAACTCGCCCGCTCGATCACCGACGCGGGGGGCCAGCCGATGGACCACGGCTACGCGTGGCTGTTCTGGACCGAGGCCGCGCCCAGCACGCTCGACTTCACCGAGGAGAGCCGGCTCAGCCTCCGACGCACCGGCGAGGGGCTCATCGTCGTCTACGGCGCCCACGGCGGCGACCTCGACGGCGACGGCGACTCCGACCTCATCACCACGCAGGAGCTCGCCAACGACGCCCGCGTCCTCCTCAACGACGGCGCAGGCGGGTTCAGCGACTTCACCGTCCACCCCATCCCCGGCGCCTCGGTCCCGAGCCCGCTCGAAGGCATCGACTTCGACCACGACGGCCACCTCGACATCGCCGTCGGCAACACGCAGAACGACAAGGTCTCCGTCCTCCTCGGCGACGGCGCGGGCGGCTTCTCGTCCATCGTCTCCTACCCCACGGCCGGCTCGTCCACGCGCAGCGTCGCCCTCGGCGACTTCGACGGCGACGGCCACGACGACATCGCGACGGCCAGCCGCACCGACGGCACGCTCTCGTTCCTCCGCGGCGCAGGCGACGGCACCTTCGCCGCCGCACAGGCCTTCGCCGGCAGCGGCACCAACGAGTCGGCCCTCGCCACGACCGACGCCAACGGCGAC
>JAWWCA010000146.1:0-9161 GCA_033720695.1 Rubricoccaceae bacterium
CGTCGCCCGCCTGTTCGTCGCCCTCCTCCTCGCCGCCGTCCTCGCGCCGCTCGCCGCCCCCGAGGCCGCCGCCCAGTACTTCGGCCGCAACAAGGTCCGCTACGACGACTTCGACTTCCGCGTCCTCGAGACCGAGCACTTCGACCTCTACTACTACCCCGAGGAGGAGCAGGCCGCCCGCGACGTGGGCCGCATGGCCGAGCGGTGGTACGCCCGCCTCTCCTCCATCCTCGACCACGAGTTCGAGGAGCGGAAGACGATCGTGCTCTACGCCGACGACGCCGACTTCCGGCAGACGAACGTGATCTCGGGCTTCATCGGCGAGGGGACGCAGGGCGTGACCGAGGGGCTCAAGCAGCGGGTCGTGCTCCCCATGGCCTCCACCTACGCCGAGACCGACCACGTCCTCGGCCACGAGCTCGTCCATCAGTTCCAGTACGACATCGCCACGCGCGAGAACGCGTTCCAGCAGTTCATCCGCCTCCCGCTGTGGATTATCGAGGGGATGGCGGAGTACTACTCCGTCGGCCGTGTCGACGCCCTCACGGGGATGTGGATGCGCGACGCCGTGCTGCGCGACGCCTTCCCGTCGCTCGACCAGCTCGGCAATCGCTCTGAGTACAACGAGTACCAGTACGGCCAGCCGTTCTGGGCCTACGTCGGGGGCGTCTACGGCGACGAGGCCGCCACGCGCCTGTTCAAGACGGCGCTCACCACCCCCCTCGACTCCGCGATCGTGGCCGTCACCGGTCTCACCC
Organism: Rubricoccaceae bacterium; assembly: GCA_033720695.1. GTDB lineage: Bacteria > Bacteroidota > Rhodothermia > Rhodothermales > Rubricoccaceae > DATGQT01. Next base: position 759 of record JAWWCA010000146.1, read on the forward strand.
CGGACTCCCTCTCGGTCCGCTGGAGCCTGCTCATGAACGAGGTCCAGGCGCCCCTCGCCGCTGGGCGCTCGGTGCCTCCCCTCTTCGACAACGAAGACGTCCTCGCCTACCCCGACTCCCTCCCCCGCCTCAGCGCCCGCCGCGTCCTCGCCCGCGACGTCGACTCCGGCAGCATCAACATCGCGCCGCAGGTGAGCCCGGACGGGCGCTACGTCGCCTACCTCTCCGAGCGCGACCTCTTCGGCATCGACCTCTACCTCGCCGACGCCCAGAGCGGCGAGATCCTCAAGAAGCTGGCCTCCGTGGGCACCGACCCCCACTTCGACGCCATCCGGTTCATCGAGAGCGCCGGGACGTGGAGCCCCGACGGCCGGCAGTTCGCCTACGTCGTCTTCGCCGGGGGCGACAACGAGATCGCCCTCCTCGACGTCGAGAGCCGCGACGTCGTCCGCCGCATCGCCGTGCGCGGCCTCGGCGCCCTCTCGAACCCCTCCTGGAGCCCCGACGGCCGCAGCATCGCCTTCACCGGCACGAAGGGCGGCATCGCCGACCTCTACGTCGTCGACCTCGACACCGAGACCGTCCGCCAGCTCACGAACGACCGGTTCACCGACCTCCAGCCGACGTGGAGCCCCGACGGCCGCCAGATCGCCTTCGCGACCGACCGCGGGGCGGGCACCGACTTCCAACGGCTCACCTTCTCCTCCCCCCGCCTCGCGTTCTACGACATGGGCACCGGCGAGGTCGAGGTGTTCACCCCGTTCGAGGGCGCCAAGCACATCAACCCCGACTACAGCCCCGACGGCCGCAGCCTCTTCTTCATCTCCAACCCCGACGGGTTCAACAACATCTACCGGCTCGACCTCGGCACCCGCGCGCTCTACCGCGTGACCGACGTGGCGACGGGCGTGGCCGGCATCACCGACCTCTCCCCGGCGATGTCGGTCGCCCGGAGCAACGGCCGCCTGATGTACTCCCTCTTCGAGGCGCAGGACTACGCCGTCTACGCCCTCGACGCCGCCGAGACCGACGGCGAGCTCGTCAACGAGCCCCTCGCCGCGGGCCTCAGCCCGGCCGCGGTGCTCCCCCCGGCCGACGCCCTCGACCGCTCCATCGTTGACGAGTACCTCGCCGACGCCGGCACCGGGCTCCCGCCCACGGGCGACTTCCCCTCCCGGCCGTACCGCCCCCGCCTCTCGCTCGACTACGTCAGCCAGCCGACCGTCGGCGGCGTCTACGACCCCGACTATGGGAGCGGCTTCGGCATCGCCGGCGGCGTGACGCTGCTGTTCTCGGACCAGCTCTCCGACAACGTCCTCGGCGTGGCCCTCGCCGCCAACGGGACGCTCCGCGACATCGGCGGCCAGGCGCTCTACCTCAACCAGGGCCGCCGCCTCAACTACGGCGCCCTCGTCGGGCACGTCCCCTACCTCCAGGCCTTCATCTCGACGCCCCCGCCGGAGGATACCCTCACCTCCTCGCTCGTCGGCTTCACGCGGTACTACCTCCGCACCTACGTCTCCCAGGCGGCCGGGCTGGCGAACTACCCGCTGAACCAGAGCCAACGGCTGGAGGCCAGCCTGGGCTACCGCCGCATCGGCTACGACCTCGAGTACGACCGCGTGAGCCGCACCGAGGACGGCTTCGCGTTCTTCGACGGGCGCGAGGCGGTGCCAGGGTCCGACAGCCTCTTCACGTCGCTGAACTTCTTCGAGGGCGGTGGCGCCTTCGTCGGCGACTACTCCTTCTTCGGGTTCACCTCGCCCGTGCGCGGGAGCCGCTACCGCTTCGGCGTCGACGCCACGCTCGGCACGCTCAACTTCGCGACGCTGACGGCGGACTACCGGACGTACCGGTTCCTCCGCCCGCCGGGCTTCCCGGACCGCTTCCCCGTCACGCTCGCCCTCCGGGGCCTCCACTACGGCCGGTACGGCCCCGACGCCGAGAGCGGCCGGCTCTACCCGCTCTACCTCGGCTACGGCACCCTCGTCCGCGGCTACTCGTCGCGCTCGTTCGACACCGACGACGCCTACCGCAACTTCCTCGACCGCCTCTTCGGCAGCCGCCTCGGCGTGGCGAGCGTGGAGCTCCGTCTCCCGATCCTCGGCGTGCCACAGTTCGGGCTGGTCTCCTTCCCCTACCTCCCCACCGAGCTGACCCTCTTCGCCGACGCCGGCGTGGCGTGGGGCAGCATCGACGACGTCCGCTACATCGACCTGGAGGGGGACGAGATCGGGAAGCCGTTCGCCGACGCCATCCAGGAGCCCGTCTTCTCCGTCGGGGCCTCGGCGCGCGTCAACCTCCTCGGCGCCGTGATCCTGGAGCCGTACTACGCCTTCCCGATCTCGCGCTTCTCCGAGGCGGTGATCGACCCGGTGACCCGGGAGGTCCTCGGGGAGCGCGGCATCTTCGGCGTCTTCGGCTTCAACATCTCGCCGGGCTGGTAGGCCCCCGAGCGGAGGGCGGCGGACGGTATCTTCCGCCGCCCCACCCCGCCCCTCCGCTGCCTGCCGTCTACCGATACCTCCGGCCGCTCCTGTTCCGGCTCGACCCCGAGCAGGCGCACGGCTGGGGGATGCAGGCGGCCCGGCTCGGACAGCGGGCGCCCGCCGCCGTCCGCGCGCTCTACCGCGTGCCGGACCCCGAGGGGCGCCTGGTCCAGACCTTCTGGCGCTCCGAGGCGCGGCGGGGCCTCACGTTCCGCCTCCCGGTGGGCCTCGCTGCGGGCTTCGACAAGAACGCCGAGGGGGTGCCGCTGTGGGCGGCGCTCGGCTTCGGCTTCGCCGAGGTCGGGTCCGTGACGGCCCAGGGCGGCGAGGGCAACCCGACCCCCCGTGCCTTCCGCCTCCCCGACGACCGCGCGCTCGTCAACCGCCTCGGCCTCGGCAACGACGGTGCGGAGGTGATCGCGCGCCGCCTCGCCGCGCTGGAGCGCCCGCGCGACTTCGTCCTCGGCGTCAACGTCGCCAAGACGCACGACCCGGCGATCCTCGGCCGAGACGCCGTAGAGGACTTCCGCCTCAGCGTCCGCCCCCTCCTCCCCCACGCCGACTTCCTCGTCCTCAACGTCTCCTGCCCCAACACCGCGGAGGGCAAGACGTTCGAGGAGCCCGCGGCGCTCGACGGGCTCCTGGCCGCGGTGATGGCGGAGTGCGAGGGGCAATCGTCCACCGTCCCCGTCCTCGTCAAGCTCTCCCCCCCTCGAGTCCTCGCGGGCTCCGTCGTCGCCGCGTACGACTTCGGATGCACCGACGAGCTGGTGTCGGTGGCGATCGCACATGGCGTGGAGGGGTTCGTCGCGAGCAACACGGCGCCCGACCGGGACGGGCTGGCAACCCGCCCCGAGACCGTCGCCGAGATCGGGCGAGGCGGGCTGAGCGGGCGGCCCCTCACCGCGCGGTCCACGGCGCTCGTCCGGCGGCTCTACCGCCTCACCGGGGGGGCCCTCCCCATCATCGGCGTGGGCGGCGTGGACTCGGCCGAGAGCGCCTACGCCAAGGTGCGGGCCGGCGCGTCGCTCGTCGAACTCTACACCGGCCTCGTGTTCGAGGGCCCCGGGCTCCCCTCCCGCATCGGACGCGGCCTCCTCCGCCTCCTCGACCGCGACCGCCTCGACGCCCTCGCCGACGCCGTCGGACGCGACGCCTGACTCCCATGCCCCTCCCCATCGATTCCCCCGTCGGTCTCGACGACGTCCCCGGCCTCATCCGCGCCCGCTGGAGCCCCTACCGCTTCGCCGCCACCCCCATCCCGGACGACACCCTCCGCCGGCTGTTCGACGCGGCGCGGTGGGCGCCGTCGTCGCGCAACGAGCAGCCGTGGCGGTTCGTCCTCGGCGAACGGGGGGAGGGCGAGGCGCATGCGCGCATCCTCAGGACGCTCAACGAGCGGAACCAGACGTGGGCCCGGCACGCGCCCGTCCTCGGCCTCGCCTGCACGCTCGGCACGTTCGCCCGAACCGGCACCCCGAACGCGAGCGCCCGCTACGACACCGGCGCCGCGATGGCGACGCTCTCGTTGGCAGCGGCGGCATATGGCTTGGCCGTCCATCAAATGGCCGGCTTCGACGCCACCGCAGCGCACGAGGCCTTCCGCTTGCCCGAAGACGCGTCCGCCGTGGTGGCCTTCGCCCTCGGGGTTCCAGCGGGCGACGAGGACGCCCCCGACGGCTTACCCGACGACATCGCCCAGCGCGACGAGACGCGACGGGACCGCCGGTGCCTGGCCGACCTCGTGTTCACAGGATCTTGGGACGCGCCCCGTTGGCCCGACGCCCTCGACGGCTGCCCCGAGGAGGGCGCCTGAGTCAAAGCCCCCGCGACCCGAGCCATCGGGCTCGAGGACGCCGCGCAACCCCACCCGACGCGGGCCGTTGGCATTTGCTCAGCCAAGCCTCCTATGCCCCTTCCCATATCCATGTCCGAGCTCCGAGGTGGAGCCCACCTGGCTACCGACGCCGTGCTCGGGGCCACCGACCTCACCGAAGCCGTTCACGCGGCTGTCTCACGCCCTCTCGGGCGATCGCCCCGCACCCGTGGGCTCACACGGTGGGTCTATCACCTCGTCCGAGGGATCACCCGCGGGGTCGCCCATGCGCTCGACGGCGCCCTTCGGACCGCCGAGGGGGTGACGGCTCCACCCCCCAGCGATCGACATCTAGCGGTGACAGCGCCCTCCCGGGACGGCGCGCTCGCCGTCCTCAACGGGGTGCTCGGTGACCGCCTCGCTGCCCAGAACAGCCCCTTGGCCATGCCGATGCAGCTCCGTCACGCAGGAAGGCCCCTCGTCCTCGACGCGGCGTCTCTCGCCCGGTCCGTCCCGGCCCCATCCGATACGCTGCTCGTGTTGGTCCACGGGCTCTGCATGCACGACGGGCAGTGGGGCGACGAGGCGCACGACCCTGGAGCAACGCTGGCCCGGCGGCTCGGCGCCACGAGCGTCACACTCCGGTACAACAGCGGCCGGCACATCTCCGAGAACGGCCGGGACTTCGCCAGCGCCCTGGACGCCCTTGTGGCGGCCTGGCCCCGTGCCGTCCGCCGGCTCGTGGTCGTCGGCCACAGCATGGGGGGGCTGGTCGCGCGCAGCGCGTGTCACTACGCGGCAGAGGCCGGGTACGCGTGGCCCACGCTCGACGCCTCGCTCGTCACGCTCGGCACGCCCCACCACGGGGCGCCGCTCGAGCGTCTCGGCAACGGAATCGACACGCTCCTCGAGGCCTCCAGGTATGCGGCCCCCTTCGCGCGGCTCGGCTACCTCCGAAGTGCGGGCGTCACGGACCTCCGGTACGGCCACCTCCTCGACGGCGACTGGACAGGGCGACCGCGCTTCGCACGCGGACCCGACACGCGCACGCCCCTCCCCCTTCCGGAGGGCGTTGCGTGCTACCTCGTCGCTGCGACGACGGGGGCGCGGCGGCGTAGGCTGAGGGACCAGACGCTGGGCGACGGGCTCGTGCCGCTCGACAGCGCACTTGGCCTCCACCCGGATCCCGCCCGGGCGCTCGACGTGCCCGCGGAGCAGCGATGGGTGGCCCGAGGCATGAACCACTTCGACCTCCTCCGCCGCCCCGAAGTGACCGAGCAGTTGCGGACGTGGCTCGCGCCCGGTCCGATGCCTTCGACGACCGACGTGTAGCTTCCCGGGCCCCTCCTGGCTCACCCCATGCCCTTCCGACTCCGCAGCGAGTGGCACGGCTTCCGTGATGGCCTCCGCCGCCTCGACACCCAGGCGACGGTCGTGCTCACCGCGGCCGTCGTCCTCGTCTTCCTCCAACTGCAGTTCGGCACGCGCTCGTTCTTCGCCGACCACGTGGCGGCCGACCCAGCCGACGCCCGGGGCCTCCCCGGGTGGGCGTGGTGGTTCGGGATGCAGGGCGTGCTCGGCTTCCTGATCCCCGTCCTCATCCTGACGGTGGGGTTCCGACGGCGCCCCTCCGAGATCGGCCTTGGCCTCGGCGACTGGAAGCTGGCTGGCGTCCTCGCCCTCCTCTACGCCGTCCCCGTCGTGATCGGCACCTGGGTGCTCTCGAACGGGGCCGACTTCCAGGCCCACTACCCCCACCTCGACGCCGCGCAGACCGACTGGGGCGTGTTCCTCGCATACGAGGCGCTGTTCTTGTTCTACTGGATCGGGTGGGAGTACCTGTGGCGCGGGTTCGTGCTGTTCGGGACGGCCCCGGCCTTCGGGCTCGGAGCCATCGTCGTGCAGATGGTGCCGTTCGCCATCCTCCACGCCGACAAGCCCGCGGCCGAGGCCTACCTCTCGATCCTGGGCGGACTCGCCCTCGGCGCGCTCGTGTGGCGGTGCCGGAGCTTCTGGATCGCCGTCCCCATCCACGCCTTCCAGATGCTCGCGCTCGACTTCTGGTGCAGCCTCCGCGCCCGATCCGGCGCCGAGGGCATCGGCCTCGACGCCCTCGCCGAGGCCCTGCGCACCGGCCTCGGCGGGTGACCGCCCCAGGCCTCGCCCCGTCCACCGACCCTCGCTCTCCGCCCCTCGACCCGCCATGTCCGACGCCTCTTCCCCGCCCTTCACCTACGGCGACCTCCGCGCGCTCGTCATCAACTGCACCCTGAAGCCCTCGCCGCAGCGCTCCCACACCGAGCTCCTCCTCCAGGTCCCGGTCGGCATCCTGGAGCAGCAGGGCGTGCACGTGGATCAGGTCCGGGCCGTGGACCTCGACCTCGCCCCTGGCGTGCAGCCCGACATGACCGAGCACGGGTTCGCGACCGACGACTGGCCCGCGCTCTATGAGACAGTCCAGGCCGCCGACGTCCTGATCCTCGGGAGCCCGATCTGGCTCGGCGCCCGCTCGTCGGTGTGCACGCGTGTGATCGAGCGGCTCTACGCCATGAGCGGGCTGCTCAACGACGCGGGGCAGTACGCCTACTACGGGAAGGTGGGCGGCTGCATCGTGACGGGCAACGAGGACGGCATCAAGCACGTCGCGGCGGGCGTGCTCTACGCACTCCAGCACCTCGGCTACACCATCCCGCCCCAGGCCGACGCCGGATGGATTGGCGAGGCCGGACCGGGGCCGAGCTACGGCGACGTAGCCGACGACGGCTCCCGCGCCGGGTTCGACAACGCGTTCACGCAGCGCAACGCGACGTTCATGACGTGGAACCTCCTCCACCTCGCGCGGCTGCTCAAAGACGCCGGCGGCGTGCCAGCCTACGGCAACCAGAAGTCGGCCTGGGAGGACGGGGCGCGCTTCGGCTACGAGAATCCGGAGTACCGCTAGCCCGCATCGCCGGCGTGCCACCCCACGATCACGTCGGCGATGCGGGTGGCGGCGTGGCCGTCCCAGAGCGGCGGCACCTCGCCCTCCCCCTCCTCGCCCGACAGGATCGCGTCGAGGCGAGCGGCGACGTGGTCGGCGTCGAGGGGGGCGAGCTCGTTGGTGCCGAGCGTGACCGTGACGGGCCGTTCGGTGTTCTCGCGGAGCGTGACGCACGGCACGCCGAGGAACGTCGTCTCCTCTTGGATCCCGCCAGAGTCGGTGACGACGGCCGACGCGGCCTCCATCAGCCCGAGGAAGTCGAGGTAGCCGAGGGGCTCGACGAGGTGCAGCCCGCCCGTCGCCGCCAGCGCGTCGCGGAGGCCGAAGCGGTCGAGGTTGCCGGCCGTCCGGGGGTGGAGCGGGAGGACGATCGGGAGCCGCGCCGCGAGGGCCTGCAGGAGCCGGACGACCTCCCGCAGGGGCGCTTCGGCGTCAACGTTCGAGGGCCGGTGCATCGTCATCAGCACGAACCCCTGGGGCGTGAGGCCGAGGCGCTCGACGGCGCCCGTCGCCCGCGCTTTCGGGAGGGCCGCCACCAGGCTGTCGATCATCACGTTCCCGACGAAGTGCACCTTCTCGTCGAGCACGCCCTCGCGGCGGAGGTTGTCCAGGCCGGACTGCTCGGTCACGAAGAGGAGGTCCGAGAGGGCGTCGGTGCAGAGCCGGTTCAGCTCCTCGGGCATGGCGCGGTCGCCGGAGCGGAGGCCGGCCTCGACGTGGGCCACGGGCACGTGCCGCTTCGCCGCCACGAGGGCCGTCGCGAGCGTCGAGTTGACGTCGCCGACGACGAGGACGAGTTCAGGCCGCTCCGCCTCCAGAACCGGCTCGAAGGCCATCATAACGCGGGCCGTCTGCTCCGCGTGCGTCCCCCCGCCGATGCCGAGGTAGTGGTCGGGCTCGGGCAGGCCGAGGTCGCGGAAGAAGACGTCGCTCATCTTCGCGTCGTAGTGCTGCCCGGTGTGGACGACGACGGAGGTCGCGCCCGCCGCTTCGAGGGCGCGGTGGACCGGCCCCACCTTCATGAAGTTCGGCCGCGCGCCGACGACGTTGAGCACCTTGAGGGGTCGGGTCACCATGCCGCGCCCTCGCCGGTCGGCGTCTGTTCCTGCGCGAGGAGC
>JAWWCA010000147.1:0-9084 GCA_033720695.1 Rubricoccaceae bacterium
CGGCCGTCGGGGGCGTAGGCCGGGTGGGTGTCGTTGGCGTCGGAGACGCTGAGCCGGGCGGTCCGGCCGCTGTCGAGGGCGAGCGTGTAGAGCTGCCACCGCCCGTCGAAGCCGGCCTGAGAGGCGACGTGGGCGCCGTCCGGCGAGGGGAAAGGGTAGCCCATCGTGAACCGGGCGAGCACGGCGGCGCGGTCCGGCGGCGCCTGGGCCGCGGCGGGCAGCGCGCCGAGGAGCAGCGCGAGGGTGAGCGGCCTCGAGAGGGGCATGCGGTGTGGGTGGCGGAGGCCTACTTATTCCGTACGGACCACATCGAACAGGGCAGAACCGAGCGACTCCGCGAGCGGCGGGTCCATGTTGGCGAAGACGACGACGGCCGTCTCGCCGTCCCAGAGCCAGGCGGAATTGACGCCGGGCGCACCGCCCGCGAGCATCAGCGACACCGGTGAGTCCTCGGTCGTCTCGAAGCGGCTGAAGAACAGGTTGCGCGCCTCGGGCCCGAGGAGGCGGCCGTCCACGAGGGCGTTCTGGAATCGGAGCCAGTCGGCCGTCGTGCTGTAGCCGCCGCCGGCGGCCGTCCCGCGCTTGCGGCGGACCTCGTCGACGGGCTCGCCGTAGCCTGCGCCGCCGAGGTAGGGCTTGGCGAGGCGAGGCGCCGTGTGGGCGAACGCCCCGGTGTCGGTCATCCCCGCCGGGCCGGCGACGTGCTCGGCCACGACGTCGGGATAGCGCTGCCCCGTCACGGCCTCGATGATGCCGCCGAGCACCTCAAAGCCGACGTTGCTGTACTGGAAGCGCTCGCCCGGCTCGAAGTCGAGCGGCATGGTGCGGATGAAGGCGAGGTAGTCGTCGAGCTCGACGATGTCGCCTTCCTGCGCGAGGTACGCGGGGTGGTCCCAGTAGTGGCTCCAGCCCGAGCGGTGCTGGAGGAGGTGGCGGACGGTCACGCGCTCGGCCACCTCGGGCGGGAAGCCGCCGAGGTACGCGCCGATCGGCGTGTCGAGGTCGAGCACGCCGCGCTCGACGAGCTGGAGGACGGCGACGGCCGTGAGGTCTTTGTTCATCGACCCGATGTTGAACCGGGTGTCGAGCGTGTTGGGGCGGCCGGCCGCCTTGTCGGCCCAGCCGTAAGCCTCGTGCACGACGGGCTCGCCGTCGCGGGCGACGAGGACGGTGCCGGCGAACCGCTCGGCCTCGGCCTCGGCGGCGATGTGGGCGAGGGCCTCGTCGAGGCTGCCGAACGAGAGGTCGGGCCGGGGCGGCCCCTCCTCCACGCCGAACCCGGCGATCCGGTGCGGCGCCTCGGGCTCGAGGGTGAGTTCGAGGCGCGTCACCTCCCCGCTTTCGAGGGCGAGCATGAACCGCCCCTCGGTCTCGCTGCTGAGGCGAATGCCCATGATCTCGGCGTGGCCGAACTGGCTGTGGAGCTCGCCGAGCATGGTTATCAGCCGGTCCTCGGTGACGCGCTCGACCAGGGCAGGGGCGACGTGCTCGTCGACGAAGGCCGAGAGGGCCGGTGCGCTACCGTTGCAGACGGCGGCCAGGAACGCGACGGCGCGCTGCTCGACGGGCGGGCCGCTCGACTCGGACGTCGCACACGGCCCGGTCTGAGCGAGCGCGGCGGACGCGCAAAGAAGGAGGCAGACAGGGAGAAGCAGGAAGCGGGTCATGGCCGGAAGGGTTGGCGTAGGGGAGGCGGAGCTAGTCGGCGGAGGCGGTGCCCTCGACCGCGGTGAGGTCCGCGTAGTCGGTCATGAGGCCGGCGATGAGGTTGTCGTCGTCGCCCCCGAAGCCGAGCATCATCCAGTAGCCGCGGCCGTCGGCGAGGACGCCGTAGAGGTGGAGGCGGTCGCCCTCCCGCTCGGCGCGGCGGAGCGTGACCGGCGCGTGCCCGATCTCGTCGGCCACGGCCCCGAAGAACTGCGTCACGAGGCGGTCGGGGTCCTCGCGGAACTGGCTGTCGAGGTGCCCCTCGATGAAGGCGCGATACCCCTCCTCGGTGCCGCCATTGATGGCCTCGACGAAGGCGAGCGCGCGTCGGCCCTCCAGCGTCTCGCCGAGGGCATCGAGCGCGACGGGCTGCCTCTGGGGCGCCGCGATGGGCTCGGGCGTTTCGCCGTAGAGGATGTCCGCGAGCGGGCCGCTCACGTCGAAGGCCTCGACGCGGGCGTCGTTCGAGAGCACGATGAGCACCCTGTCGTCGTCGAGGAAGCGGAGGACGTCGGCCGAGAAGCCGGGGTCGCCGCCGTTGTGGGTGACGAGCGTGCCGCCGCCGGGCGCGGGGAAGAGCGCCCAGCCGTAGCCGTAGTGCGTGCCCGAGCCTTCGCCCTCGTCGGTGTACGGTGTGTACGCGAGGGCGCGGGCCTCGTCGGAGAGGATGGCCCCGCTTTCGAGGGCCTGGTGGAAGCGGTAGAGGTCGTCGGCGGTCGAGAGCAGGCCGCCGTTGCCGCGGAGGTTCCAGTAGGGCCCGTCGTCGGCCCAGGCACGGTCGGTGGGCAGGCCGAGGTCCTGGCCGCCCTCGTAGCCGCGCGCGCGCGGCAGGTCGTCCGACAGGCGGTAGCCTGTGTGCGCGACTCCGGCCGGGCCGAGGACGTCGTTCTGCAGGTAGGCGTCGTACGACTGCCCGCTCACCTGCTCAACGATGGCCGCGAGCAGGGCGAAGCCGACGTTCGAGTACTCGTAGCCCGCACCGGGCGCGCGGTTGAGCGGCGTCGCCAGCGCCCGCGTCACGTAGGCCTTCCGGTCGATGACCTCGTAATCGCCGCCGATGTGGCCGGGGAACCCCGAGGTGTGCGTGAGGAGGTGGTGGAGCGTGATGCCCGCTTTGTCGGCGGGCACACCGTCGAAGTGGTCCGAGAGGGGGTCCTCGACGGAGAGGAGGCCGTCGTCCTGGAGCGCGAGGATGGCCGTGGCCGTGAAGGGCTTGGCGACGGAGCCGATCTGGAAGACCGTCGCGGGCGTGTTGAGCACGCTGGCCTCGCGGTCGGCCATCCCGTAGCCCTTGCGGAGCACGACCTCGCCATCCACCGCGGCGACGACGGCGCCAGAGAAGCCGCCTTCTATCCCGTTCGTGAGGTAGTCGTCGAGGGCCGCGCCGACATCGCCGCGGACGGCGGGGACCTCCTCTGGCCCGGGCTGGGCGCAGGCGTTCAGGGTGAGAAAGGCGAAGGCGAGAACAAGGAGACGCATGGGCGTGGGGTGAAGGTGCCGCAGGATATTCGGGACGTGGCGCAGGCGGGTTGTCAAGCCGACCATAAAGCGAGGTAAAGGATGTAAAATCCGAGAGCGGGCGCCGCACGCGGCCCTCTCCGCCGCCGATCTTGGGGCCATGTCCCGCGCGCCCGCTCCACGGCTCCCGCTCCTGCTCGTCGCCCTCCTGGCGACCGTGCTCGTCGTGCTGGCCGGGCTGCAGTGGCGATGGATCGGGCAGTGGAGCACGGTCGAGGAGGCCCGGCAGCAGCGCGCCCTCGCCGCCGCCGGCGATGCGCTCGACGCCGCGTTCTCCGATCCGCTCCGCGCGGCCGCCGACGCCTTCGGTGAGGTCGAGGCCGCCGACGAGGAGGCGCCCGCGGCGCTCGCGGCGCGCCTCGGTACGTGGCAGTCCGACGCCGCCCTGCCGACGCTCCTCGCGGGCGTCTACTGGGTCGAGCCCGGTCCCACGCCCCAGCTGTTCCGGCTCGACGCCGACGCGGCGCCCGCCCTCCGCCCGGTCGCCTGGCCCGAGGCGTGGGCGCCCTGGCGGGCCTTCTTCGCCAACCAGCCCGGCCGCCTGTCAGTCCCCCCCGGCGCCACGGCCACGATCCGCTTCTCCGACGCCGACGCGCCCGCCGTGCCGCCCGGCCTCGCCCTCCCGGCGCTCCCCGTGCCGGGGCCCTCTCCCCTTCCCGTCCGCTTCGTCTTCCTCCCGCTCGACGCCAACGTGCTCCGGACGGCGCTCCTCGCGCCCACCCTCGACCGGCTGCTCGACGCCGACGCCTACGACGTGTTGGTCACCGACGCCGACGGGTCGGTCCTCTACGCCTCCACTCCGGCGCTCGACGGAGAAGACCTCAGGGCCCCCGACCTCGGCCGGCCCCTCGGCCCCGGCAGCCTGACGAACCTCGGCGTGACGCTGGAAGGCACGGGCGGCGGCCGGGCCGAGCTGGTCGAGCTCTCGGCCTTCATGACGCGGGACGCGGGCGGCCCCTGGCGGCTCCAGGTGCAGCACCGCACGGGCTCGATCGGCGCGGCCGTGGCTCGGCTGCGGTGGCGGCAGCTCGGCCTCGCCTTCGGCGTGCTCGGCGTGCTCGCGGCGGCGATGGCGCTCCTCGTCCGCTCGGCCGGGGCGCAGCGGCGCCTCGCGCAGCAGCAGCTGGAGTTCGTGGCCGGCGTGACGCACGAGCTCCGGACGCCCCTCGCCGTCATCCGCTCGGCGGGTGAGAACCTCGCCGACGGCGTCGTGGGCGACCCCGAGCAGGCGCGCCGCTACGGGGCGCTCGTGCGCGACGAGAGCGACCGGCTGGGCGGCCTCGTCGAGGGCGTCCTCGCGCTCGCGGGGGCCGACACGCGCGCCCCGGCGCCGGAGCGGCTCGACCTCCGGGCCGTCGTGAACGAGGCCGCGCGGCAGGCCCGACCGGTCCTCGACGAGACCGGCGCCACCCTCACCGTCGACGTGCCCGACGACCTGCCGCCGCTCGACGGCGACGCCGCGAGCCTGGCGACGGCGCTCCGCAACCTCCTCGTCAACGCCGCGCGCTACGGCGGCCCCGCCATCGCCCTCACCGCGCGGGCGGCCGAGCAGGGCGGGCGACCGGCCGTGGCGCTGGCGGTCGCCGACGGCGGGCCCGGCCTGGATGCGGCCGACCTCCCGCGCCTCTTCGAGCCGTTCTACCGCGGCGCCGCCGCGCCGAAGCACGCGGGCGCCGGGCTCGGCCTCGCGCTCGTCCGCCGCGCCGCCGAGGCGCACGGCGGCACGGCCACGGCCGAGAACCGGCCCGAGGGCGGCGCCCGCTTCACGCTCACGCTCCCGGCTTCGTCATGACGCGCGTGCTCCTCGTCGAGGACGAGCCCGGCCTGGTGCTCACGCTCACCGACCGCCTCGCGGCCGAGGGCTACGCCGTGGCGCATGCCGCCGACGGCGACGCGGGCTTCGAGCGCACGCTCGCCGAGCCGTTCGACGTGGTCGTCCTCGACGTGATGCTGCCCGGCCGCGACGGCTTCGCCGTGTGCCGCGACCTCCGCGCCCGCGGCGTGACCACGCCCATCCTCATGTTGACGGCACGCGGCCAGGTGACCGACAAGGTGGTCGGCCTCAAGCTGGGCGCCGACGACTACCTCACGAAGCCGTTCGAGATGCCCGAGCTGCTGGCGCGCCTCGAAGCGCTCCTCCGCCGCACCGGCGCCCCGGCGGCCGGCGCCGAGCACGTCCGCTTCGGCGACGTGACGGTGGACTTCGCGCGCGCCGAGGTCACACGGGCAGGCGAGCCCGTGGAGCTCTCGGCCAAGGAGTTCGGCCTCCTCCGCCACTTCGCGGCGCACCCCGGCCGCCTCGTCACGCGCGACGAGGCGCTCACCGAGGTGTGGGGCTACGACGACACCCCGGCCACGCGGACCGTCGACGTGCACGTGGCGTGGCTGCGCCAGAAGCTGGAGCCGAACCCGCGCCGCCCGCGCCACTTCGTCACCGTCCACGGCCTCGGCTACAAGTTCATCCCCCGCCCGTCATGACCCGCCTCCTCGTCCTCGCCGTTCTCCTGGTCGCCTCGGCCGCCGCCCAGCCGGCCGACACGCTGGGGGCTCGCGCCGACGCCCTCGTCGCGCCCTACGTCGCGCTCGGGATGTTCGACGGCGTCGTCCTGTTGGCGCGCGGCGACACCGTCCTCGTGAACGCCGGCTACGGGATGGCGAGCCACGAGCACGCCGTCCCCAACACGCCCGACACCCGCTTCCGCATCGCCTCGGTCTCGAAGCCGTTCACGGCCCTCGCCATCGGGACGCTCTACGGGGGCGGCCGCCTCACGCCCGAGACGACGCTCGACCGCTTCGCGCCTGCCGTCCCCCAGGCCGACGAGATCACGATCGCGCACCTCCTCGCCCACCGCTCGGGCGTCGTCCACATCAACGACCTCGACTGGTACGATGATGCCATGCAGGGCGACCTCCCGCTCGACACCCTCGTCGCGCGCATCGCCGCCGAGCCGCTCGACTTCGACCCGGGGACCGACTACCTCTACAGCAACGGCGGCTACGCCCTCCTCGCCCACGTCATCGAGAGGGTGTCCGGCATGGCCTACGGCGACCATCTCGACCGGCACGTCCTCGGCCCGCTCGGGCTCGCCGACACGGCGCACGAACGGTTCGGCGCGCTCGTCCCCCGCCTCGCGCGGGGCTACCAGCCCGGCCCCGCGCCCGGCAGCCGCGTGCCCGCGACGACCGTGGCGCCGGCCATCAAGATCGGCGGCGGCTCGCTCACCAGCACGGCCGCCGACCTCCACCGCTTCGCCGACGCCCTCTTCGAGGACAACGTGGTCCCGGCGGCTGTCTACGACGCCCTCTTCGGCGCAGGCCCCGTGCTCTACTTCTCCGGCCGCGCGCCCGGCTACAACGCCGTCGTGATGCACAACCGGACGGCGGACGCGACGGTCGTGGTGCTCTCGAATTCCTACGCCGTCACGGCCAACTCACTCGCCCCGGCCCTCATGGGCCTCCTCCTCGGCACCGCGCCGAGCCTGCCGCGCTACGCCGTGGACGGCGCGCCAGGCGCTGATCGCCTCGCCCGCGCCGCCGGGCGCTACCGGTGGCCCGCCCCGTTCGAGACGCGCTTCGAGCTCCGCCCGACCAGCACCGGCTGGGTCTACGACGAGGTCGAGCAGGCCGAGGGCCGCCCCTCCGCCGCCCTCCCCCTCGCTGACGGCGGCCTCCTCCTGACGATGTACGACACCCGCTGCACGCTCACTGCCGAGGCCGCCGTTCTGGACTGCACCGCGCCCTGGACCGGCACCCCCCTCCGGATCGCGCGCGACGGCGAGGCGCCCTGAGCGCCGTCCGGCTCAGGCCGGGGGGAGGCTCTGGAGCAGCATCCGCGCCGACGTGTGGTCGGGGTCGAGGCGGAGCACCTCCTGGGCGGCACGGCGGGCGTCCTCGATCCGGTCGGTGAGGGCGTAGGCCCCGGCGAGGTTGTAGAGGAACTGGGTGTTGGTGGGGGCCAGGCGGTGGGCCCGTTCGAGGAGGCGGACGGCCTCGGCCCGCTCGCCCCCGCTGAGCCGGATGGCGCCGAGCATGCCGAGGGCCGGGGCGGCGTCCGGGTCGCGCGCGAGGGCGGCCTCGAACAGCGGCGCCGCCTCGGCGGGCTGCCCCATCGCCATGAGCACGTTGCCGGCGGCGGTGCGCGGCTCGGCGCGCGACGGGAGCTCCTGCGCCACGGCGAGGTGCACGCGCAGCGCCCGCTCCAGCTCGCCCCGCTGGGCGTAGTGGTCGGCGAGCCACTCGGCCGCCGAGAGCCAGTCGGTCTCGCCTCGGTAGAGCTGCCACGCCATCTGGTCGACGGGCGAGCGGCCGGTGAGGGTGTCGAGCTGGAGGCGGGTGCCGAGCGGCTGGAACGGCCACTCCGACATCAGCCGCCGCACGCGGAGCACGCCCACGAGGGAGTCGATGGCCGTGACGAGGCGGCCGGCGTAGGCCGCCTCTTCGGGCACCGGCCGCGCCTCATCCCCCACGACCGGGCTTTCGAGGAGGGCGTCGTAGAAGGCGTCGGCAAGGACGAAGTAGCCGTCGAGCGTGGGGTGGAGGTGCTCCAGCATGTGCTCCCGGCCGATGGCGCCGCCGGGGGCGCGGGCGCGGAGGGCCCCCTGCACGTCCACGACCGTCGCGCCGTGCCGGGCGGCCTCCTCGCGGACGACGGCGTTGAAGGCCTCGGGCGCCCGGAAGCGCAGCGCGTCCCGGTCTTTGGCGGCGAGGTAGGCCTCGCGCGCCGCCTCCGCCCGTCCCGCCCGCTCCAGGACACGCCCGAGCCCGTAGTAGGCGTCGGCCGCGAGAGAGTCGAGGGCGACGGCCGCGCGGAAGGCGGCCTCGGCGGCGTCGAGGTCGCCCCGACCGAAGGCGTCGGCCCCCGCCCGGACGCGCGCCTGCCACGCCGCCCGGTCGGCGAGGGCGTGGACGGTGACGAACGGCCGCTGGTCGCGCTCGTTCGAGGCCAGCGTGCCGACGAAGACGGGGACGCCCGCGTCCGCGTACGTCGCCAGGATCGCGCTCAGGTTGGTGCGGAATTGCCGGAGCCCGGCCCTGTAGACCTCGGAGCCGTAGGGGATCGTCTGCTCGCCCACCATCTGCCCCATGAGCGTGTTCGACGGCCGCTCGCCCGCCGCGGGCGCGCCGCCGACCAGCCCCATCGCGCCCGACAGCGCGCCGCGGAGGAGCTGGACCGTCCGGAAGCCGCGGAGGCCGAGGTAGGCGTTGACCACCCACGGCACCCGCCCCAGCGACTCCGTCGAGCCGACGCCGAGCGCGCCGTAGTACTCGTTGTGGCCGGCGTAGAGGAGGACGGCGTCGGGCGCGTGCGCGACGATCTCGTCGGCGAGGTCGCGCAGGGTGTAGGAGCCGACGGCCGCCATCGCCGTGTTGACGACCTCGACCTCGCGGCCGGGGAGGGTCTGCTGGAGGCGCTGCTGGAGCACGCGCGAGAACGCGCCGCCGTGGTAGAACGGGAAGCCCGCCGCCGACGACCCGCCCTGCACGAAGACCCGGAGCGCGCCGTCGGCCTTCTCGGCCCGGAACTGGTCGCCGATGCTGTTGGGGACCTGCGCCTGCTGCGCGAAGTAGCGCCGCGCCACGTCGTCGCTCTGGACGAGGTAGCCGGGCGCGCCGGGGACGGGGACGAACAGCGGGTAGGCGTCGCCGTAGCCGACGAGGCGGAGGCCTCCTTCGAGGAGCGCGAAGAAGAGGACCGGGAGGGCGAGCATGAGCCCGGTGAAGACGAGGCGCCGCCGGCCCGACAGCTCGGGCGACGGCCCGGGCGTCGGCGTCGGCGCGGGCGGCGGGGGTGTCTTCGAACGGGAGCGCTTGCTCATGGCGCGGGGCACGGGTGGGAGCCGGGGGCGGGCGGGGGACAAG
>JAWWCA010000148.1:0-9077 GCA_033720695.1 Rubricoccaceae bacterium
GAGGTACTGGCCCGTGAGCCCCCACAGGTACGAGACCCCCGCCCCACGCCCCTCCGTCAGCTCGAACAGGGTTAGCCCCGCCCCGTCCCCCTCCACCGACACGTCGGCACGCTCGGCGCGGACCTGGAGCGAGAGCCGGTCGGCCAGGGTCACGCGCGCATCGAGGGGGACGCGGACGAGCGTCGCGCCCGTCGCCTCGCCGGGCTGCGCGAGGCGGTTCGTCTTCTGGCTGTAGGCGACCCCGACCGTCGCCGACGCCCCCGCCGAAGGCGTCCACGCGAGCTGCGGCTCCACCCCGACGCTCCCGATGTCGAACGTCCGCGAGGCGAACACGTCGCTGACGACGCGGTTCTGCCCGGCCGTCCCGATGAGCCGGGCACGGAGCGGCCCGAGGAGCACCGCGTCGGCGTCGGCGCGGGCGGTGCGGAGGCGGCGCGTCTCCAGGCCGGCTGCGAGGCGGTTGGTGCTCGTGAGGTGGGCGAGGGCGACCCGGAGGCCGTACCGGGTGCTCAGAGGGAAGAACGTGAGGTCCTGCGCCACGCGGAACCGCCCGGTCAGGGTGGCGGGCGGGAGCGTGTCCCCGTCCACGACCCGCCCCGCGCGCTGCTGGAGGACCGACGGGCGGAGGAGGAGCACGCGCCGGATCTCAGGGTCGGTGCTCTGCTCCCGTACGTCGAGGGTCGTCCGGGCGGAGACGAGGCGAAGGGCGCGCGCGAGGGGGCGCGCGTCGGCCTGCCCGACGAGGCGGCCGGGGTCGAGGCGGAGGCGGAGCTGGCCCGAGACGCCAATCGTCGGGAAGAGCGCATCGGACGGGACGAAGGTGCGCGCGTAGGTGCCTTCGAGCGGCGTGGTTTCGGGGAAGAACTCGTCCACCTGCGCCACGCCGTCGGGCTCCCCTGGACGCGGCTCTCCCTCTCCGTCGCGCCACACGTACTCTCCGAGCTCGGAGCCGACGAGGAGGTAGGTCTCCTGGAGGAGCGGCGTCCGCTCTGTCAGCGCCTCGTAGAGCGTCGTCACCTCGACCGCCCGGCGCAGCGGGGCCGCACGCCCCGTCCACCGGACGGCCAGGCTCTCGGTGTCCTGCTGCCCCATCGGCTCGAACGGCGCCTCGGCCTCCTTGGTGCGGTACGCCAAGCGCGCCTCTGTCGTGAGGCTCCCGGTCGGCCGGTAGCCGAGCGTGGTCTCGAGGGTCGTCGCGAGGGCCGAGGGCGCGAGGCGTCCGTCGAGGAGGTCCTCCTCCCACCGGTATGCGACGGCCCCCGTGGCCGTGAGTGGCCCGGAGGTCCAGGCGAGTCCCGGCTGGACGGACCGGAAGGCGAACGAGCCCCGGGCGAGGCTGTCGGCCCCCACCACGTTCTGCCGGCGACGCTCCTCCTCATACCGGAGGGAGGGGGTGAGCCGGCCCTCCAGGACGGGCATCCGGAGCCCGGCCCACTGCCGCACGAACACCCCCGTCTCCCCCGCACCCGCGTCGTGGCTCGACGCGGCATCGAGGCGAGCGTCCAGCGCCGGAAGCCCGCGCCCGGTGCCGTCGAGGGCGAGGGCGAATGCACCGCGCCACGCGTCGAACCGCTCCCCGAGGTCGAGGCGCCCAGCCTCCGCCTCCACCTGCGCCGTCTCGCCGCGGGCCCAGCGCGCGGCCCCCTCGGTCGTGGCCTCATCAAGGGAGTCGAGGCGGAGCTCGACGCCGAGGGGCACCCCGGCGGGGTCGGCCCCCGACCGCCCGAGGTTCCAGCGGCGGTTGAACTCCACAGGCCGCGTGCGGTCGAACGCTCTGAACTGGGCCTCCTGGCGCCGGTGCACCACATCGGCGGAGACTCGGCCTCCCAGGAGCGCGGTGGGCTGGAGCCGTAGGCCGGCGACCCCGGCGAACCCCTCGTCCCCATCGTCGAGCGCCGAGAGCGTGTTGACGTCGTTCAGAGAGCCTGCCCCTTCGCCGAAGAGGGTGAGCCCCGGGACGGGCGCCACGCTCCCCCGCACGTCGACGACGCGGCGGGTCTGCGGCGCGGGCAGGAGCCGGAACGGCACGTAGTCGCCGCCCGTGGGCCCGACCCACTCGTAGAGGATGCCGTTGAGGGCCTGGGCCGCCCGCCGGTACTGACCGGCGCCGTCGGCCACCCGCGAGAAGCGGACCCGGAAGACGCTGTCGGCCGCCGCCGTCGCGGGGACGAAGATGCGGTAGCGCTCGCCCGCCAGCGTCGTGTCGCGGCGGGTGTAGAGGACGAACGGGCTCTCGGGGTCAAACGGGACGCGCTCGGCCCCGTCCACGAGAACGAGGTCGTCCCCGGCCGCCGCGATGGCATCGAGGTCCGCCTCCGTCAGCCCGAGCGCGTCGCCGAAGGCGGCGGCGTCGGCCTCCTGGAGGACAGTCACGGCGAGGCGGCCGCGGGCGCCCCCCGCTGCGCGCCAGAACCCGGCGTCGGCGTCGGCCGCAAGGAGCGTGCGCGTGTAGCGGCTCGTGGTGTACTCGAAGTCGACGGTGAGCCGTCGCTCGGCCGTGATCAGGTGCCGGGGCGTGAAGGTGAGCTCGCCCGTGGCGTAGTCGATCACGTAGTCCTGCGCCTCGCCACGGTCGAGGAGGACCCCGTCGAGGTAGACCCGCTCGCTCCCGGGGACGACGAGGACGAACTCCTCGCCGTCCTGCCCACGCAGTCGGTACGGCCCTTGCACCCCTTCGAGGGGCGCGAGGTCCTGGCTCCGAAAGAGCCCCCGGGTCGTCGCCCCTGCCGCTCGGATGGCCCCCCCAGCGAACGCCCCGCCCGCCGGCACCGCCCCCTCGACCGCCGCGCCCTGGATCTTCCGCGTCAGCGAGGCGAAGACGGCGTCGGTGTAGGCGAGGTCGACGTCGCCCAGGCGTGCGGTCCCGGCGGGCGCGGTGAACTGGACGTAGACGCGGTCGAAGTCGGAGAGCTGCTGCGTGGTGCCCTCGGGCTGGATCGGGGTGTTCGCGTCGGTGAGGACGGCCTGCACGGCCACGTCGTCGGTGATGGGCCCCGAGAGCTCCATCCGGAGCCCGCTCTCCACGGAGACGTCGCGGTTGCTCCCGGCCGTGATCCCGCGGGAGATGGACCCGCGCCGCTCCAGCCGGACCCCTCCGAAGAGGGGCTCGATCTCGGTGTCCCTCTGCTCCGCGACGGTCCGGCGGCCGAGCGAGTCCGCCTCCTCCGTCAGCACCCTGCGCGCCGCGACGGGCAGCGACGGGAGCGTCCGGTACTGCGCCGCGAGCCCGGTGCCGGGGGCCACCGCGACCCCTCGGAGCGTCAGCACCCCGCTCTGGGCCTCGAGTCCGTACTGCTCCGCCGTCAGGCGCACCGGGGCGAGGCCCGGCGGAAGGAGCCACAGCGCCTCAGAGCCGGGGACGATGTTGGGCTGGAGTTGGGCTCTCGCCCCCGCGCCGATCAGGACCGTGTCGCGGACGGCGCCGAGGCCGGGCCCCGCCGGGGCGGGCTGCGCCTGCGCACCTCTCCCCGCCGTGCACACGGCCACCAGCGCGAGTGAATACAGCAGGCGACGAACCCCCATCGGCAGGCGGCCGGGGCCGCCAGTACGAACGGAACGAGACGTAGCGGAGAGCGGGGGCGAGGCGGGCGGGTGACGGGCGCGGAAGATAACGGCACGGCGGGCGCCCTCCGAGGCCAAACCCGACACCTACTCCACCCGGAGCAGCCGCGTCCGGGTGAGGACGTAGAGCTGCCCGGCAGAGACGGCGGCGTCCACGAGCTCCTCCCCGACGTCCACCGGGACGACGTCCACGAGCCCCCCCTCCAACCGATGAACAGCCACGGCCTGCGGCCCAACGACGAGGAGCCGCTCCCCCTCGGGCCCCCGACCCAATCCAACGGCGCGGACGCCGCCCGCCGCCGCGCCGGGAACAGCGTGGCGGAACACGCCGAGGTTCGAGTAGACGACGACGGCCTCTCGGCCGGGGTCGGCGACGTACACGGCCCCGGCTCCATCGACCGCCACGTCGGTCGGCGCCGAGAGAGCGCCAGGGCCATCGGCTCCGAGCGAGCGAGCGAGACGCCGCCCCTCCCACCACACCACCACGCCCCGCTCCGCCTCGACGGCGTAGAGCGCGTCGGCGGGCCCCACGGCCACGGCGAGCGGGCGCCCACGGAGACCCAGCGAGGCCTCGTCCTCACGGGACCGCGCGGACTCGGGACGGCCGACGGCCCGCGGCTCCCCGGACGGCACCGGGATCGTCTCGATGAGGCGGCCCTCTCTCGACAGCCGTTGGAGCCTCGCGTTCCCCGTGTCCGCGACGTACAGCTCGAGGCCGTTGGTCGGGTCCACCCCGGAGGGTTCGAGGAGGCCGTGGTCCCCTGCGCCCGGCCCGCCGAAGGAGGCGAGCCTCTCCCCCTCTGGCGTGAGCGAGACGACGACGGACTCCGCCGCATCCACCACGTAGAGGGCCTCGCCCGCAACCGCCAGGGACCGCGCGTCCCGGAAGCGGGCGACTTCGGTGACCGGGCGCGCGTCGGGGCCGGCAGGTGCCGTGCCGGGCACCCCCACCGGCGACGGGGACGCGCAGGCCGCGAGCGCCACGGCGACCCATCCGCTGAACACGACGCGGGTCATCGCGCCGGGCGGGCCAGGGCTCGGTGCCCGATGTCGCGGCGGAGCGTCTTGCCCTCAAACTGGATGGCCCCGGCACCGGCGTAGGCGGCGTCCAGGGCGGCCCGCAGGGTGTCCCCGAGCCCGGTCACGCCGAGCACCCGACCCCCGTCCGTGGCGACGCGCCCGTCCTCTCGGGTCGTCCCTGCGTGAAACACGAGGGCGTGCCGCGCGGCCTCCTCGAGCCCCTCGATGGGCTTCCCCGTCTCATAAGGCCCAGGGTACCCGGCCGAGGCGAGGACCACGCACGCTGCCGCGCCCGGGCGCCGCGCCACCTCCAGCGCGTGCACCTGCCCGTCGGCCACCGCCTCGAACAGGGCCAGCGGGTCCCCGCCGAGCAGAGGGAGCACCACCTGGGTCTCCGGATCCCCGAACCGGCAGTTGAACTCGACGACGGAGGGGCCAGCGGCCGAGATCATGAGGCCGCAGTAGAGCACGCCGCGGTACGGGTGCCCCTCGCCGCGCATCCCGTCGAGGACCGGCCGGATGATGCCGCGCTCGACCTCCCGCAGCACGTCGTCCGTGACGACGGGGGCCGGGGCGTAGGCGCCCATCCCTCCGGTGTTGGGTCCGGTGTCGCCCTCGCCGACGCGCTTGTGGTCCTGGGCGGGCGCGAGGAGGACGTGGTCGGTGCCGTCCGTGAGCGCGAAGACGCTGGCCTCCTCGCCCTCGAGGAACGCCTCCACGACGACGGCGTCGGCGGCCTCGCCGTAGGCGTCCTCCCGCATCATCCGGTGCAGGGCCTCCAGCGCCGCCGCACGGGTCTCAGCGACCACGACGCCCTTGCCGCCAGCGAGGCCGTCGGCCTTGAGCACGACGGGAAGCGGGTGGGCCTCGACGTAGGTGCGAGCCTCGTCGTAGCCTCCGCGCTCGAACGTCCGGCTCCTCGCCGTCGGAACGCCGTGGCGCTCCATGAACGACTTGGCGAAGGACTTGGAGCCTTCGAGCCGCGCCGCCGCCGCGCTCGGACCGAACACGCGGACGCCCGCCGCGTCGAGGCGGTCCGCCAACCCGGCCACGAGCGGGGCCTCCGGGCCCACCACGACGAGGTCGACCGCCCGCGCGACGGCCAGGTCGACCAGCCCGTCGAGGTCGGAGGCAGGAATCGGAACGGTCTCCGCCATCGCGGCGATGCCCGCATTGCCAGGAGCGCAGAGGAGGGTCGGGCGGCGGGGGCTGCGGGCGAGCGCGTGGAGGATCGCGTGCTCGCGTCCGCCGCCTCCGACGACGAGAACGGTGGGCATCGGTGGCGAGGGGGTTGGGGCATCGCGAAGATACCCGGCTCGGCGGGGCCCGACGCATCCCAAGCGTCTTCCCTTGTTCCGGCGGCCTCGCCTATCTTGAGCGCCCAGCCCGCCTTCTCCCGCTTTGCGCCCCTCCGCCCTTCTCCCCCTCCTCGGCGCGCTCCTCCTCGGTACGGGGACCGCCGCGTCGCCCTTCCCCTCCGCAACCGCTGCGACGCCCGGGTCGAGCACCACCGCGCCGGCCGACACCACCCGACCCGAGGTCTACCTCCTCCCACGCTTCCAGCCGGCCGCGCTGTGGTCGGCTTCGCGGGGGTTCGGGATCGGCGGCGGGCTCGGCATCCGAAACCTCGGCTGGGCCGGGAGCGAGATCGAGGTCGGGGCGCGGCTGTCGCAGCGGTTCCAGAGCGCCTCCGTCTACCTCTACACCGGGAACCCCTACACGACCCCGCTCTACGGCCTCGTGGGGGCTCGCGTGCGCACCTCGTCGCGCCAGCGGTACTACGGCCTCGGCCCCACGTCCGACCGGGACGACCGGCTCAACCTCGACTTCGCGTCGGGCCAGATCGAGGGGCGCGTTGGGTGGTACCCCCTCGGCCACACCGGCCTCCTCCTCCAGCCGGGCGCGCGCCTGCTCTACGACAAGCTCAGCGACTTCGAAGACGCCGACGACGACCCCGCGTCGCTCCCGGACACGACGCTGCTGAGCCGGCTCGAAGGCGACGCCCGCTACGGGGTATCGGTCGGGCTGGAGGTGGGCCACGACACCCGAGATCGGCTCGTGATGACGCGGCGGGGCGCGCTGGTCGAGGCCTCGCTCCGGCGCTTCTACGCCCTCGACGGGACGGACCTCCGCTTCAACAGCGCACAGGTCCGCGTCTTCGGCTTCCAGCCGCTGATGGGCCGTCGCATCGTGCTGTTCGGCCGCGCCGTCGCCGCCGTCACCCGAGCCGACGACGAGATCGACAACACCCGGCTGCCGTTCTTCTACCGCCCCGCCCTCGACGACGCCCTCCTCCCCGGCTACACCGGCGAGCGGTTCTTCGGGAACGACCTGGTGGCAGTCGGCGCCGGCCTCCGCTTTCCCCTCGTCGACCTCTTCGGGCGCTACGCCATCGACGGGCTCCTGATGGCGGACGTGGGGAGCAGCTACGACGACGTCGCCGACCAATTCAAGTTCGCCGTCTCGTTCGACGAAGACGTCGTGGCAGATGCCGAGGGGCGGGTCCCGCTCCGGCCGTCGCTCGGCGTCGGGTTCAACCTCGTCAACATCGACCGCGACCGGGCCGTGGTGGGCGCTCTCCTCGGCTTCAGCCCTGAAGGGTTCGTGCTGGGCGGGCTGCAGATCGTGTACGACTTCCGGGATCTCCTCCCGCTCTTCCGCTAGACCGGCTTCCCGACGGGCTGCTGGCGGGCCGCGCGTCGCGCCACCGTTGCCGGCCCGACGCGCCCGCGCCCGCCGTCCCCGCGCGATCCGTCCGACCCGTAGCTTCCGGCTTTCCCCCCGTCCCCCGTGCCGCGTCGCCTCTACGTCGTCAAGCTGCTCCTCACGGTGAGTGCACTCGTTGCGCTCGGGGTCGTCGTCGAGTGGGGCGCGATCCTGACCGCTGCCTCCGAGGCCCGGCTCGGCTGGGCGCTGGCCGCGCTGGCGCTCCTGCCGGTCAACGTCGGGCTGGAGGCGTACCGCTGGCATCGCCTGGTGGTCCGCCTGGCCCCCGAGGTCGGGTTCCGGACGGCCCTCGCCGCTGTGGTGGCGGGGTACCCGCTCGGCCAGCTCACCCCCGGGCGCGTCGGCGACTACGTCGGACGGGCCCTCTACCTCCGGGCCGTCCCGCCGGGCGCCTCGGCGGCCCTGACGTTCGCGGAGCGAATGGCGACGCTGGCCTGCTGCCTCGTCTTCGGCCTCTCCGTGCTCCCGGCCTTCCTCGCGGCGCACGCGTCGGACACCCTGCTGGCCTGGGCCGCCGTCGGTGGCGTCGCCGCCGGGGGGACGGCCGCCCTCCTCGTGTGCCTGCTGCACCCGGACCTCGGGCGCCGCGCGCTCTCGGCCGTGCTTCCCTTCGACCGGCTCCGGCGGGCGGTCGCGACCCTCTCCCGGTTCCGCGGCGCCGACGCGGCGGCCCTCCTCGGGCTCTCGGCCGTGCGGTACGCCGTCTTCTCGACGCAGTTCGTGCTGCTCGTCCGGGCCTTCGACCCGGCGACGCCCGCGCTCGCGCTCTACCTCGGGGTCGTGCTCGTCTTCTTCGCCAAGAGCGCGATCCCGTCGGTGACGTTGGGGGACCTCGGCGTCCGCGAGAGCGCCGCGGTGTTCTTCCTCGGGTTCTACGGCGTGGCGGAGGCCGCCGCCTTCAACGCGTCGCTCGGGCTCTTCGCCGTCAACTTCCTGGCTCCGGCCCTGGCCGGCCTCGTCCTCCTGCCTCGACTCCGGCTGGCCCCGCCCGTCCGGGCGGACGACGCCGACCCCGTGCCCGCACCGGCGTGACTGTTCTGGGCGTCGTTCTCCTGCTCCTCGGCGGCGTGTACGCCGTCACCATCGGCCTCTTCGCTGTCGGGTTCCGCGAGGTCGTGCGGGGGTCCCGCTCCCCCTCCGACGAAGCGCGAAGCCCCGAGACGCCTCTCCCGGCCGTCTCCGTGCTCGTGCCCGCACGGGACGAGGCCGGGGTCATCGAGCGGTGCCTGGAGACCATCCTCGCGTGTGACTACCCCGCCGACCGCTTCGAAGTCATCGTGGTGGACGACCTCTCGGAGGACGACACCGCGGCCGTGGTCTCGCGGGTGATGCAGCGGGTGAACGCCCCCGTCCTCGCAGGCGGCGAAGAGGCCGCGGACCCCGAGCGGCTCCGCCTCCTCCGGATGCCCGACAACCTGGAGCGGACGAGGGCGCACAAGAAGCGCGCGATCGAGAAAGGGATCGCGCATGCTCGCGGCTCCCTCATCCTCACGACCGACGCGGACTGTTCGGTGCCCCGCGGATGGATCCGCGCCATGGCCACCCGCTTCCCGGACCTCGGTGCCCAGGCGGGCCCCGTCACCGCGTTCGTCTCGGGGCCCGTTCGCTACCGCGCGGGCGGCGACGTTTTCGCCCGCCTGCAGGCGTTGGAGTTCCTCGGGCTCGTCGCCGTGGGCGCCGGCGCCATCGGCGCGGGCCGACCGACGATTTGCAACGGGGCGAACGTCGCCTACCGGAAAGACGTCTTCGAGTCGCTCGGTGGCTTCTCC
>JAWWCA010000149.1:0-9069 GCA_033720695.1 Rubricoccaceae bacterium
ACGCGCCCGTCAACGAGGTCTACGCCCGCTACTTCAGCGAGGCGCCGCCGGCGCGGGAGGCGCTCCAGGTGGCCGCCCTGCCGCGCGGCGCCCGCGTCGAGATCTCCTGCGTGGCCGTCCGCTGAGCCCGGGCGAGGGGCTTAAAAGGCCGGCACCGTTACCTCAACATCGAAGAAAACTTCGACACGGTAGGTTTCGTCGGGGAGCCCCGGATCACCTGACACGTCGAGCGTCGCGTCGAAGTCGCCCCCGGTGACGACACCCGCGATGTTCGCGGTGGTCGTTTCAAGGCTCGCCTCGCCTGTCATCGAGCCACCGGTTTCTATGTTCTCAGCACTTGCCACCTCAACCGAGCTGCTACCCGCGCTGAGTCGTAACGACACATCATCGAGCACGCCGATGGTGACCCCAACGGGATTAAGCAGGCGGATCTGAGCGCTTCCGTCAACGAGGCCGACCCGCGTTACGTCATCGGCACCGAAGCCCGACGGAAAATCGTCGAGGATATTCTCGCTGCTCTGGGCAGAGACTTCGATCGCGTCACCATCGATGGCACTGCCCTGGAAGGTGAACGTGAACGAAACGTTGTCGACGACGAACGTGAATGCGTCATCTGTCGCTGCCTCGTCGCAGCCGGCGAGGGAGAGGGCGACGAGGGGGAGCAGGGCGAGCGCGAGGACTCGGAGCGTGCGGGTGCGCATGAGCGGGGGGAGTGAGTGGGAGGGCCGAAGCTACGACGGGGCCGAGGCGGGAGCGGAAGTGGAAAACGCGCGCCCCTCACCCCAGCACGGCGACGGTGACGCCGTCGCCGCCCTCGTTCCAGGGGGCGGAGTCGAACGAGGCCACGTCGGGGCGGGCGGCGAGGTGCTCGCGGACGGCCTGGCGGAGCGCGCCCGTCCCCTTCCCATGGAGGATCTCGACGCTCGGGACGCCCGCCGCCACGGCCTCGTCCACGAGCCGCATCACCTCGGGCACAGCCTCGTCCACCCGCCGCCCCCGCACGTCGATGCGGCGGCGGGCGTGGACCGCGGGGAGGTCGGCCTTGGGCCCCGTCCGGGGCGCCCGCACCTCGACGCGCTGCTCGCGCGGCCCGGCCACCTTCGCCAGCCGGTCGAGCTTGGCCCGCGTGGTCATCTGCCCGAAGGCGACGACGGCCTCCCGGCCGTCGAGCTCGAGCACCTCCCCGACGGCCTGCCCGCCGTCGAGGCGAACCTGGTCGCCCTCGGCGATCGGGCCCGAGGCGGCCGGCGTCGACGGCGGCCGGCGCCGCTCCCGGGCGCGCACGCGGCCCTGCACGGTCTTGTGCCGCTCCGCAACGGTCTCCTTGAACCGTTCCAGCCGCTCGCGCGCCTCCTTCGTCGCCTCTTTCTCCGCCTCGGCCTCGCGGATCTCGCGGATCGTGTTCTCGACGGCCGCGTTCGCGTCGCGGACGACCTGCTCGGCCTGGGCGAGGGCCTCGGCGCGGAGCCGGTCGCGGTCGGCCCGTAGCGTCTCCAGCCGCGCCTCGTAATCCGTCCGGATCCGCTCGGCGTCGGCGGCGCGGCGCTCGGCCTCGGCGAGGGTCTCGGCGGCCTCGGCCGTCTGCCGCTCCATCTCGGCGATGAGGTCTTCGAGCGCCGCCTTGCTCTCGCCGACGAGCCGCCGGGCGTCGTCCACGACGGGGCGGTCGAGGCCGACGCGCTGCGCGATCTCGAAGGCGTAGGACGAGCCCGGCACGCCCGCGCGGAAGCGGTACGTCGGCGCGAGCGTCTCGCGGTCGAACTGCATCGAGCCGTTCTCGACGCCGTCGGTGGCGTGGGCGAAGGCCTTGAGCGTGCCGTGGTGCGTGGTGGCGATCGTGCGGACGCCGCGCGCCGTGAGCCGGCGGAGGACGGACTCGGCGAGGGCGCCGCCCTCGGCCGGGTCGGTGCCGGTCCCGGCCTCGTCGATGAGCGCGAGCGAGCGGTCGTCGGCGTCCTCCAGCATCCGCTGGATGTTGCGGAGGTGGCTCGTGAACGTCGAGAGGTCGTCCTGGATCGACTGCTGGTCGCCGAGGTCGACGAACAGCTGCCGGAAGACGGGGAGCGTGGTGCCGGGCGCCGCGGGGATGGGGAGGCCGCACTGCGCCATCAGGCACAGCACGCCGACGGCCTTGAGCGCGACGCTCTTGCCGCCCGCGTTCGGGCCGGTGATGACGAGCGTGACGGAGTCGCCGCCGAGCTCAAGGTCGAGGGGGACCACCTCGCGCGAGGGGCCGTCCTCTCCGCCCTCCTCCCGGCGGCGCTCGGCCTCGCGCCGGAAGTGGAGCTGGAGGACGGGGTTGCGGGCGCGGACGAGCCGGAGGACGCCGTCGTCGTTGAGGGCGGGGACGAGCGCCTCCAGCTCGTTGGCGAGGCGGCCGACGGCGGCGAGGTGGTCGAGCCGCCCCAACGCCTCCAGCCCGGCCTCGACCTCCACGCGGTGGTGGCGGAGGTGGCCCGTCACCTCGCGCAGGATCCGCTCGATCTCGCGGCGCCGCTCGGCCTCCAGCTCGCGGATCTCGTTGCCGAGGTCGAGCACGCTCGCCGGCTCGATGTAGACGGTCTGGCCCGACGACGAGACGTCGTGGACGAAGCCGGGCACCTTCCGCTTGGCCTCGGCGCGGACGGGGATGACGGCGCGGCCGCCCCGAATCGTCGGCTGCTCCTCGGTGGCCCACCCCTCCGAGATGGCCGCGCGGAGAGCGCGCATCAGCGTCTCCCGGAGGCGCCCCTCGCGGACGGCGATCTGCCGGGTGATCCGGGCCAGCTCCGGGCTCGCGTCGTCCTTGACCTGCC
This sequence comes from Rubricoccaceae bacterium, assembly GCA_033720695.1. Classification (GTDB taxonomy): domain Bacteria; phylum Bacteroidota; class Rhodothermia; order Rhodothermales; family Rubricoccaceae; genus DATGQT01. The sequence continues at coordinate 2,796 of JAWWCA010000149.1, forward strand.
CCCCCTCGTCGACGGTCCGCTCGATGTGCTCCTCGAGCGCCTTCAGGACCACGATCTCGCCGCCCGTGCGCCACAGCGCCGGGTACGTCTCCTTCTTCCCCTTGAGGTAGGCGTGGAGCGCGCGGAGGAGGCGGAGCACGCGCGCCACGGCGGCGAGGGCCTCGCCGTCGGCCCAGGCCCCCTTCGGCGCGATGCGCTTGAGGATCGGGCGGAGGTCGTCGGCGCCCGAGAGCGGGAACGGCTCATCGAACCCGAGGACGGCCTGCATCTCGCCGGCCGCCTCCAGCCGCTGGGCCACCTCGGCGCGGTCAGCCGAGGGCGCGAGGCGCTCCAGCCGCTCCCGCCCGTAGGGCGTGCGGCTGTGCCCGAGGAGCCGGGCACGGAGCCGGTCGAAGCCGAGGCGGTGCTCGGCGTCGGCGGGGACGAGGTCCATCGGGAGGGCGGGGGATCGTCTCATCGAGGCGCGGGCGCTTCAACGCCGCACACGGCGATCCGATCACGCGGCGGTCCGATCCCCCGGCTCGTCACGCCTCGACGCCGACGGTCGCGTGGTCGCCGATGTTGAGGGGGCCGGCGAAGCCTCGGACGTGCGCCTCGTGGCCCACGACGGCGTCGTCCAGCGCCGAGCCCTCGACGGTCGCGCCCTCGAACACGATCGTGTTCTTGACCGTGGAGCCGGTGACGGTGGCCTTGCCGTGGATCGCAGCGTACGGCCCCACGACCGAGTCGCGCACGGTCGCGTCCGGACCGAGGAAGACGGGCTCGATGAGCGTGCTGTTCTCGACGCGGCCCTCGTGCGTGGCCTCGCCGCTCTTGTCGAGCATCACTCGCGTCGTGTCCTTGAGGGCGGGGATCGTCCCGCAGTCGAGCCACTCGGAGACGGAGGCCGTCTTGAAGGTCTGGCCGGCCTTGAGCATCCGGTCGAGCGCGTCGGTGAGCTGGAACTCGCCGCCGGCGCCCCGCACGTCGTCTTCGATGAGGTCGTCGATCTCGCGCCGCAGCGTGGCGGCGTCGCGGACGTAGTAGATGCCGATGATGGCCTCGTTCGAGATCGGCTCCTCCGGCTTCTCGACGAAGGCCGAGATGCGCTCCCCGTCCTTGACGACGACGCCGAAGCGGCGGGGGTCGTCCACATGCTTGACCCAGACGACGGCGTCGGCGTCGAGGTCGGGCGTCTCGTCCATCGCGAAGAGGGTGTCGGCGAAGACGATGACGCACTCGCCGTCGAGGTGCTCGCCGGCCTGGACGACGGCGTGCGCGGTGCCGAGGGCCTGCTCCTGCACCGCGAAGTGGGGCCGGAGGCCCTGCCGCTCGCAGATGGCCGCGAGCTGCCGGCGCACCTCGTCGCCGAAGTCGGGCCCGAGGACGAAGACGGCCTCGTCGAGCCCGCGCGGGAGCGCGCCCGCGAACGTCTCGACGATGCGCTCGACCATCGAGCGGCCGACGACGGGGAGCAGCGGCTTGGGGGTGACGTGGGTGTGAGGGCGGAGGCGGGTGCCGCGGCCCGCCATCGGGACGATGAGCTTCATGCGGAGGACGGGTGGGGGTCGGGGGGCGCCAGGATACGCACGCGGGCCGCCCCGGATCGGCCCGCGGCGCATCCTTTACCGGCCCCTCACACCGCCGTAGATTGACCACCCCTCTGTACGGCCGAGTCCCGCGTTCTTCTAGAGTGGACATCTCGGACGGGGCCGTTACCCGTGCCCTCTCCGCGGCGGCTCATCGCGTGCCGCCCCACGCAGCGGCCCAGGCCCCGGTCGGCTCGGCCGTTCTGGCGGTCGCCGACCCGATGGAACAGAACTTGAATCCCCGCTTACTCCACTCACCGGGGTGCCACAGCGTCCCGTCCCCCGCCACCCACCGCTCCCCAACGTCATGAACCGCTACCGCACGCGCCTCGCGGCGCTCCCCCTCGCCCTCCTCCTCCTCCTGGCCTTGCCGCAGACCGGCTGCGGCACGAGCAAGACGGCCCAAGGCGCCGTCATCGGGGCCGGCACCGGCGCCGTCGTCGGTGGCGTCATCGGGCGGGCCACCGGCTCGACGGCCCGCGGCGCCATCATCGGCGCGGCCGTCGGCGGCACCGCCGGCGCCATCATCGGGCGCCAGATGGAGGAGCAGGCCGAAGAGCTCGACGACGACCTCGAGAACGCCACCGTCGAGACGATCTCGGACCCCGAGACCGGCGAGACCGCCGGCATCGCCATCCGCTTCGACAACGCGCTCCTCTTCGACCTCAACAGCGCGAACCTCCGGCCCGGCGTCCGCGCCGACCTCGCCGACCTCGCCTCCAGCCTCCGCACCTACGACAACCACGACGCCGTGATCGTCGGCCACGCCTCGACCGACGGCCCGGCCGACTACAACCAGGACCTCAGCGAGCGCCGCGCCGCGGCCGTCGAGGACTACCTCGCCTCCCTCGGCGTCGCGTCCTACCGCCTCCAGTCCTACGGCCGCGGGGAGTCCGAGCCGCTCGCGGGCATCCCGGGCACCTCGCCGGACAACCGCCGCGTCGAGATCGCCATCTACGCCAACGAGGAGTACCGCCAGAACCTCCAGAACGAGTACGGCAACTGACGCCTCACGGATGGCCCGACCGGTTCCGACCGGTATCTTCTCGGCTCCCGGCCTCCTCGGCCGGGAGCCGCTTTTTTCCCCACCGTGATGACCGACGACCACGACAACCACTCCCCCCGCGAAACCCCCTACTCCGCTCGCAAGAAGATGTCGGCAGACGAGCAGGCCGCGTGGCAGTCCACGCGGATCCGCGACACCTGGCGCGTCTTCCGCATCATGGGCGAGTTCGTCGAGGGGTTCGAGCGGCTCGTCGAGATCGGCCCGAGCGTCTCCGTCTTCGGCTCGGCACGGACAAAGCCGGGGACCCCGTACTACGAGATGGGGCGCGAGGTGGGCCGCCACCTCGTCGGGCACGGGTACGCCGTCATCACGGGCGGCGGGCCGGGCATCATGGAGGCGGCCAACCGGGGCGCGCAGGAGGCCGGCGGCGTCTCGGTGGGCCTCAACATCGTCCTCCCCCACGAGCAGTACGTCAACCCCTACGTGGACCCCGACAAGGCGATCAACTTCGACTTCTTCTTCGCCCGGAAGACGATGTTCGTGAAGTACGCCCAGGGCTTCATCGTCCTCCCCGGCGGCTACGGCACGATGGACGAGCTGTTCGAGAGCCTCACCCTGATCCAGACCGGCAAGACCACGCGGTTCCCCGTGGTGCTGATGGGGACGGAGTTCTGGGGCGGGCTCCTCGGGTGGCTCCGCGAGATCATGCTCGATGCCGGCAACATCGCCGAGCCCGACCTCGACCTCCTCACCGTCACCGACGACCCGGCCGAGGCCGTGGAGGCCATCGAGCGCTTCGCGCAGGAGGTAGGGGTTGCCCCCAATTTCTGAGCCCTGCCCGCCCGGCGCGCCGGTCGGCGGCGTCCACGCCGCTGCACACTTTCGGGCCCGGCGCAGCGTTCCAGTCCTCTCCGCCGCCCCGGCACAGTCTTCGCACCTGGCCGTGCAAAAATGCGGTGCACGTGGCAACCCGCCGGTCGCTCGTGCATCTCAAGTCTCGTCCCCACCCCCTGAACCCGAACCCCGAACGGAGGATATGCTTCGCATCACCGCCCTCGCCGCCCTCGCCGCGGCCGTCGGTCTCAGCGCCGCCCCGGCGCAGGCCCAGGACACCCCGCCCCCGGACACCATCGTCGTTCAGACCCCCGAGAACGAGGCGCGCAAGCGCTTCAACACGGGCAACGACCTCCTCCGGCAGGAGGACTACGAGGGCGCCCTCGCCATGTTCGAGGAGGGGCTCTCGCTCGACCCCACCAACAACCGGAACGCCTACGGCCGCGCCCTCGCCCTCGCCCAGCTCGACCGGGAGGACGACGCCGTCGAGGCGTTCGAGCAGGCCATCGCGCTCTCCGACGCCGCCGAGGACGCCGAGACCGGCACGGCCGCCCGCCGCGCCCTCGGCCTCATCATGTACAACCGGGCGCTGGGCCTCCTCGCCGCGAACCCGCTGCCGCAGGCGACGGCCGAAGAGGCCCTCCCGCTGCTCGCCGTCGCCACGGAAGGCGGGGTGGAGGCCAACCAGCTTCCCTACCAGCTCGCCCGCGTCCACAACGTCCTCGGCAACTACGACGAGGCCGAACGCTACGCCCAGGCAGCCGTCGAGGCCAACGAGGGGCAGGACGACATGTCCGCCTACTACATCGAGTTGGGCCTCGCCCGCATGAACGCCGGCAACGCCGACGGCGCCCGCGAGGCGTTCGAGATGGCGCGCGAGGGCTCCTGGAGTGGCTGGGCCGAGCACTACCTCCGCGAGCTCGACGGGGACGGCGCCGCCGGCGGCTGATCCTCCGCTCGCGTCCTCGCGCAGGACGTCTCCCATTCAGGAAGCCGCGCCGAGTCTTTCGGCGCGGCTTCTCTGCGTTCGTTCGGGGCCGCTACACCGTGTTCCGGCTGCCGAGCCAGAGGAGGAGGATCAGGAGGACGAACGGGACGAGGATGCTGGCGACCGGCATCCATTCGAGGCCGGTGCCATAGCCGTCCGGGAGGGGGCCGAGCGCGAGGAGGGGCATGGGGTGAGGAGTCGGGTGAGGGGGCCTGCGCCGACTACGCCCTGCCCCCCTGCTCCGATCCCGACCGGACTCGGGAGCCGGCGGGCCGCGCGGGGCGTAGCACGAGGGCCTCTCCCACCAGCCTCTCTCCTCCCATGCCTGTTCGCTCGGGCCGCAGCGGCGGCCGCCTCGTCGTCGGCCTCATCGTCGCCGTCATCGCCGTCGTTTCCTACTTCGCCTCCACGACCGTCGAGGAGAACCCCGTCACGGGGGAGGCGCAGCGCGTGAGCATGAACGTGGACCAGGAGATCGCGCTCGGCCTCCAGGCGCAGCCGCAGATGGCAGCGCAGCACGGCGGCGAGTACCCCAGCCCGGAGGACCAGCAGGCCCTCGAAGCCCTCGGCGAGCGGATCGTCCGCGCGAGCGAGGCCGGGACCACGCCCTACGCCGGCCACTTCGACTTCCACCTCCTGGCCGACCCGCAGACGATCAACGCGTTCGCGCTCCCCGGCGGGCAGGTCAGCGTCACCGCCGGCCTCGTCGAGGCCCTCCAGCCCACGGAGGGCGAGCTGGCGGGCATCCTCGCCCACGAGATCGCCCATGTCGTCGGCCGCCACTCGGCCGAGCAGATGGCGAAGGCGCAGCTCACGCAGGGCCTGGCGAGCGCCGCCGCGATCGCCGCCTACGACCCGAACCAGCCCGGCTCGGCGGCGCAGTCCCAGATCGCCATGCTCATCGGCCAGGCCCTCACGACCCGCTACAGCAGGGAGGACGAGCTCGAGGCCGACGCCCTCGGCGTGCAGTTCATGGCCGACGCCGGCTACGACCCCCGCGCGATGGCCTCGGTGATGCAAAAGCTGGGGCAGGCCGCGGGCGGCGCCCGCGGCCCCGAGTTCCTCTCGACGCACCCGAACCCGGACAACCGCGTCGCTCGGATCGAGGAGGCCATCGCAGACCGCTTCCCGGACGGCGTCCCGGCGGGCTTGACGCGCTGACGGTGGCGCGTGCCCTCCGCCCCGCCACGCCTGCCGATGCCCCGGGCGTCGCCGCCGTCTACGCGCCCGTCGTGCGCGACGGCCACGCCTCGTTCGAAACCACGCCGCCGAGCCGCGCTGAGATGGCCCAGCGGATTGCGCGGACGCTCGAGCGCTACCCCTGGCTCGTCTGCGAGGCGGAGGGGCGGGTCCGCGGCTACGCCTACGCCGGGCCGCACCGCGACCGCGCCGGCTACCGCTGGTCGGCCGAGGTCTCCGTCTACGTCGCCCCGGAGATGCAGCGGCAGGGCGTGGGCCGTGCGCTCTACGCGGCGCTGCTCGCCCTGCTTCGGGCGCAGGGCCTCGTCAACGTCTACGCCGGCATCGCCCTCCCCAATGCGCCGAGCGTGGCGCTGCACGAGGCCCTCGGCTTCCGCAAGATCGCCCGCTACCCGGGCGTCGGCTTCAAGGCCGGGGCGTGGCGCGACACCGGGTGGTGGCACCGGCGCCTCAACCCCCTCGCGCCGCACCCCGCTCCCCCTGTGCCGTATCCGGCCCTCGACGACGGCACCGTCGCAGCCGCGCTCGCGGAGGGGGCCCGCTGGCTGAAGGAGCCCCGCTAAGCCCCGGCCATGCGTAGCTTCGGCGTGCCCCCCCCCCCCCCCGGGCGCCCCCCGGCACCCCCCCCCCCCCCGGGGCCGGGCGGGCGGGGCGCACCCCCAGCCGGCCCCCCCCCCC
>JAWWCA010000150.1:0-9051 GCA_033720695.1 Rubricoccaceae bacterium
CCGTTGACGACGACGGGGCCGAAGAGGAAACGGACCTGCTGGTTGGGGAGCGTGGCCTCGGCCCAGTACTCGAACTGCGAGGGCCCGTCCGGCGCGATGGCGAAGTCGGCGCGGTAGCGGAGGCGCTCGCCGCGTCGGAGCACGACGGGCGGCGGGGGATCCAGGGGCGTCAGCGTGAGGTCCACGGGCGGGAGCGCGCGGGCCGTGGCGGCGTACCAGAAGCCCTGGCCGAGGGCGTAGGCCCCTCCCGCGACGGGCCCGGCGACGGGCTGCCCCAGCGTCCCGCGGAGCGCGTAGGTGCCTCCGGAGGCCTCCGAGGCGCCGCCCGAAATGACGTCGGCCCGGAGGGCGTACTGGGCGTGGACGGGGAGGGCGGCGAGGAGAGCCGCGGCGAGCAGGGGAAGCGAGAGCCGGAGCATGGCGGGTCGTCTGGGCAGAGCGCGAGGGTACGGTACCCCCTATCGCCAAAGGCTCGCCCCGTCCCTCACCCTGCATAGGCTCTGGTTGGATGAACCGGAGCGGCCGTCCTACCTTGCTCTGACTCCGCCACCCCCACATGGCCCGACCCGCCGACACGACCGCCCTCCTCGCCGAGGCTCGCGCCGGCCGCCGCGAGGCGGCCGACGCCCTCTTCGCCCACCTCTACGACGAGCTCCGGAGCCTCGCGCACGCCCGCCTCAGCGACCAGCCCACCAGCGCGACCCTCGACACCACAGGGCTCGTCCACGAGGCCTACCTCCGCCTCATCGACCGCGGCCGCGTCTCCCCCAGCGACCGCGCCCACTTCCTCGCCCTCTCCGCCCGCGCGATGCGGTTCGTCCTCCTCGACCGCGCTCGCGCCCGCGTCCGGCTCAAGCGGGGCGGGCCGCAGGCGGACCTGTCCCTCGACGGCCTCCAGGTGGCGGCCGGGGACGGCCAGGGAGGCGATCGGGCCCTCGAGCTCCTCGCCCTCGACGCGGCCCTGGAGAAGCTGCGCGCCCACTCGGAGCGCCTCGCGGAGATCGTCGAGTGGCGCTATTTCGGGGGGCTGACCTACGCCGAGATGGCCGAGGTCAGCGGCCGCTCCGTCGCCACGCTCGAGCGCGACTGGGTGCGGGCGCGGCTCTGGCTCTACCGCCTCATGCAGGAGGCGCCGATGGACGGGGAGGCCGAAGAGCGATAGGAAGGAGGACCCATCCTGCATCCGATGCCCGACCGCTCCGCCCTCCACTGGCAACGACTGGACACTCTGCTCGCCGAGGCCCTCGGGCACGACCCGACCGAGCGGAGGGCCTTCCTCCGGGACGCGTGCGCCGAGGATCCCGCACTGTACCAGGAGGCGGCGGCGATGCTGGCCGAGGCCGACAAGGCCGCAGAGGTGCTCGGGGAGTCGGCGGCCCCGTTCGCGGCGACGCTCCTCGCCGCCGAGGCCGAGCCGCCCGGGATTCCCGCCGGCATGCGCGTCGGGCCCTACCGCATCGAGGGGGAGGCCGGCCGCGGCGGGATGGGCGTGGTCTACCTCGCCCGCCGTGCCGACGGCGCCTTCGAGAAGACCGTCGCCCTCAAGCTCGTCAAGCGCGGGATGGACACCGACGAGGTGCTCGCCCGCTTCCGCCGCGAGCGCCAGGTGCTCGCCTCGCTGGAGCACCCCGGCATCGCGCGCCTCCTCGACGGGGGCGCCGCCCCCGACGGCCGCCCCTACCTCGCGATGGAATACGTCGAGGGCGAGCCGATCACCGCCTACGCCGAGCGGAGGGGGCTCGGCGTCGAGGCCCGGCTGGCGCTCTTCGGGCGGGCGTGCGAGGCGGTCCAGCACGCACACCGCCGGCTCGTCGTCCACCGCGACCTCAAGCCGTCGAACATCCTCGTGGCCGAGGGCGAGGACGGGGCGCCCGAGGTGAAGCTGCTCGACTTCGGCATCGCGCGGCTCCTCGAAGCGGCCCCGGACGAGGCGCTCACGCGGACAACGCTCCGGCGGCTGACGCCGGCCTACGCGGCCCCGGAGCAGGTCCGAGGCGGCGCCATCACGACGGCGACGGACGTGTACGCGCTCGGGGTCGTGCTCTACGAGCTGCTCGCCGGGCAGCGCCCGCCGAGGTCGCCGAAGCCGCCGAGCGCGGTGGCGCCCGTCGGCCGCTCGCGGTCGCTGCGGGGTGACCTCGACACGATCTGCCTGAAGGCGCTGCGGGAGGAGCCGGAGGCGCGCTACCCCTCGGTGGAGGCCCTCCTCGACGACCTGCACCGGCATCGGGAGGGCCTGCCCATCCAGGCCCGCCGAGCGACGGCGGGCTACCGGGTCCGGAAGTTCGTCGGGCGCCACCGCGTGGCCGTGATCGGAACCGGGGTGGTCGTGCTCGCGCTCTCGGCCGCGTTCGTCGGCCTCGCCGCGGCCCAGCAGAACGCGGCCCGCGAGCGGGATCGAGCGGAGGAGGTGGCGGCCTTTCTGACCGACCTCCTCCAGCGCCCGAACCCTCTCGTCTCGCGCGGCGACACCGTGACCGTGCGCGAGGTGCTCGACGAAGGCGCGGCCCGCATCGAGCGGGAGTTGGCGGATCAGCCGGAGCTCCGCGCCGACCTCATGGCCGTGATGGCCTCAGCCTACCTCGGGCTGGGGCACCACGCCGAGGCGGAGCGCCTGCTCCGGGGCGCGCTCGCCGAGCGCCGCCGCCTCTTCGGCGACGGGCACGAGAGCGTCGAGCACACGCTGTCGCCGCTGGCGTGGGCGCTCTACGCGCAGGGCCGCTACGCGGAGGCCGAGCCGCTCCTGCGCGAGGCCCTGGCCCTCCGGCAGCGCCGACGCGACCCGGAGGCGGTGGCGAGCGTGATGAACGGACTGGGGCGGGTGCTCTGGAAGCTCGGCCGCCCCGCCGAGGCCGAACGGATGCTGCGTGACGCCCTCGACACGAGCCGCCGGCCGGGCGTGGACCCGCAGACCGCCACGGTGACGCTCACGAACCTGGGCCACATCCTCCGGGAGCAGGGCCGGACGGAGGAGGCTGAAGCGGTCTACCGCGACGCGCTCGCGCGCCGCCGCGCTCACTGGGGCGAGGAGCACCCCGAGGTGGCCGGCGCCGTCGTCAACCTCGCCCTGGCGCTCCAGTCGCAGGGGACGCTCGGCGAAGCTGAGCGCCTGTTCCGAGAGGGCCTCGAGATGCGGCGGCGCACGCAGGGCCCGGCGCACGCGGACGTGGGCATCGACCTGAGCCAGCTCGCCGGGGTCCTCCTGGAGCAGGGGCAGGTGGGGGAGGCCGAGGCGGTGTATCGGGAGGCCATCGGCATCCAGCGCCGCGCGCTGGCCACGGGGCATGACCCGACCTACCTCTCCGAGACGCTCCACGCCCTGGCGCTCCTGCTCATCGAGGCGGAGCGCCGCGCCGAGGCGGCGGCGCTGCTGGAGGAGGCGGTCGCGCTGCGGCAGCAGGTGTACGGCGACGACGACCCGTGCCCGTGCCGGGCAGAGATGGAGGGGGCGCTCCGGGCGGTCCGCTCAGCACCGACGTCCTACCGACCGGGCCCCTCGTAGACCCCGGGGTGGACGAACGTGCCCCGCGCCTCCGCTGGCTTGTAAGACTCGACGGCGGGGGGACTGGCGAGGAGGCCGGGGTCGCTCCGCACGCCTGTCACCTGCCATGAGACACGCACGCCTGGTCGGTCGGTCTGGATCACGAACCGGCCGTCTTGTACCTCCTCCGCGACGATGGCCTGCGCGAACGTGCCGAGGACGGTGAGCTGGTACCGCAGGTCGGTGTTGACGGCCTCGAACCAGTCGGGCAGCGGGACCGTGGAGAAGCCCTCGGCGTCGGTGGTGACGTTGCCGCTGTAGACGTTGAGCACCTCGCTCGACTCGACAGCGAAGTGGAAGAGGTAGCGGTTGGCCGGGTCGAGGGGGTGGTCGATGCGGAAGTTCTTGGTGCCGCTCACGTTGAGGTCGCCGTTCACGTCGAGCCTGCCGGTGACGCTCACGTCGCCGTCGAAGAAGCCTGCGTAGCGGTTCGTGCCGGGATCGACGGTGCCGAACACGCCGGCGGTGATGACTCCGCCGCCGCTCCCCAGCGACCCCTGGGCGCCGGTAGACAGGTGCTCGCCCTGGACGCCGACGCCGATCGACCCGTCGGACTCGCCGTAGACGCCGGTGCTCCCCTCGCCATAGACGCCAGTGCCCGCGAGGCCGCTGCTGAGCCCGTAGACCCCGATCCCGTCGCCTAGGAACGCCGACGCGTGCCCGTAGAGCCCGCGTGCGCCCGCGCCCTGCGCCTCGCCGCGGATGCCGTCGCCGAGGTCGGTGTTGTTGATCCAGAAGGCCGTCCCGCCCACCCGGACGTTGTGCACCTGCGGCAGGACGAGGCTCAGCGCGTAGGGCGTTGCCGTCAGCGCGGTGCGCGGGCCGAGGACGTCGCCCGTGGCAGCCTCCTCGACCTCGAGCCAGAGCGGGCGGTAGAACTCCAGGCTCTCGAAGGGGGTGACGGCACCGAGGGTGACGGCGAAGAGGCCGTCGGCGACCGGGATGCCGGCCTGGGTCTCCTCCCAGACGAGGAGGCCGCCGGTGGGATCGTCGAAGAGCCGGAAGGTGAGGGTGACGGGGTCGTTGAGGGGGGTGCCGCCCGAGCGCTCCAGGACGCCCTGGTAGCTGAGGAGGGCGGGGGCCTGCGCCTGCGAGGGGATGGGCACGAGGAGGCCCAGGATCAGGAGCGCGAAGAGGAGCCGGTGGGTCATGGTCGTGGGTCGCCGGGTGGGAGGAGGGGCGGACACCTCCCTATCGCTGGAGCGGTGGATGTCCCCTCACCCGCGGGGCCGATATTGACGCCGCGACCGGTCCTCCTCATGGCTCTCCCTGACCTCCGCGACCTCCACGCGCGCTTCGGCCTCTCGCCGGGGGCGCCGATCGTGGTGGGGGCCAGCGGCGGCCTCGACTCGACCGTGCTGCTCCGCCTCCTCCACGAGGCCGGGGCGGAGGTCGTGGCGGCGCACGTCAACTACGGCCTCCGCGGGGCCGACGCCGAGGCCGACGAAGCCTTCGTGCGGGCACTCGCCGGCACCCTGGGCGTCGCGTTCGACGCGCGGCGGGTGGCGCTCGATAAGGGGGGGAACCGGCAGGCGGCGGCCCGCGACGCGCGCTACGCGTTCTTCGGGGAGGTGGCGGCGCGGCACGGCGCAGAGGCGGTGGCCGTGGGCCACACGCAGGACGACCAGGCCGAGACCGTCCTCCTCCACCTGTTCCGGGGCACCGGCGTGCGGGGCCTCGCGGGGATGCCGCCCGCCCGCCCGCTCACCCCCGGCTCGTCGGTCCGCCTCCTCCGCCCGCTCCTCGACGTGCCCCGCGCCGACCTCGACGCCCTCGCCCGCGCCCGCGGCTGGGCCTGGCGCGAGGACGCCTCGAACGCCTCGGGGCGCTACCGGCGCAACAGGCTGCGGACGGAGGTGCTGCCCGAGATCAGGGCCGTCTTCGGGCCGGGCGTCTCCGGTCGGATCGCCGCGACGGCGGAGCGGGTGCGGGCGCTGCTGGATGCGCAGCCGGCCGCCGGGCCACGTCTGGACCTCGACGCGCTCCGCGCGATGGAGCCCGCGAGGCGGCACGCCCGCTACCTCGACGGGCTCCGGGCGGTGGCCCCCGAGGCGCCCCGCCGCACGACGGTCGCCGAGCTCGACCGCCTCCTCGACGCGCAGCCGGGGGCGCGGGTCGTTTGGCCCGGCGTCGTCGTGTGGCGCGACCGCGCCGCCCTCGTCTTCGAGCCCGCCCCCGCGCCTCCGGCGCCCGAGGACGGGGCGTGGCCCGTCACGCCGGGCGTCCCGATCGTCACGCCGCAGGGCACGTTCCTCGCAGCGTGGCTGGAGGCGGTTCCGGCGACGTGGCCGGACAGCCCGAACGAGGAGGTCGTGGACGCCTCGGCCTTCGCGGGCCCCCTCGTGCTCCGGCGCTGGCGGGCCGGCGACCGCTTCCGGCCGCTCGGCCTGGACGGCACCGTCCTCGTCAGCGACCTCCTCACCGACCGGAAGGTGGAGCCGAGCCGGCGGGCCGAGCCGCTCGTGCTCTGCGCGGGCGACGCCATCGTGTGGGTCGTCGGGCACCGGTTGGCGGAGGCGGCGCGCGTCCGGCCCGAGACCCGCCACGCCGTCCGCCTGACGTGGCAGTTGACGCGCGGGGACTGACGGAGGGCTCCCTGGAGACGGTCCCGGGCGGATGCGTCGGTGACCGAGTCCCGTTGTACGAGTGGAGGGGGTGCCCTACCTTGAGGGGTTCACATCGTCCACTGGATGGACGCCCCGGATGCGGCGCCCGGCAGGGGCTCCGCGACGGACCAGCGACCGGAGAGCCAACGCCTCCGCCGATGCCCGACCTCCCCGACGCCCGCTGGCAACGCCTCGACACCCTCCTCGCCGAGGCCCTCGCCCGGTCTCCCGAGGGCCGCATCGCGTTTCTCCAGACCGCCTGCGACGACGACCGCGCGCTCCTCCGCGACGTGCTCGCTTTGCTCCAGGAAGCCGACGAGGCCGCAGAGGTCTTGGGCGAGTCGGCCGCGTCGTTCGCCCCGGTCCTCGCCCGTGAGGAGCGCCTGCCGGGGCTGGACCCGGGCGCGCGCGTCGGGCCGTACCGCGTCGAGGGCGAGGTCGGCCGCGGCGGGATGGGCGTGGTCTACCGCGCCACGCGCGCCGACGGCGCCTTCGACAAGACCGTGGCCCTCAAGCTCGTCAAGCGCGGGATGGACACCGACGACGTCCTCCGCCGGTTCCACCGCGAGCGGCAGGTGCTCGCCGGGCTCGACCACCCCGGCATCGCCCGCCTCCTCGACGGGGGCGCGGCCGGAGACGGGCGCCCGTACTTCGTGATGGAGTACGTCGCGGGGGCGCCGATCACGGACTGGGCCGACGAGCAGGGCCTCGACCTGGACGGGCGGCTGGTCCTCTTCGAGCGGGCGTGCGAGGCGGTCCAGCACGCGCACCGGCGCTTCGTGGTCCACCGCGACCTCAAGCCGTCGAACATCCTCGTGGCCGAGGGCGAGGGCGGGGCGCCGGAGGTGAAGCTGCTCTACTTGGGCATCGCCCGCATCATCGACCCCTACGCGGACCCCGCCGAGACGCGTACGACGCTGCGGCGGATGACGCGGGCATACGCCGCGCCGGAGCATATCCGCGGGGAGGCCGTCACGACGGCGACCGACGTGTACGCCCTCGGAATCGTGCTCTACGAGCTGCTGACGGGGCGGCGGCCCGGCGCAGAGCCGCCCCCTCCGAGTGCAGTGGCCCAGGGAGAGGGCGCCCGGGCGCTCCGCGGCGACCTCGACACGATCTGCCTGAAGGCGCTGCGGGAGGAGCCGGAGGCGCGCTACCCCTCAGTCGAGTCCCTCCTCGACGACCTCCGGCGGCGGCGGACGGGGCTGCCGATCGAGGCGCGGCCCGCGTCGGCGGGGTATCGGGTGCGCAAGTTTGTGGGGCGCCACCGGGCCGGCGTAGCGGCGACTGCGCTGGTGACGCTGGCGCTTCTCGGTGGGATGGGGGCGGCGCTCTGGCAAGCCAACGTAGCGGTGACCGAACGCGACCGCGCCGAGGCCGCCGTCGAGGAAGCCGAGCGCACCGCCGCCTTCCTCCAAAGCCTCTTCCGCGACACCGACCCAGGCGAAACCGTCGGTGATACACTCTCAGCCGTGGACTTGCTCGACCGGGGGCGCATCCGTCTCGACGACGAGTTCGCCGCCACCCCAGCGCTTCACGCCCGGATGGTGCGCCTCGTAGCAGGCGCCTACTTTGACCTGGACGACCCCGCCGAGGCCCGTGCCCTGCTCGGCGAGGCGCTCGCCCGCCAGCGCCGCCAATTCGGCCCGAACCACCTCGAAACGCTCGATACCCAGTACCTGCTGGGGTCGGCCCTCTACAAGACCGGTGACCACGCAGCGGCCCGCCGCCTCAACGACGACTGGCTCGCGCGCGTAGAGGCCGTGCCGGATGACGGCAGCCTGCTCTACGCGCGCCAACTCGTCCGGCTCGGCGAGCTGCTCACGTTCCGCTTCCAGCGCGAGAGGGCGGAGCCCGCGCTCCGCCGCGCCTACGCGCTCTATGGCGCACACGGCGCGGCCGACGAAGCGATCGCTCAGGGGGCCGCGCGCCTGCTCGTCGTGCTGCACCGCCGGAACGGGGCGTTCGAGGAGGCGGAGGCGATCCAGCGTGCGCTCGTGCACCAGTACGAGGAGCAGGAGAACCTACCCGCACAGGCGGGGGCGCGGCAGGCTCTGGCGGAGCTCGTCCACGCCCAGGGCCGCTACGCCGAGGCCAACGCGCTGTGCCGTGAAAGCCTCGCGCAGTTCGAGCGGCTCGAGGCCCAGGGGGGCTCACTCGGAGATGCCCTGTTCAAGTGCGGCGACATGCTCCGGCAGCAGGGCGATCAGGACGGTGCCCGCCAACTCCTGGGCCGCGCCGAGTCCGTCATGGCGGAGCGGTTCGACGCAAACCCCTGGCGCGCCCTTCAGACCAGCCTGGGCCACGCGTCCATCCTCCTGAACCGCGAGGCCTACGCCGAGGCCGAGCGTCTGCTTCTCGCTCGCTTCCGGGCCTTCGAATCAACCCGGAAGACGAGCGACCCCACGCCCCAAGAGGTCCTGGAGCGGATCGCCGGGCTGTACGAGCAGTGGGACCGGCCGGAGGAGGCCGCGCGGTTCCGTGCGCTGGCTGGAGGGACGTAGCGGAGCCTTCAGCGCCGCTCTCGGCGCACCCGGACCGCGCCGGGGCCCTCCTCGGGCTCGGACGCGTCGCGCTTGACCGGGGGCGCCCCACCGCCGCTGAGCCCCTCCTGCGCCGGGCGCTGCGCCTCCGGCAGGAAGGGCTCGGCGAGGCCCACCCCTACACCGCTGAGGAGCAGCGCTGGCTCGACGCCTGTCTCGTGGCGTCCAGCGGCGCCTGAGCGCGGGGCCTCAGCGGACGCGCGTGAGCCGCCGCGTCGTGTCCTCAGTCCCGGCCTCGAACCGCAAGAGGTACACCCCGCTCGGCAGCCCGGACCCGTCGAGCGCGGCGGTGTGGAGGCCCGCCTCGGCGGGGCCGTCGGCGAGGACGGCGACCTCCCGCCCGAGCGCGTCGTAGACGGCG
>JAWWCA010000151.1:0-8922 GCA_033720695.1 Rubricoccaceae bacterium
CTACCGCAGCTACAACATCGCGCGCGCCGACGTCCTCTCGGCCTACGGCATCGAGCACCCCTTCCGCGTGACGATCCTCCCCACGCCGCTGTGGGAGGGGGCCTCGAAGTGGTACTACGTGCCGGTGCTGGTCGGCTTCGCCTTCCCGGCCTACCTCGCGGCGCTCGCCCGGGGCCGCGGGGCATGGGACGAGACCTACGTGCTCTCGCGCGACGTCAACCTCCTCGTCCCGGTCCTGCTCGCCAAGCGAGCCCTCTTCCGCGGCGGCGGGCCCAAGGTGATCCACTGGGCCCACGAGATCAAGCCCGACGACCCGCAGTACCGCTGGGTCTACGACCGCGTCGACGGGCTCATCGGGACCAGCTCGGCCCTCGTCGACGACCTCCACGAGCGGCTCGGCACCCCCCGCGAGAAGCTGGCCGTGACGCTCAACCCCATCAGCACGCGCCAGCTCCGCGAGCGCCGCGCCGGCGCCGCCACCAAGCGGGACGTCCGCCGGCGGCTCGGCCTCCCCTCGGACCGCCCGCTCGTCGTCTACACCGGCAAGCTCGGCCCCGACGTCGACGAGATCCCGTACATCCTCAAGGCCGCCGCGCGCCTCCCCGGTTGCACGTTCGTCCTGACCGGCGGCAAGCCGAGCGCGGTCGAGCACTTCGAGGCCTACTGCCGGGCGCACGGCATCGAGAACGTCATCTTCAGCGGCTTCCTCGACCGCTACACCGACGTCCTCGACTACCAGGTCGCCGCCGACGTCCTCGTCTCGTACTACACCACGCGCGACCACCTCGTCGACTACAACTACCCGCAGAAGATCACCGAGTACATGCTCGCGGGCAACCCCATCGTGACGCCGGAGTACCGCGCCACCCAGGACGTCCTCGACGACACGAACGCGTTCTTCGTCGCGCCCGAGGACCCCGCGGCCCTCGTCGAGGGCATCGAGCGCGTCCTGGCCGACCCCGAGCGGGCGCGGGCCGTCGGCGAGAAGGCCTGGGAGGACGTGCAGGCGCTGACGTTCAAGGAGCGGACCCGCCGCCTCATGGACTTCTTCCGGACGCTCTAGCGGGATGACGCCTCGACCCGCTCCCCTCTCGATGCCGGCCTCGGCCGAGCCCGACGCGCTCGACAGGCGCCAGAACGCGTTCCACGACGCGCTCGCCCGCCATGTCAACGGGCGGGCGGGCCGCGACGCGAGCCGCGCGCTCGCGGAGGCCTACCCGGCCCTCCGGGACGCGCCCGCCGCGGGTGCGCCGCAGGCCGAGAGCGTCGCGCCCTATGCCGGCGAGAACGTGCACGTCCTGAAGCTCGCTCGCCTCCTCCGCGACCCCCTCGCCGACGACCTCCTCGGGGCGTACGTCCACGGCAGCGTCGGCAGCGGCGAGGCGGTCGCCTACAGCGACCTCGACGCCCTCGTGATCCTCCGCCACGCCGCGTTCGAGACGCCACAGCGCCTCGACCGCGTCGCGCGTCGGCTGCGCGAGGCCCGCCGCGTCATGTTCGCCTACGACCCGCTTCAGCACCACGGGTGGTTCGTGCTGACGGAGGCCGACCTCGCCCGCTACTGCGAGGCCTATTTCCCCCGCGTGCTGTTCCGCCACGCGAAGGCCATCCTCCCGGGGATGGGCGGATCCCTCCCGATCGTTCCCCGCGACTCGGCCGCCGAGCTGCGGGAGGGCTTCGACGCCCTCGCCGGCGGCGTCGCGCGCCGGCTCGCGGCCGGACCGCTGCCGCGCGACCTCTACGGGCTCAAGAACCTCCTGAGCCAGTTCATGCTCCTGCCCGCCCTCTACGTCCAGGTGCGCGACGGCGTCGGGGTGTGGAAGGCCGACAGCTTCGAGGCGGCGCGGCCCGACTTCGCGCCCGAGACGTGGGCGAGCATGGACGCCGTCTCCCGGATCCGGGAGGCGTGGGCCTACCGGCTGCCTCGCCTTCAGCGTCTCCTGTATTCGACCGCGGCCCCGTGGCGGCGGCGCGCGATCCGGCGCTGGCCCGTCCCCGTGCCGTCGCACATCGAGACCCACCTCGGCCCCGGGCTACGCGAGGGGATGGCACGGCTCGTCGCTCAGATGCAGCAGCGCCTCGGCACACAGGAGGCCACGGCATGACCCGCGCCGGCTCCTACACGCTCATCGACCCCCCTGTCGCGACAGGCGTGGCTGCGTACGAGCGGGCGCTCGACGACGCCGTGGGCCGACTCCAGGCTGACGGCGTGGCGGCGGTCTACCAGATCGGCGGCGTCAGCGCGCCCGGGATCTCCGACCTTGACATGGTGGTGGTGTTCGACGATACCACCCGCGCCGACGCGCAGACGGTGCCGGCCCTCCGCGCCGACCACCCGTACCTGTTCATCCACAACCTCTACGGGGCCACCCGTACCCACTTCGCCCAGGCCCAGCGCTTCTCGTTCTTCCACAACTACCGGCTGCTCTGGGGCGACGACGTCCGCAACGGAACGGCCGGGGGGGCAGGGGAGGAGGTGGCGCGGCTGAAGCGGCAGATCGCCCTCGAGTACCTCGTCAAGCTGTACGTGAGCATGAGCCTCCAGCGCGCCTACAGCGTCCTCAAGGTGCGCAGCTTCCTGCTCCACGCCAAGGCCGTCTCGTACGACCTCGACTTCCTCGACGTCGAGAGCGGCCCTCTCCACGACCTCGCGCAGCAGTTCATCGCCTGGCGCGGCGCGTGGTTCGACCAGCCCCCGACCCCCGGCGCGTTCGCCGACGCCTTCGACCGCCTGTTCGACGCGCTCGTCGCCTTCCTGCGCGAGCAGCTGGCGAGCGGGCCGTTCTACCTCCCGGGCGAGGCGCCGTACCGGGTCGCGAAGAACCTCTGGCTCCACCCGGGCGTGGCCCTCGGCGTCCGCCGCGAGGGCGTGCGCCCGCCCGCCGTTCTGCACAGGCTGGGCAACCGGTACGTCAAGCTCGCCAACCGGCTCAACCGCTTCGACATCACCGTCCCCGTCGCGACTGCGCCGCCGTCCGTCCTGGCCGAGCGGTTCCGCCTCGTGCACGAGATGGCGCACCACAACCGTCAATACCTCCCGGGCTTCGACGCCCTCACCTCCAGCCTCTAGCGTGACCGACCCCCTCATCGTCTGGCAGAACGCGTCTCCGGTGCTCCTGGAGGCCGTACGGACGGGGCAGCTCGGCCGCCGGGCCAACGGGGGCATCGCGTACGAGTACCACAGCGTCCGGGCGCTGGAGCCGGCGTTCCGCGTCGCGGTCGACCCGGAGGCGGTGCGGCGGCCCGAGGAGCCCATGCTCCGGTACTGGGCCCGGATGCGGCGGCACGCGCCCGCGGGCGCGGCCCTCGTGGTGCAGGACCCCCGCGCGCGCGCCTTCGCCGCCCGCCCCGGCGCGCCCACCGTTGCCGTGGTCCACCACATCGACTACACGCTGCAGCGCAGCTCGCTGAAGCACCGCTGGTACTTCGCCCGCCTCTTCGACCGGCTGGCCGAGGCCGACGCCGTCGTCACCGTCTCGCAGTTCTGGAAAGGGGAGCTGGAGCGGGCCGGCTGCCGCCGCGTCGAGGTCATCTACAACGCCTTCGACGGAGACGCGTGCGCCTTCGATGCGGACGACCTCGCGGCCTTCCGCGACGCCCACGCGCTGCCCCACGACCGCCCCCTCGTCTACATCGGCAACGCCAGCAAGCTCAAGGGCGTCGAGGAGGTGTACCACGCGCTGAAGGGGGAGGGGTACACCCTCGTCATGAGCGGGCGCAACAACGACACCGACGTGCCCGCGCGGTGGTTCGACCTCCCGCGGCCGGACTACCTCCGGCTCCTGGCCGCCTGCGACGTCGTCGTCTGCATGTCGCGCCTGCTGGAGGGCTGGAACCGCGTGGCCCACGAGGCCATGCTGTGCGGGACCCCCGTGATCGGCTCCGGCGCCGGCGGCATGCGCGAGCTCCTGGAGGGCGGGGGGCAGGTGGTGCTGCCGGACGCGGCCGGCCTGCCGGAGGCCGTCCGCACCGTGCTCGACCGGCGCGAGGCGCAGGGGCGCGCCGGGAAAGCCTACGCCGCCCGCTTCGACGGGCGGTACTTTGAAGCGGCGTGGACGTCGCTGGCACGAAACATGATGGAGCAGACCCAGCTCGTCACGCAGTAAGGACTCATGTGCGGGATCAACGGCTTCCTCAACCAGACCGGCGTCGCCCTCGCCGACCCGGAGGGGTACGTCGCCGCGATGAACCGGGCGCTGGCCCACCGCGGGCCCGACGACGAGGGCGCCTGGCACGACCCCGACCGCGGCGTCCACCTCGGCCACCGCCGCCTCAGCATCCTCGACCTCTCGGCGGCCGGCCACCAGCCCATGCAGACGCCGAGAGGGACCACGATCGTCTTCAACGGCGAGGTCTACAACTTCCGGGAGCTGAAGCGCGACCTCCTCGACGGCGAGCGCTTCGCCTCGCACACGGACACCGAGGTGCTGCTCCGGCTCTACGAGCGCGACGGCGAGGGCATGCTGGAGCACCTCAACGGGATGTTCGCCTTCGCGCTCTGGGACCCCGACCGCGGCGGCCTCTTCCTGGCGCGCGACCGCGTGGGCATCAAGCCGCTGTACTACACCCAGCAGGGGGGCGTCTTCGCCTTCTCCTCCGAGATCCGCGCCCTCCTCACGCTCCCCTGGGTGAACGCCGCCCTCGACGAGGAGGCGCTCTACCACTTCCTCACCTACACCAAGGTGATGCCGCCGCGCACGATGTTCGAGGGCATCTACAAGCTGCGCCCCGGCCACAAGCTGTTCGTCCGCCCCGGCGGGCCCGTCGCGCCCGAGCCCTACTGGGAGGTGGCCTACGAGAACCTCGACCGCGAGCCCGAGGCCGCCCTCCAGGACCGCCTCCTCGACGGCCTCCGGCAGTCGGTCGGCTACCGCATGATCAGCGACGTGCCGGTCGGCGCCTTCCTCAGCGGCGGCGTCGACTCCAGCGCCATCGTCGCGCTGATGGCGGAGCGGGCCGCCCACCCGATCAAGACCTACTCGGTCGGGTTCGAGGGCGCGCCGGACTACGACGAGCTCGACCCCGCCCGCCGCGTCTCCGCCCTCTTCGGGACCGACCACCACGAGCGCGTCGTCACGGCCCAGGACATCCGCGACTTCCTCCCCCGCATCGTCGAGATCTACGACGAGCCGCTCGCCGACGCCACCTCCATCCCCATCCACTTCATCTCCCAGATGGCGCGGCGGGAGGGGACGACCGTCGTGCTCACCGGCGACGGGGCCGACGAGCTCTTCAGCGGCTACCGCAACTGGCAGCGCTACGTCCGCCTCTACCCGTACTACCGCGCCTTCGCGCGGCTGCCCCGCCCGCTCAAGCGGCTCGCCGCCGGCGCCTACCGCGCCTACGACGCCGGCTCCCCCAACGCCGAGATCCTCGCCCGCGCCGCCGACGACCAGGAGTTCTTCTGGGGCGGCGCCCGCGGCTTCAAGGAGTCCGTCAAGCGCGACTTCCTCTCGCCCGCCTACAGCGCCCGCGTGGCCCACCTCGACTCCTACGACGAGATGCTCGGCTTCCGGCGGCGCTTCGAGGCCGTCGGCATGAACGGCCGCCGCCGCCGCGACGTCGACTGGATGTGCTACCTCGGCGCCAAGAGCATCGTCCCGGACTACTACCTCTACCGTGCCGACCGCCTCGGGATGGCGAACTCGATCGAGCTCCGCGTCCCCTTCCTCGACCACCACCTCGTCAACTACGCGCTCTCGCTGCCCGGCGGCCTGAAGGTGCGCGACGGGGAGCCGAAGTACGTCCTCAAGAAGGCGCTCGAGGCCATCCTCCCGCGCGACGTGCTCTACCGCAAGAAGATGGGGTTCTGCGTGCCGCTCCAGGAGTGGGCCGGCGAGATCATGGTGGACTACCTCGAGCGCGAGGGGGCCGCCTTCTGCGAGCGCACGGGCGTCTTCAGCGAGGCCGGCCTCCGCCGCCAGCTCGACGCCGCCCGCGCCGGCAGCGCCCACTACACCAGCACGCTCTGGAGCGTGTACTTCCTCGCCTCGTGGATCAACCGGTGGATCCCATGACGCGGCCCACACCACGCGATGCGGTGCCGGAGGTCCTGCTGGTGACGAACGTCCCGACGCCGTATCGCCTCCCGCTCTTCGAGCGGCTCAGCGCCCAGCTCCGCGCCGAAGGACTCCGCCTCACGGTCGTCTTCAGCGCCGAGGGCTACGCGCGGCGGAGGTGGGAGGTCGACCTCTCGGCGTGCGGGTTCGATCACGTCGTGCTCGCCTCCGAGGGTCGCCGCGTAGGGCGCACGAGCGAGCGGACGATGTTCCTGTTCCGCGGGCTCGCGCGCGAGGTGCGGGCGCGCCGCCCGGCGGCCCTCATCGTCCCCGGCTTCTCGGTGGCGACCGTCCAGGCGTGGTGGCTCTCGGTCACGCGCGGGGTCCCGTACCTCATCTGGTCGGGCAGCACGGAGGGCCGGTTCGGGTCGCCGTGGCGCACGTGGCTGCGGTCACGGCTGGCGCGCGGGGCCGCCGCCGGCGTCGCCTACGGGTCCCGCGCGAAGGCCTACCTGGAGCGGCTCGGCCTCCCGCCCGAGCGCGTCGAGATCGCCGTCAACACCGTGGACACCTCGTTCTTTGCCGAGGCGGTGGACGCCGCGCGCCGCGACGCCGCGCCCGACGACGGCCTCCAGACCCTCACCTACATCGGCTACCTCTCCAGGCGCAAAGGCGTCGAGAAGGTGTTCGACGTGGTACAGACCCTCGCGCAGGAGCGCGACGACGTCGTGCTCGACGTCGTCGGCGACGGCGACGAGCGGGCGGCGCTCGAGGCCTACGCCCGCGCGGCCGGCCTCGCCGACCGTGTTCGCTTCCACGGGTACCAGCAGCGCGAGGCGCTGCCGCCGTTCCTCGCCCGGAGCCGCGGCCTCCTCTTCCAGACCGACTTCGACATCTGGGGCCTCGTGCTCAACGAGGCCATGGCCGCCGGCGTCCCGTGCCTCGCCTCGGTCCATGCCGGCGCCACCCACGACCTCGTCGAGGACGGGGTCACCGGGTTCGCCGTCGACTTCGCCGACCGCGAGGCCGCCGCCGCGAAGGTCCGCTGGTTGCTCGACCACCCGGCCGAGGCCGCCGCGATGGGGCAGCGCGCGCGCCGCCACGTCGCCGCCCACGCCTCGCTGGAGGCGAGCGCGGCGGGCTTCGTCCGCGCCGTCCTCGGCGCCCTCCGCCGCCCCGCCGTCGTCCCTCGGGAAGCCCTCCAGCGCGCATGAACGTCAGAGAATGGAAGGCCTGGCTCGGAGAGCTGCCGTGGTCGCTGCGGTGGTTCGTGTGGCTCGTGCTCCTGCGCCCGCTGCTGGACACGCTCTACTTCCTGAAGGACATCTCGCCGTTCCTCTCCCCGCTCTACATCGTCGGGGTGCTCACGCCCGTGGCGGTGGTGGCCAGCTTCTACGCCAAGAGCTTCCCCAAGGCGAACCGGTCGGCGCTGGACGCGATGATGGGGGGGTGGGGCTGGCTGCTGGCCCTGAGCTCGCTCACGATGGTGGTGCTGTTCCTCTCGCCGGGGAGCCTGGAGATCGGGCTGAAGATCATGGTCCCGGTCTTCCTGTACTTCTTCTGCCGGCACCTCATCCGCTCCCGCCGCGACCTCGTCGGCCTCCTCACGACGTTCCTCTACTCCACGGCGGTGCCGTTCCTGATGCTGCTCTACGAGCGGCTGTTCTCGCCGCTGGGGGCGCTCGTGTACACCCGGCAGTACGAGCGCTACGGCGGCCTCTACGCCGACGTGGTGAGCTACGCGATGTACTCCGTCGGGGCGATGCTGGTGGTGTGCTACTTCTTCCTCGCGCAGCCGCCCTACGCCAAGTTCCGGACCCACGTCTTCCGCCTGCTCGTGGTGAGCGGCCTCTTCGTGGTCGCGCTCATGAGCGTGCACCACGCGGCGAGCTACGGCGTCGGCGGCGCCATCATCCTGCTGCTGATCGTCCACAGCGTCGGGAGCGGCCGGTTCACGATCCCCCTCGTGGTCCTGTTCGTGACCACGCTCGGGTTCCTCGTCGTCGGCGACACCATCGCCGAGCGCGTCGAGGTGATGTACAAGACCGACCTCGCCGTGATCAGTGGGGAGAAGGAGGTGGACGCGGCCTTCCACGGACGGATGTCCCGCTGGCAGGTCTACCTCGACTACTGGGGCACGATGCCGGCCGCGGCGAAGATGTTCGGCGCCCCGCTCTCGGGCGCCTCCGAGGGCACGCTGAACTCGATGCTGCTCGGCGGCATCCACAGCGACTACCTCCGCGTGATGTTCGCCTCGGGGGTGGTGGGGATGCTGCTCTACCTCCTCTTCTACGGCGGCGTCCTGCTGCGGGCGCTCGTGGCGCGGTGGGCCGAGCGCTACCTCATCGTCGCGGCCGTGGCCGTCGTGCTGATGTACTCGATCACGATCGTGCCGACGCTCTACGCGCCGCTGATGTACTTCTGCCTCCCCATCTTCGCCTACGCGGCGCTGCCCCGGCGGGTGCTTCGGGAGCAGCCGCCACGGCCCCGGCGCGTGATGCACGTCCCGGCTCAGACGCCCCGCGTGGCCACCCGCCCGGCGCCGCTCGTGCCCGCTCGCGCCGAGGGGCCCACTCGCCCCGAAGCGCCGGAGCCGGCCGCACCGTCGGCCGCCCCAGACCCTCGCCCCGGCCCCTCGCCCCGGCCCGCCCCTCCTCGGCGCCGGACCTCGCAGGGCCCGCCGCGCCACGTCGCGGCGTCCGAGCGACGCCGGCCCGCAAAACAGGCGGCGGCCGCCGCCGCAGCAGCGTCCGATGCCCTGGTCGCGAAGGCGCTGGATGAGGTGGTGTACCGCGCCGTCGTCGACTGGATCACGGCAGAGGACGTGGCTGCGGCTGTCCAGGCGTGCGGGGCCGAAGCGCCGGAGCACGTCCGTGCGGTCGCGCTCACGGTGATCGGCACGGCCCTGCGCCAGGGGCTCGTC
>JAWWCA010000152.1:0-8831 GCA_033720695.1 Rubricoccaceae bacterium
CCCCCAGACCCCTGCCCACAGACACCCCCATCGTCGTCTGCCGCCTCGGGCGGATCGCGTACGAGCCCGCCTGGGCCCTCCAGCAGCGGATCCAGGAGCGACTCATCGCGGCCAAGCGCGCAGACGCGGCCGGCGGGGTCCCGCACGTGATCCTGGTGGTGGAGCACCCGCCGGTCTACACCCTCGGCAAGAGCGGCGACCCCGCCCACCTCCTCTGCTCCGAGGCGGAGCTCGCGGCCCTCGGCGCCACCTTCGTGCCCGTCGACCGCGGCGGGGACATCACCTTCCACGGTCCCGGCCAGCTCGTCGTCTACCCGATCGTCGACCTCGACCGCCTCACCTACCCCGATGGGGACCGGGCCACCGATATCCACCGGTACCTCCGAGAGCTGGAAGAGGCCGTGATCCGGGCCTGTGCCGACTACGGCCTCGTCGCCCGCCGCGTCACGGGCCGCACGGGCGTCTGGATCGGCCCCGACGCGACGGGCGACGAACGCAAGGTGTGCGCCATGGGCGTCCGATGCAGCCGGTGGGTCACGATGCACGGGCTCGCGTTCAACGTCAACACCGACCTCCGGTGGTTCGAGCGCATGGTGCCGTGCGGGATCGCGGACCGGGGGGTCACGTCGCTCCAGGGTGAGTTGGGCCACCCCGTCGACGCGGAGGCCGTCACGGCCTGCCTCCTCGCCCACCTCGCCAGCGGCTTCGGCGTGGGCCTGGACGAGCGGCGGGGCGACGAGGCCCTCGCGTGGCTCGACGCCTTCGCCCCTCCCTCGGCCAGCGCCCCTGCTGAAACTCCCGCTCCCACCGCGCGGTAATCCACACGTAGCTTCCGCCCCCGGAGCGATCGCGACACCCCCTCCCTCTCACCCGTCTTCCTCACACCGATGCCCTTCAACAGCGACCAGTTCGCCCGCCAGCTCCTCATCGAGGCCCTCTTCTACGACTCCGAGTACGGCGCCCTAGGCAACGTGAGCCTCGTCGACAAGGAGAGCGTGCGGGAGCGCTTCCTCGCGTCCTACGATCCCGAGCGCGACACCTACCTCATCGAGGAGGCCGTGGAGTGGGAGGACATCGACGCCGACGTCGACGGCGAAGTGGACTACGCCCGTGCCGTCGACGGGAAGGAGCACGGGACCTTCGACACCCCGGACGACGCCGCCGACGCCCTCCTCGGCCTCGCCCGTGAGCACGACCTCGCGCCCAGCTTCATGATCCTCTTCGAAGAGGAGGGCTGAGGGCCCGACCGACGCAGGGCTCAGGGGTCGAGGTCGGGCGTCCGCGCCCAGGCTCCTGCGCCCAGACACCCCCACCCCGCGAGGAAGGCCACGCCTCCCAGTGGCGTGGCGGCGCCCAGCGCGGGGAGGTCGAGCCACACGAGGAGGTAGAGGCTGCCGGCGAAGAGGACGATGCCGACGGCGAACAGCCATCCGGCCGCGCGCATCCACGAGCCCGCCAGTCGCGCCGCGGCCGCGCCCGTGGCCACCAGCGCCAGCGCGTGAACGGCGTGGTAGTGCGCGGCCGTCGCCCACGTCGCGAGCCGCTCGTCCGGGACGGCCCCCTCGAGCGCGTGGGCCCCGAACGCCCCGGCCGCCACGGCGAGCGCCCCGTTCACCGCCCCCAGCGCGATCCACCGCCGGGCCCATCGGTCCGCCGCCCTCACCCGCTCTCGACCTCCCCCTCGCGGATGCGGAACGGGTAGGCGGCCCCGTTCACCTTCAGCGTGTACGAGCCCGACTGGAAGGTGCCATCGAGCGGGAGGTAGAACCGGAACGGGCGGACGACCTGCGCGCAGACGGCCCCCCGCGGCCGACGCATCGTCAGCGTCACGTCGATGAGGTGCGCCGCCCGGGTCTGGGTCGCCTCGTCGAGCTCGGAGCAGGCGTCCGGGAGCGCCCCCTTGATCAGCACCTCGACCGGGAGCGCCTCGCCCGGGAGCGCCTCCCGGCGGGCGGGCCGAACGGCGACGCTGTCGAGCACCGCCGGCGTGACGATGAAGGCTTCGGTCGTGTCGGTGGGCGCGAGGAGGACGGTCTCACGCCCGTCGGGCGCGAGCCCTTCATAGCGATGGCCGTACTCCTCGTCGGCCGTTCGGGTGGCCTCCCGCGAGCGGGAGCACCCGGCGAGGAGGCCCGCCGTCAGGAGCACGAGGAGGAGGCGGCGCGTGCTCATGCGTCGTCCCGGAGGAGCGCGACCTCTTCGTCCTCCTCGCTCACCCGCTCCGTCGGCGCGTCGCCCCAGAGCCGCTCCAGGGCGTAGTACGCCCGGAGCTCCGGGTCGAAGACGTGGACGACGAGGTCGAAGTAGTCGAGGACGATCCACCGGGAGGACCCCGGCGAGCCCTCCCGGTGGAGCGGGCGCTCCCCGGCCTCCTCGCGCAAGCGCCCGACGATGCCGTCGACGATGGCGCGGATCTGGAGATCGGACTCCCCGGTCGCGAGGACGAAGTAGTCCACTTCGCCGGAGATGCCCCGGAGGTCCATGACGGTGACGTCGAGCGCCTTCTTGTCGAGAGCGGCGTCGACGGCGAGGCGCGCGAGGTCGCGGCCTGGGACCGGACCGTCACGACGGTCGCGGGAAGACGTGGCAGAAGGGGTGCTGGAAGGAGCAGCCATCAAGGGCGGGGAGCGTTAAGGATCTGTGTCTCGGAACGGTGGGAGCGTCCGGAAATCGTGGCCGATGACGACGGACACGTCGAGGAGAAGGTCGTCTCGCCGCTCGTCGCGGACGCGGGCGCGCGGGAGGCCGAGGGCGTTTGCGACGCGCGCGGCGGCGTCGGGGTTGCCGATTCGGTCCAGAACGACCGTTTCTTGCTGGTTGAAGGAGGACCAGTTCCCGCTCTCGACCACGTCGAACCCGCGGCGCCGGAGGAAGTGGGTCATGCCGGCGGCGAGGCCAGGCTCGCCGGCCCCGTTGCGCACCTCGAGCTGGATCCGGTCGCCGGCCAACGCGGCCGGGTTCTCGTCGCGGACGGGGTCGGTGCGAGGCGTGAAGGTGCGGATGGCGAGGCCGTACAGCAGCACCAGGAGGGCCAGACCGGCCCCGACGAGGGCCAGGTTGAGGAGGACGTTGGCGAAGCGGCTCATTGCGCGGAGACGGCCCCTAGACGGACGCAGCACGCCGAAAGGTCCGGCGCGCCGCGGAGATCGTCAAGGGGCCGGGGCCTTCGGGTCAGTCGTTCCGCCAGAACAGCGCGTCGCCCTGCCCGACGTCGGCCCGGAGGCCGACCCCGCCGAACGGGCCGGCGCCGTACCCGCTGTAGCCGTACGGCGCCGCGTAGCTGCCGTACGGGCTCTGCTGCACCTGGAAGCGGAGCAGGCTGTTGTCGGTCGGCCGGTACGCGATCTCCGCATTCCGGAGGAACACCCTCGCAGGCGTGTTCTGATCGAAGCCGAGGGCGTTGCGGAGGGTCCCGTCCCCGAAGGGGCTGTGGGCCACGCCCACGTCGACGCGCGCCGCCAAGCGGTCGGTGGGCTGCCAGCCGAGGCTGGTGGTGTAGACGCCGAGCCCCAGCCCGGCCCCCGCGAAGGACGAATACGAGAACTCGTACGAGTGGCTGAGGCGAAGCGTCTGCGCGTTGAAGAGGGACGACAGCGTCGGCGTACCGGCCGTCTCGTACACAGTGACGGGGGCGGGGCCGCCGGGGAGGTCGGCGCGCATCTGCGCGCGCGTGGGCGCCGCGAAGGCGAGCGCGACGGCGAGAACGGCGGTAGCAGCGACGGTGCGCATGAACGCGGAGAGGGCTAAGGGGGACGCTAGAATAGCAGCAGGGCCGGCGGTCGTCAATACACGCGGGAGCGCCCCGAGGTTCGGCCCGTTCCGGGGACTCCGGAAGGTCAACGGAGACCCCCTCCCCTTTCGCATGGGGCCTAGGCTCCTCCGAGATTCCCCTGAGCAGCGCCTCTGGCGCGTCGAGGCCACCGGTGCGTCCGAGTCCGAGAACGACCTCGACGACGCCCCCGCCAGCACGGACGTTCTCAGCACGGCCCCTGTTCAGTGATCCAATAGACCCTCGGTCGAATACAGAAGCGCCCGGCTCACGCGGAGCCGGGCGCCTCGACCAAAAGAGAGCCTCGGGTTACATGCCGGAGAGCTGGTTGCCGGCGGTCGAGAGCAGGTTGCCGAGCTGCTCCAGGTCGGCGTTGCCGACATCGGCACCGACCTCGCTGGTCATCCGACCGAGCTCGGTGAGGGACTCAGCGACCTCCGCGCCGTCGATCGGCGACGCCTGGAGCTCATCGCGGAGCTCGGTGAGCTCCTCGACCATCTCGTCGGAGCCGTCGAAATCGGCGCCTTCGAGCTGGGCGATCCAGCCGTTGATGTTGTCGATGGCGGCGTTCATCGGGAGGGCCGTGATGCCGCCCTGGAGGGCGCTGATGGTGCCCGCGACGTCGACCGTGCCCGGTGCAGGCGCGGCAGGCTCAGGCATCGGCGCCGGCTCCTCCATGGGGACGGGCTCGGCGACGGGCTCGACCTCGGTCTCCTCCGCGCAGGCGGCGAGACCAATCAGGAGGACGGCAGCGAAGGCGTAGAGGACGGGGCGGGAGCGCGGGTGAATACGCATCGTAGGTACGGGAGAAGGGAGGAGGGAGCGCCGGCGCGTCGCCAGCGCGTTCGGCTCCCCACTACCGGCCCTCGGGCCCGCCGTTCCACCGTTCGCGCGGATCGTTGGCTCTTTCACACACGCGCAGCGTGAGGCCGTCCGTCAGAGCCGCGCGCGGACCCCGAAGGCGACGGTGCGCGGGAGGCCCGGCCGCAGCCCGGCCGGCCGACGGGCGACGAGGTAGGTCTCGTCGAGAAGGTTGTTGACCCGGCCGAACAGGACCACCTCCGGCCGCACGGCCCACTCCCCCGACGCATCGAGCATGAGGTGGGCGTCGATCCGTGCGTCCTCCGGGATCGGCCCCTGGCCGGCATCCGCCCGCATGGCCGTGACGTAGGCGCCGCCGAGCGTGAGGGCCACAGGCCCCCGCTCCACGCCCAGACTGCCTCCGACCTGGTGTCTCGGGAGGTACGGCAGCTCATCGCCGTCGGCGACCGTCCCCCAGCCCTCGAACTCGCTCTCGAACGAGGACTGGAAGCGCGCGTCGGTGTAGGTGTAGGCGAACCGGAGGGGGAGCCCCCACGCCGCGAGTCGGAAGAGCGCCGCGAGGTCCGCCGTCACAGAGACCTCGGCCCCCTTAACGTCCACGGTCCCCCCGTTGAACTGGTCGGTTGAACCGGTGCCCCCCCCGGCGGCGAGGTCGGAGCCCAAGAGGTTGGCGTAGTCGTTGAAGTAGCCGACGGCCTGGATAGCGAGGGCGTCGGTCCCGTAGCGGGTGCCCACCTCAACGTTGACGCTCTCCTCGGGCCGGGTCTCCGGGCGGGAGTCCGGCGGGGCGAACCCGCGGTGCACCCCCGCGAACAGCGACAGGGCATCGGTGACCCGGTAGAGGGCGCCCACGCCGGGGATCCAGGCGCTGACCGTGTTCTCACGCTCGGTCAGGTCCGTGCCCGTGCGCTCCGGATCGTCCTTCCCGAAGTCCTCTCGGCGGAGGGCGACGTGCTCGAAGCGGAGCCCGGGGGTGAGGGTCACCCGCCCCCACGTCACCTCGGCCTGTGCGAACGAGGCGACCGCTCGAGCCGTTTCCAGCCGGTTGCTGTCGGTTCCCGGCGTGCCCGCCTCAGCAAGCGTCATCTCCCCCTCCTCCATGGCGTAGGCGTCGACCCACTGGAAGCGGTCCATGCCGTCGGCGTGGAGGCGCGCTCCGACCTCGAGGAGGGCCGTGGGCCCCTCCCCGCCGATCCGGAAACCAGCCACGCTCTGAATGCCCTCGCTGTAGTAGTCGCGGTTGTTCGCTTTCACGTAGAGGCGCCCGCCGGGCAGCCCCACCCCCCGGATGAGCGCCAGCTCATCGCCGAACCGCTCCGGGTCATCGAGGATCGATGCGATGCCGAAGGCGAGGTCGGCCGGGGCACCCTCGGTGGTCTCGTCTGCCTCGCCGTCCCGGACCTTGTCCAGCTTGTACCAGTTGCGGCTGAACGTATTCCGGTAGACGGTCGTCGTGAGGTCGAGGCGGCCGGAGAACACGGCGACGTGGCGCGCACGGAGCGCGAGGTGCTCGGCGTCCATCTGGTCCACCTGCGACCCGGCGTACCGGAGGTAGGGGGAGGCGGCGAAGTCGGCGCTCGTGAGGCCGAGGTAGGTCTCGTTCGAGACTTCGTCGGTGTAGCCCGCCGACACCGTAACGCTTTGGTAGACGGCCGCGCCTGGCGAGGTGCTCAGCCGGAGGCGCGCGAAGAGGTCGCCCTTGTCGAACCCCGTGTTGTAGTCCTCGACGGTCTCGCCCCCCGGCCCCTGGAGCCGCTTGAACCCGTCGACGTTGTCGAGGTACCCCTCCACGACGAACCCGACGCCGAGGCCTCCCAGCGCCGGGACGCTGGCGCGGTGGTCCCCGACCCTCGCGTGGAGCAGGCGCTGCCCGCCGGGCCCCACGAGGGCTTCGCCACGTGCGGAGAACGCCGCCGGGATCCCCGCCGCCACGAGGTTGAGCGCCCCGCCCGTCGTGTACGGACCGTACTTGATCTGGCTCGCCCCGGTCCGGACCTCGACCCCGTCCATCCGGCCGATCGTCGGGAAGTAGTAGGCGGCGGGCGCGGCGTACGGGGCCGGCGCCATCAGCACGCCGTCCTCCATGAGCGTGATCTTGCTCGACCGCTCCGTGCCTGTGCCCCGGAGCCCGACGTTGGGGCGGAGCCCATACCCGTCCTCTTCTTGCACCTGCACACCCGGGACTTCTCGGAGCACCCGGCTGACGTCGGAGTGTGCGAACCGATCGAGGACCTCGGGGCCGATGTAGTGCGCCGAGCCGGGGAGGTCCAGCACGCCCAGCCCGGTGAGGGTCTCGCGTGCCGTGACCACCACTTCCCCGACGTCGAGGGCCTCCTGGATGAGGACGATCGCCACCCGCGTCGGCGCTCCGTCCCGAACCACGACGGCCTCACGGGCGGTCTCGTACCCTACGGCGGTCGCGACGAGGGTGTAGGCCCCCGGCTCGACCGAGGCCATCGTGAACACCCCGTCGAGGTCCGTCGCCGCGCCCCGTGCGGTTCCTTCGAGAACGACGTGGACCCCGGGGAGCGCCCGGCGATCTGCGTCGGTGACCGTACCGGTCAGGGTCTGGGCCGAAGCGGCCGTGGCCGACAGCAAGAGGACGACGAGGAGAGGACCGAGGGAGCGCATGGGGAGCGGTGCCGTTCAGTTTGGATCGAGTCTAAACTATGCGGACTCCCACGCCCTCGACAAGGGGCCCGGCAACAGAGGGTGTAGCGTTCACGCAGGATTAACCCGCTCCCGCGAGGAGGCCCCGCTCTATGGGCCCCTCAGGTTGTGCGGTGGCGCGAGGCGAGCGCTACTTGGTGAGCGTGATGCGCTGCGTCTGCTCTCCCCCCGGGGTCGTCATCCGGACGAGGTAGGCCCCGCTCGGGAGGTCGGTCCCGTCGAACACGGCGATGTGCTCGCCCGCCTCGACGTGGGCGTCCGCGAGCGTGGCGATCTCTCGCCCGAGCATGTCGTGAACGACGATCCGTACCCTCGCAGAGGAGGGTACGCTGTACGTGATC
Source organism: Rubricoccaceae bacterium (assembly GCA_033720695.1). GTDB lineage: Bacteria > Bacteroidota > Rhodothermia > Rhodothermales > Rubricoccaceae > DATGQT01. The sequence goes on from JAWWCA010000152.1 coordinate 7,603, forward strand.
GTGGCCGACCAGTTGAACGGGTTCGGGCTGGCGGTGAGTCCGAGGCGCTCGGGCGCCTCCGGCGGGGCCGTGGCCTTGATCCGGTCCATGGCCTCGAAGAAGGAGAGGCCGTCGAGGGGGATGTCCGCGAGCGGCGTGCCCGCAGGGACACCGAGGAGGTATACGAGTTGGCCCCCTTGGACGAGGTCGAACTCTGCGATCCGACCGTCCCGGACCGTGTGGGCCTGCACGCTGAGGACGAGCACGGTCGCCCCCTTGGGCGCGCGGAAGAACTCCGTCACGTCGAGGATCCCGGAGGTCTCCCAGGCGCCGAGGGAAGCGGGGTTGCCGTCGGACTGGTCCTCGGGCAGGTTCTCGTCGCCCCGCTCGACGACGGCGATGTCTTCGAGGTCACCCGTCACGGGGTCGAGTTGCCAGATGCGCGCCTCGTGCCCACTGGTCTGGCCGAACAGGCTCGTCGTGCGGTCCTCCTGGACGTACACGTACCCGTCGTCGGCCCAGTCGAGGTTGTCGGGGTTGCGGAGGCCGTAGTCCGGGCCGGGAAACTGGCCGCCTCCGGCGTCGTCGCCGTCGTAGAGCACGGTGAGGTCGGCCCGGACGCCTGCCCCTCCCTCGTCCATGCCGCTGAAGTCGACGTCGATGAGGTAGGTCGTGCCCCACGTGTCGGAGGGGTACAGCGAGTCGCGGCCGGTCGAGGCGAAAACGACCTGGGTCCCGTCGGTGGGATTCGTGGCGAGGTCTTCGGGGCGAGAGAAGGCGAAGGCCCCGATGTCGTTGTACAGGTCGTCGAGGGTGTCCATGTCGGCGTAGCCGGCGGCGTCGTACCCGGACTGCCCAGCCATTGAGGCGTCGAATTGCATGACCTGGACGAACGCGCCCGAGCGCGACGTGCCGGTCCCGTTCCAGTCTTCCGGAGAGAGGTCGCCGGTGTCGGACACCCAGGCGAAGAGGTTGCCCACGGCGAGGCCGTTGCGGTCGAGGAAGGAGCCGTCGCCGAGGGCGCCTTTCTGGCCGACGTAGAGGAGGAGTGGAGCCCCGCCCCGGTCGTCGCCGATGAGGAACGCGACGAGGTCGGGATCGCCCGTGTCGAGGCCGGTGATGCTCTCGAAGGCGGCGCGTCCCACCATCGGGACGACGTGAAGCGTGCCACGGCGACCGTCGAGCGCCGTGAGTTGCCCGTTCTTGGTCTCCTCGCCCGTGAAGTAGATGGCGTCCTCGACGTTGTACTC
>JAWWCA010000153.1:0-8809 GCA_033720695.1 Rubricoccaceae bacterium
CGACTACATCCCGGACACCGCCGTGGCCCCCTACTTCGGCGCGGCCGACGTCGTCGTACAGCCCTACGTCTCGGCGACGCAGAGCGGCGTCGCCCAGATCGCCTTCTACTTCGGCCGCCCCGTCATCACGACGGACGTGGGCGGCCTGGCCGAGGTCGTGCCGCACGAGGAGGCCGGGCTGGTGGTGCCGCCCGAGACCCCCGAGGCCCTCGCCGACGCGGTCGTGCGGTTCTTCGAGGAGGCGATGGCGTCCCGGCTGGAGGCGGGGGTGCGACACGAGCGGGAGAACCACACCTGGGACCGGCTCTTCGAAGCGCTGGAGAGCCTGTGGTCAGCGGACGGCGCGCGATAGCGGAGCGGTGGCGCCTGCGCGGGCTGTAACTTCCCTTGAGAATGGCCGATATGGCGGTCAGACCTCATTGAGGACCGGAGCGATGCTCATCGAACGAAGAGGGCGAAACCACGTCTTGCGCGGGCTGCTGGGCGCCGCGGCCGTGGTCGTCGTCGTGGCCGGGATGCGGGCGGCGCGGCCCGTGCTGGTGCCGCTGCTCGTGGCCGCCTTCGTTTCGCTGGTGTGTGTGCCCTTCGTCAACGCGCTCCGCCGGCGCCGCGTCCCCAACGGCCTCGCTGTGACGGTCGTGGTGCTGGGGATGGCGGGGATCGTCAGCGCGATCGGGGTCATCGTCGGGTCGTCGCTGACGGCGTTCGTGCAGGCGCTCCCGGGGTACGAGGCCGGACTGATCGCGCGGACCGAGGGGGTGCTCGATTGGCTCCAGCGCCATGGCGTGGACGTGCCCAACCGCGAAGGCCTCCTCGACGCCGTCGACCCCGGCGCCGCGCTCGGCTTCGCGGCGATCCTCCTCAACGAGGTCGGCGCCCTCCTCACGAACGGCGTGCTCATCCTGCTCACCGTCGTCTTCGTGCTGCTCGAGGTCGGCTCGTTCCGGTACAAGCTCCGCCGTGCCGTCGGCTCGCCGAAGGCGACGTTCCCGGCGGTCGCGGCCTTCATGGACGGGATGAAGCGGTACTTCCTCATTAAGACGGAGGTGAGCCTGCTCACGGGCATCATCGTGGCGGTGTGGCTGGCGGTCTTAGGCGTGGACTTCCCGCTCCTCTGGGGGCTCATCGCCTTCCTCCTCAACTACGTGCCCAACATCGGCTCCATCATCGCGGCCATCCCGGCCGTGCTCCTGGCGCTCGTCCAGCTCGGCCTCGGGCCGGCCCTCCTCGTCGGGATCGGCTACCTCGCCACCAACATGGTGATGGGGAACTTCCTCGAGCCGCGGTGGATGGGCCACGGCGTCGGGATCTCACCGCTCGTCGTGTTCTTCTCCCTCATCGCATGGGGGTGGGTGCTGGGGCCGGTGGGGTTCCTCCTCTCGGTCCCCCTCACGATGACGGTCAAGATCGCCGCCGAGAGCTTCCCCGAAACCCGGTGGCTCGCCATCCTGCTCGGGCCCGAGGACGTCCCGCCCGACGAGGACGCCCCCGAGCTCGACGCGGCCGGCATCGACGCCGACGCGCTCGACGCGGCGGCCGAGCGCGCGGAGGTGGCTTAGGCCGCCCTTCACCGGATGCCCTCGGCCCCGTCGGTAGCTTGCTGTGCTCCCCCCGCCGCTCCCGTGGACTACGACCCCGTCAAGGACCGCCTCGGCGCCGTCGCCTGGCGCTCGCCCGCTCGGACGAAGGCGTTCTACCGCCTGCTCGACCTCGTCTTCCTCCGTGCGTGGTACGTGCGCCGCCGCCTCCGCCGCCTGCTCGGCCCCCTCGCGGACCGGCCGGTCCGCGTCCTCGACGCCGGCACCGGCTTCGGGCAGTACGCCTACTTCCTTGTCTCCGAGTTCCCGAACGTCGAGGTGACGGCGGTCGACGTGAAGGAGGACTACCTCCGCCGCGCCCGCGCGTTCTTCGACCGGACGCCGCATGGCGGACGCGTCCGGTTCCAGCAGCGCGACCTCACGGCGACGCCGCCCGAGGACGAGACCGGGCGCTACGACCTCGTGCTTAGCGTGGACGTGATGGAGCACATCGAGGATGACCGCGCCGTCTTCCGGGGCTTCCACGAGGTGCTCCGGCCCGGCGGCTACGTCGTCGTCAACACACCGTCCGACCTCGGCGGCTCGGGCGTGACCGATGCGACCGAGGCGTCGTTCATCGGCGAGCACGTCCGCAACGGGTACGCCTACGGCGACCTCCGCGAGAAGCTGGAGACGGCCGGGCTGCGCGTCGTCGGGCACGAGTACACGTACGGGCCGGCCGGGAGCGCGGCGTGGCGGCTCCTCGTGAAGTGGCCCCTCACCCTCCTCAACCGGAGCTGGGCGCTCGCGCCGCTCGTGGCGCTCTACTACGTGCCCGCCCTCCCCCTCGGCCTCGGCCTCAACGCCGCCGACCTCCGCCGCCGCAACCGCGCCGGGACCGGCCATCTCATGGTGGCGCGGAAGCCGGTGGCCGCGCACTCCGAGGGGTGACCCCGGAGGGTGCCCCTGGCGTCGCGCAGGTCAACGACGGGCGGGCGGGCTCCCCTCGGGGGCGGCCCGCCGCGACGCCGTGAGGCTCGTGTAGCACACCCACCCGTAGTAGCCGAACCACCCCGCGATGCCGAGCAGCTTGAACCCGTCCTCCAGCAGGAAGCTCAGATCCTGAGGGCTGACGAACCCCATCCGCGGCACAAGACCGACACGGTGTAGCCTGTCGATCAGGATCGAGCCCGCGAAGCAGGCGAGCCCGATCCCGAGGATGCCGTACGCGCTGCGGGCGATGAGGCGGCGATGAAACGCGAGCAGGGCTACGGCAAGCAGCCCGTACGCGAGGAGGACGATGTTCTCCGGTAGACCGAGGTGCCGAGGCGCAATCGTCTCGTGAAAGAGGAAGAGGTCGTCCAGCATCAGCACCGTGGTGAACAGGCCCGCGAAGAAGACGAAGCGGCGGGTGGCGGCCTTCTCGGACGTCGCCCGCAACACGCCCGCCGTCAACAGGCACGCCGACGCCGTCGCGCACCACAGGAGGATGCCGATGTTGGACAGGGCCCCGGTCCAGAAGGCCGCTCCGGCGACGGCCGAGCCGTCGCGTGTGAGCTCGGCCAGGGGAACGCCCTGCCACGCCGCGAACCACACGGTCAGCGCGAGGAGCAGCACGGACGGACCGTAGACGAGCAGCAGCGCTGCTCGTAGCGCCCTCGCGTGAGAGGAGTGGAGAGTCGTGCGCTGCGTCAAGAGAGAGCGGGCCGTCGGTGGGCGTCGGCTCGGCGGAGGGGCCGCCACGTGGGGCGGGGCCCGGGGACGCTCGGCGAAGGCCCTCTCACCACCGAGCGCCCTGCACTACTGCACGGGGAAGTCGAAGTAGGTGCTGCGGAAGGGCTCGTCGCGGAGGGTGAAGTGCCACCACTCCTTGCTGTAGTTTCGGAAGCCGTGGCGGCTCATCACCTCGCGGAGGCGGAGGCGGTTGCGCCGGGCGTCGGGGCTCACCCCACCGCTCTCGGTGGCGGAGAGCGGCGAGAGGCAGTCGTAGGCCGTGCCCATGTCGAGGTCGCCCTCGGGGTAGCGCCCGCCGCCCTGGAGGTCGGGACCGGTGGGGCCGACGAGCGGGCGGTCACAGCGGGGGAGCGGGCCGTCGGCAGGGTCGGGGTAGGGGCCGGGCGGGGTGTAGGGGAGGCGGACGAGCGTGAGGTCGACGGTCGAGCCCCGGCTGTGGCCGCTGCGCGAGGCGATGTAGCCTCGTGCGAAGAGGCGGCCCTTGGGCTCCTCCGGGTAGAACGCCCGCTTCATCGTCTCGTCGCCGGCGCGGGCCCAGCGAGCGAAGTGGTTGACGGCCGCCTGCGGGCGGTAACAGTCGTACACCTTGAGGCCCAGGCCTTGTGGCTCCAGGTCGGCCTGGGCCGCGGCGAGGGCGCGGGCGGCGCGGGCGGTCAGGATGCACTCGGCCGCCTCGTACCCGTCGATGGGCTCGCCGACGAAGTTGAAGGCCGTCGTGTAGCGAATCTCCTGGACGATGGACGGAGCCACGTCGCGGAGGTAGACGAAGCCGTCCGGGAGCGTGTCGGCATGGACGAGCTGGGCGGGCGGCTCCGGCATGGACGTGGCGGCGGGCGGCGGCTCAGCGGGGGCGGCCTCGCTGGGTCCGCACCCAGTGCCGAGGGCGGGAAGGACGAGGAGGAGGCTGAGGGCGAGGCGCACGGGCACGGGCGGGCTTCGGGGAGACAGCGGAAGTTCGCACAACGCGGCGGCGCGGACCGGTGGTGCCCGCGCCGCCGCTCGGGGAACTGGGTAGGTTCGCCGCTACCGCACCACCGTCACACGCCGCGTCGCCTGAAAGTCGCTGGCTGTGAGCCGGTAGAGATAGGTCCCCGCCGCGAGCCCGGAGGCGTCGAGGGAAACAGTGTGCCAGCCGGCCTCACGCGCCCCGTCTACGAGGATGGCCACCTGCCGGCCGAGCACGTCGTAGACGGTGAGGCGGACGCGTGCCGGTTCGGGCAGCCCGTACCGGAGACTGCTCTGCCTTTGGAGCGGGTTGGGGCGCGCCGGGAGGAGCGTGTAGGTCGTCGGGACCCCCATCTCGCTTGCCAGGGAAACAGCCCCGGACTCGACGCTGCCGATGTCGCAGGCGGCGCCGCGGGGCCGCGGCTCCCCGCGCTGGTCCTCCGTCACGGGGGCGCCATCGAGGTCGGTGCAGGTGCCGGCGTTGATCGTGGGGCTGCCCGCGAGGGGGGCGTGCGTGCGCGTCGGCCCGCCGTTGTCGGCGAGCGGCCCGAGCAGCGGGTCCACCTGGGTCGTGCTGCCGACGATGGTGCAGGCGTCCGTGCGTTCGACGATGTTGTAGCCGCTCGACGTGAGCTCCGCGAACGGTATGGTATAGCAGTCGGGCCCGACGGAGGCCGTGTTGCCGGCGAGGATGGACCCCCGCATCACGACGAGGTCGTTCAGAAACCCCGCATCGATGTAGATCCCGCCCCCCTCGCCGGCGGCGTTGCCGGTGATGGTGCTGTGGCTGATGCGGGCGATGGGGGAGCTCAAGAGGTTCCAGTGGTAGAGGCCGCCGCCCTCACTGCCGGCCGTGTTCCCGCTGAGGGTGCTGTTCGTGATCTCGACCTCGGCCGTGTTGCGGATGCCCCCGGCGTCGTTGGCGGCCTCGTTCCCGGAGACTGTGCTCGCCAGGAGGACGAGCCGCTCGCTGGTGTCGATGCCCGCTCCCCACTCCGCCGCATTGCCGCTGACGGTGGTCTCGATGAGGGTGGCGTGCCCTTCGTTTTCGAGCCCGCCTCCAGTTGTGGCGGCGTTGCCGGTGATGACGCAGCGCGTGACGGTGACCTCGCCATCGTTGAGGATACCGCCGCCGGAGTCATCGGGGTTGCCGTGCCGGATGGTCAGGTCCTCGAACGCAGCCGTGGCGCTGCTGCGGACCCAGAAGACGCGGTCCGTCGCGGCCCCCTGGGTGACGGCGGCCTGCACGACCGACGCGTCGGCCCCAGCGCCCCGGATCAGCACATCGCTGTCGATCCTCAGGTCGCCCTCCGTGTACGTGCCGGCCGCCAGATCAACGACGTCGCCGTCGCTGGAGAGGCTGAGGACAAAGCGGATCGTGCCGCACGGGTCCGCGGCGTCCGTGCACGTGTTTCCGGCGTCGGTGCCTCCGGGCGCAACGTAGCGCACGCCTGCCTTGGTCACGGAGAAGGAGTCGGCGGCGGCTCCGGCGTCGGGGTAGGACCCGGCGAAGAAGGCGAAGGTGTACGGGCCCGCGGGGTCCTCCGCCTCCAGCGAATCCATTGCGGCGTAGCGGAAGACCTCGCCCGGCGCGAGCGTGAACGCCTCCGGCCCGGCGTAGGGGCTTACGACGACGCCGTTGGGGCGGTTGAGGACGCCCCACAACTCCCCGCTCCGCACCTCCTCGGTGACGTTGGCGACCTCGACCTCGTAGTCGACTAGGCCGCCGCTGGAGGGGAGCATCCCGTCGGGCGGGCTCAGGAGTGTGGCCGTCACGGCGAACGCGGACGCCTGCTTCTCAAACGAGAATGCGTCGAAGCTCAGGACGAGGTCGGGGTAGCCGCCCACGGCGGCGGTGAGGGTGTAGGCCCCGCCCGGTGCCCGCCCCGGGATCGCCACCGAGAATGTCCGCGTGCGCACCTCGCCCGGCGCCAGCGTCAGCGTCAGAGGTGGCCGCTCCCGCTCGAAGCCGGCCGACGCGTTCGCCAGCACCGCCCACACCTCGACCGTCTGCGGCGTGTCCGTCGCATTCGTCAGCGTCGCGTCGAAGGCGAGGGACCCTCCCTCGGGCGGGAGCACGACGGGGGTACCGTCCAGGACGACGGAAAGGAGCACGCCGCCGCGCTCGACACTGCCGATGTCGCAGGCGACGCCGCGGGGCCGCGGCTCCCCGCGCTGGTCCTCCGTCACGGGGACGCCGTCGAGGTCGGTGCAGGCGCCGGCGTCGACGGCGGGGCTGCCCGGGAGGAGGTCATGCGTCTGCGTCGGTCCACCGTTGTCGATGAGCGGGCCCAGCAGCGGATCCACACCGAGAAGGCTGTGCTCCGTCTCCCCCACGACCCGGCAGCGCCCGAGATCGCCGACGAGGTTGTAGTCAAACGACGTCAGCGGCTGGTCGCCGAAGTCGGCCCGCGTGCAGTCGTCCTGGTTGCCATAGACGACGGTGTTCCGGAGGCGGATCGTTCCCTGGTTCGTGAGGGCCCCGTTGCCGAGCTGGCCGACGGTCGCGTTGCCAGTGATCGTCGTGTTCTCGATGAGCATCGCGTTCCCGAAACCGTTGCACAGCCCGCCGCCGTTGCCACTGACGGTGCTGTTGAAAAGAGTCACCGCACCCTCCGCGTTGTCGATGGCCCCGCAGGCGAAGTTGCCTTGGTTGCCGGAGAGCGTGGTCGCGATGACCGTGGCCTCGGGCATGCGACTGCGTACCGCGCCGACGAGGGGACTGCCGTTGTAAATACCGCCGCCTGCATCGGCGGTGTTGTCGCGGAGGGTGCTGCGGAGGACGGTGACGGTCCCCATGTTGAAGATCCCGCCACCGGAGCCGTAGTCGTCGGGGTTGGTCGCCCTGTTGCCTTCGATGAGGGTTTCCGTGACCGTGAGCGTGCCCTCGTTGTAGATGCCGCCCCCGATGGGAAGGGTCGAGAAGCTGCTGGTGTTGATGTTGTTCCGGATGGTAGCGGACGTGACGGCCATCGTCCCCCGGTTGTCCACGCCCGTCCCCGTGTTGCCGGCCACCGTCACCCGCTCAAGAACCACGTCGCCCCGATTCGTCACGCGCGCGCCCGAGACGCTGATGTCGCGGAAGGCGGCCGTGACCTCGGGATCGATCGCGACCTGCCCCGTCACCGTCGTCGAGGCCTGCCCCGCGCCCTCGACCGCTACGTCGCGGTCGAGCACGACCCCGGCCGCGTACGTCCCCGCCGACACTGAGATCACGTCGCCGTCGAGGGATTGGGCGACGGCGTAGGCGAGGGTGGCGCAGGGGTCGGCGCTGTCCGTGCAGTCGCCGGCGTCGGTGCCGCCGGGGGCCACGTACCGCGTGACGGCGTCGGATGTGATCGGGGCTGCGATGAGGAGGAGCACGATGAAGCAACGCATGGAGACCTCTGTTGTCACCTGTCGAAATGAAGACCGAGCCAGACTGAGCTGAGTGGACCGTCTAAGGTACAGATTCCGATGGACTAAGCGTCTCTTCCCTCGCATGGCGCCGCGGCCCGCCTCGCTTCGCGCTCGAGCCCGGAGCCCGAATGCGGGCCGCCCGTACCTTTCCTTCGCTACCTGCACGTCCCCCATGACGCCCGCGCCCCTCTCCGTCCCGCTGTCCGGGCAGACGACCGCGCCGCGCGACGCCGAGGACCCCTCCTTCGACGGGGACGCGGCGGCGGGCGTGACCTCCGATCCCCCCACGGGGGAGGGGGCGTAGTGCTCGGTCTCGCACTCGCCGTAGCGCTCGCGGCCGTCCACGTGTTGGCTGGGCGGCTCCGCGTGCTGGACCGGGTGCCGCGCTCGGCGTGGCTCTCCGGCGCGGGCGGCGCGAGCGTGGCCTACGTCTTCGTCCATCTCCTGCCCGAGCTCGCCGCCAGCCAGGAGACCCTGGCCGCGTCCGCGGGGGCAGCGCTGGAGGGGCTCGAAGCCCATGCGTGGCTGCTCGCGCTCCTCGGCCTCGCCGTGTTCTACGGGCTGGAGCGCGCGGCGGTCCGCTCCCGCGCCGAGGAGGTGTCCGAGACGGGCCGCGACCAGACCGAGCCCGGCGTGTTCTGGTTGCACATGGGCTTCTTCGCCGTGTACAACGCCATCATCGGCTACCTCCTGCTGCACCGCGAGGACCCCGGTGTGGGTGCGCTGCTCGTCTACGCGAGCGCAATGGCGCTCCACTTTCTCGTCAACGACTACGGCCTCCGCGAGCACCACCGCGCGCTCTACGACCGCATCGGGCGCTGGGTGCTGGGTGCGGCCGTGATCGGCGGGTGCCTATTGGGCACGGTGACGAGGGTGGGCGAGCCGGCCCTCGCCATGCTCGTCGCGTTTCTCGGTGGGGCCGTGGTGCTGAACGTGCTCAAGGAGGAGCTGCCCGCCGAGCGGGAGAGCCGGTTCTGGGCCTTCGCGCTGGGCGCCACGGCCTACGCCGCGCTCCTGCTCCTCGCCTGAACGCACGCCGCCCCCGGAGCCGAGGCCCCGGGGGCGGCGAGCACTCTCGCTGCGGTGCAGCCGGAGCGGCACCTCAGCGGCTCAGCGCGCTCAGTGCGCCAGCGTCATCCGGCCCGTCCGGACGTCGCTGCCGACCTGGAGGCGGTACACGTACGTCCCCGCGGCGAGGTCGGAGGCGTTGAACA
>JAWWCA010000154.1:0-8800 GCA_033720695.1 Rubricoccaceae bacterium
GGGCCGGCATGGCATGCCCGGGAAACCGCTGGAGTTCGCGGGCGGTCTGCATGTCCCAGATCCGCACGAGATGGACGACGCGGCGGGCGAGGACGCGGTCGCGCTTGAGGAAGGCGTCCTGCGCCTCGCGGAGGATGGCCCGGGCCACGTCGGCCATCTGCGTGATCCGCGTGTCCCCCAGGAGCTCGGAGCAGCCGACGAGGTGGGGGGTGTGCTTGGCGAGGTTCTTCGCGTGGTCGCCGATCCGCTCCAGGTCCGTGTTCACCTTCACGGCCGTCACGATGAGGCGGAGGTCGACGGCGACGGGGGTGTGGAGGGCGAGGATCCGCTCGCACTGGTGGTCGATGGCGAGCTCGAGCTGGTCGACCTCGTCGTCGCGCTCGCGGACGCGGGCGGCCTTGGCCTCGTCGCAGCGGCCGACGGCGTCGATGGCGTCGGCGAGCTGCTCGTCGACGAGGAGGTGCATCTGGACGAGGAGGTCCCAGAGGATCTCGACCTCCTCGTCGAGGGGGCGGTGGACGGGCATGGAGGCGGTGGGAGGTTCGGGCGGCAGGGGCCCCTCGCGGAACGCCTCGTCGGCCTCTGGGAGCGAGTCCTCGGGGACCAGGCCGAGCAGGCGGCGCAGGGTGTGCCGCCGAGAGGAGAGGTCGCGGGGCGGGTCGGACACGGGGTCAGCCGAAGCGGCCGGTGATGTAGTCCTCGGTCTGGGGGTTGCTCGGGCGCGTGAACAGGACGTCGGTCTTGTTGAGCTCGATGAGCTCGCCGAGGTAGAAGAACGCGGTCTCGTCGCTGATGCGCGAGGCCTGCTGCATGTTGTGGGTGACGATGATGATGGTGTAGTGCTTCTTGAGCTCGAGGATGGTCTCCTCCAGCTTGGCCGTGGCGATGGGGTCGAGCGCCGAGGCCGGCTCGTCCATGAGCACGACGTCGGGCTTGACGGCGAGCGTCCGCGCGATGCAGAGGCGCTGCTGCTGGCCGCCGGAGAGGCCGTAGGCGTGGTCGTTCAGGCGGTCCTTCACCTCGTCCCACAGCGCCGCCTGCCGGAGGCACCGCTCGACGAGCTCGTCGAGGTCGCCCTTGTAGCCGTTGATCTTGGCGCCCCAGGCCACGTTCTTGTAGATGGTCTTGGGGAACGGGTTGGGCTTCTGGAACACCATCCCGATGCGGCGGCGCACCATCACGGGGTCGGCGTCGCCGTAGATGTCCTGGCCGTCGATGAGGATGCGGCCTTCGAGGCGGGTCCCGGGGATGAGCTCGTTCATCCGGTTGATGCACCGGAGCAGCGTGCTCTTGCCGCAGCCCGACGGCCCGATGAAGGCCGTGACCTGGTGGGGCGCCACGTCCATCGAGATCCCCTTGAGCACCTTGTTGTCGCCGTACCAGAAGGAGACGTCCTCGATCTCGATCTTGGGCCGGGGCGTGGGCGTCTTGTCGGCGGGGTCCTCGGGCGCCGGGCGCCGCTCGGGCGGGAGGCCGTCGGGCGCGGCGTGGGCCTGGGCCTCGGCCTCCTCCCGGAGGGTCTCGGCGGTGTTGACGGAGTCAGGCATGGTCGGGGGCAGGGGTTCGGGCGTCGAACGGGTCACGGGCCGATGCGTTCGCTCGGCCCCGCCCGCGCGACGGTCGCTAGCCGGCGCGGCGCTTCTCGAAGTGGTTCCGGAGCAGGATGGCGCTGAGGTTGAGGGCGAACAGCAGCACCATCAGCACGATGATGCCGGCGGCGGCGAGCTCGCGGAATTCGGCCTGCGGCCGGGCCGTCCAGTTGAAGATCTGGATGGGGAGGACCGTGAACGAGTCCATGACCGACTCGGGCAGGAACGCCACGAACGAGAGGGCGCCGATCATGATGAGCGGGGCGGTCTCGCCGATGGCGCGGCTGAGCGAGAGGATCACGCCGGTGAGGATGCCCGGGGCCGCCACCGGGAGGAGGTGGCTCCACACCACCTGCCACCGCGTGGCGCCCACGCCGTAAGCGCTCTCGCGCAACCCCTGGGGCACCGCCCGCAGCGCCTCCTGCGTGGCGATGATGATGACGGGGAGGATGAGGAGCGCCATCGTGAACGAGCCGGCCAGCAGGCTCCGCCCCAGCGCGAAGTAGCGGACGAAGAGGGCCAGCCCGAGGATGCCGTAGAGCACACTCGGGACGCCTGCGAGGTTGGCGATGTTGACCTGGATGAGGCGGAAGAACCACCCGCGCGAGGCGTACTCCTCCAGATACACCGCGCTCGCCACGCCGATGGGGACCGCGAAGAGCGCCGTCAATCCCATCATCCACAGCGAGCCCACGAGGGCCGACTTGATCCCGGCCCGCTCGGTGAACCGGGACGGATAGCTCGTCAGGAAGTCGGCGTCGAGGTAGGTCATCCCCTTCAGCACCACGTCCACGAGGAGGACGACGAGCACGACGAGGCCGAAGACCGTCGCGATGAAGAGCATCGTGGCGAAGACGAGCCCCTTCCGGCGGCGCGCCGAGACGCGCTCGTCGAAGTCGGGCGCGTCGAAGGCGGAAACGGAGGGCGAGCCAGCCATCAGTAGCGCTCCTGGTACCGCCGGATGATGGCGTTGGCGAGGAGGTTCATCCCGAGCGTGATGAGGAAGAGGACGAGGCCGACGGCGAAGATGGCGCGGTAGACGATGGAGCCCTGGGCGGTATCGCCGAGGCTCACCTGCACGATGAACGCAGTCATCGTCTGGATGGACTCGGTCGGGTCGAGGGTGAGGTTGGGGGTCGCGCCGGCCGCGAGCGTGACGATCATCGTCTCGCCGATGGCCCGGGAGAGCGCGAGGATGAACGAGGCGATAATGCCCGAGAGTGCGCCCGGCACGAGCACGCGGAGCACCACCTCGATCTTGGTGGCGCCGAGGGCGTAGGCCCCCTCGGCGAGGCCCCGCGGCACCGCCCGGAGCGCGTCCTCGCTCAGCGACGCCACCATCGGGATGATCATGATGCCGACGACGAGGCCGGCCGAGAGCGCGTTGTAGACGCCGAGGCCGGGGAGGAGCGACTGCAGCAGCGGCGTCACGAACGTCAGCGCGAAGTAGCCGTAGACGACGGTGGGCACGCCCGCGAGCAGCTCCAGCCCCGGCTTCAGCACCTGCCGCACCCGGGCCGGCGCGTACTCCGCGATGTAGACCGCGCTCGCGAGCCCCACCGGGATGGCCAGGAGGGCCGCGATCACCGTCACCATCAGCGTCCCGGCCAGGAGCGGCCAGATCCCGAAGTACTGCTCCACGAACTGCGGCGTCCACCGGCTCTCGGTGAGGAACCGCACCGGCGAGACCTCGGCGAAGAAGCCGGCCGACTCGTAGAGCAGCACGCCCGCGATCCCGAGCGTGGTCGCTACGCTGACGAGGGCGCACAGCCCGAGCGCGTACTCAATGGCGCGCTCCTTCGGGCTGCGGAACACGGTCCGCGTCAGGTCCACGGGCGGCGTCGAGCGCGGGGCGCCCGGCTCCATGGACGAGAGGGGGTTCTGCTGCTGCGCGAGGTCCATCGTTGGCGGGAAGGGCGGGGAGGGGTGGGGCCGCGAGCGGGCGGCCCGCGCGCCGCCCCACCCCTCCCGGCTCGTTACTCGGCGGCTGTCGTGTCCGCCCCGGCGGCGCTCCCACGCCGGAGGAGGTCCTCCATCGTCACGCCGGGGGCCGAGCCCCCTTCGAAGACCGAGCCGGTGGTGCGGCTCTCGAAGCGCTCCATCGCGGCGGCGTAGGCGTCGCCGGAGAGCGGGACGTACCCGACCTCGCGGACGAGCGCCGGCGCGTTCTCGAGGTAGAAGCGGACGAACGCGTTGATGGCCGGGTCGTCGGCGCGGGCGGCGTTGACGTAGATGAACTCGGGCCGGGCGAGGGGCTGGTAGGTGCCCGTCCCGATGGTCTCGGCGTCGGGGCGGATGCAGCCGTTCCCTGCGTCCACGCCCACGAGGCGGAGCTGCTCGGCGTTCTCCTCGTAGTAGGCGAGGCCGAAGAAGCCGAGGGCGTTGGGGTCGCCCGCGATGCCCTGGACGAGCACGTTATCGTCCTCGGAGGCGGTGTAGTCGGCGCGGCTGGCGCCCTCCTCCCCGCCGATGGCCTCGGTGAAGTAGTCGTAGGTCCCGCTGTCGGTGCCGGGGCCGTAGAGCGTGAGGGACTGGTCGGGGAAGCCGTCGCGGACCTGGCTCCAGTTGTTGACGTCGCTGCCGGGGGCCCAGATGGCCGCGAGCTCCTCGGTCGTGAGGCACTCGAGCCAGCTGTTGCCCGGGTTCGTCACGATGGCGATCCCGTCGTAGGCCACCGGGAGCTCGATGAACGCGATGCCGGCCTCCTCGGCCGTCGCGCGCTCGCTCTCCTTGATGGGGCGGGAGGCGTCGTTGATGTCGGTCTCGCCACGGAGGAACTTGCCGAAGCCGCCGCCGGTGCCGCTGGCGCCGACGGTGACGCGGACGCCGGGGTTCGCGAGCATGAACTCCTCGGCCACGGCCTCGGTGATGGGGAACACCGTCGACGAGCCGTCGACCATGACGGCGCCGGAGAGGCCGTCGCTCTCGGGGGCGTCGCCGCCGCCGCAGGCAGCGAGGAGGGGGAGGGCGAGCAGGAGGCTCGCGGTCAGGGTGCGGGTGCGCATCGGGGGGAGGGTCTAGAACGAGAAGTCAACGGTGATGCGGGCCTCGACGTCGTCCGTCTCGGCGCCGTCCACGTGCGTCCAGAGGACGTTGGGGGTGAGGCGGAGGTCGGGGATCGGCTTGTAGGTCAGGCCGAGCAGGCCGAAGGTGTTGTGCTCGACGGCGACGCCATCGGTGTCGCCGGCGAACCCCTCGCGGCGCGAGCGGTCGACGCGGGCGACGACCTGGACGCGCTCGGCTAGCTCGACGACGCCGAAGAGCATAACGCCCCTGTCGTCGAGCTCCACCTCGGTGGTTTCGAAGCTGAGCGTCCGGAGGTAGCCCTCGAGCCCGGCGCGCCATGTGTCGGTCTCGTAGCCGGCGAACGCGAACGCGGTCCGGTCGAGGTCGCGCTCGTCGGCGAAGGTGGCGAGGGTGCCGCCGAGCGTGAACACGAGAGGCTCCGAGGGCCGGACGTCGAGGCGGCCGTACCCGCGCTTGTGTTGGTCCTCCTCGGGGAAGACCCCCTCGTTGTTCGCGACCATGGCGGCGTAGCGGACGAGCCCGTCGCGGCCGACCGGGACGGGGCCGTCGATGCGGAGGCCGAGGTCGCGAGACCCGGTGATGCGGTTGAGGTTCAGGAGCGTCCGTTCGAGGCTCCGGTAGCCCCAGAAGTCATCAACGAGGTCGTAGACGGGCGGTTTGGTGATGCCTACCGTGACGCGGTGGTCGTTCGGGCCGTCCCACCGCAGGTAGAGGTCCTTCACGAACGGGGTCATGCCGCGCTCGTTGAGGCTGCGGTCGCTGGTCTCGAGGCGCGCGCGCGCCGAGAAGGCCTCGGAGAGCTCGGCGTCGGCGGTGAGGTAGAGGCGCCGGATGTTGAACCCGTGGAGGTCCTCGCGGGCCGAGTCGGGAGACGAGAGCTGGTAGAAGTAGTCGAGGAAGACGAGTCCGCCGAGGCGCACGTCGGGCTGCGCGAGCGCTGGCCCGGCGGAACCGGCCAGCCCCAGGAGCACCAAGGCGCACAGGCGGACAGGGCGGGGGGAGCCGAGCCGCATGGGAGTGGGAGGGAGGTGGAGA
This sequence comes from Rubricoccaceae bacterium, assembly GCA_033720695.1. Lineage (GTDB taxonomy): Bacteria > Bacteroidota > Rhodothermia > Rhodothermales > Rubricoccaceae > DATGQT01. Next base: position 5,652 of record JAWWCA010000154.1, read on the forward strand.
GAGCCGGCCTGCCCGGTTCGGACCGCGGGCGGGCCAGGGACCGGCGGAAACCTAGCGGGCCCCCGGGGTGACCAGAATTACCGGAGTGTTAAGGGGCCCGCGTCGACGCGCGGCCTCCGACGAACTCATCGTCGCTTCGCAGAGGCGACCTGCGTGCCCCGCCTCGCGGAAGGTGCGATCTTTGCAACGGGCGGTTGCGCGTGCGGAGAGAACTTCGCCCCGCACCTGCCGTATGGCACGAACCGGTGGCCGACCCGCGTTGGCCCGCCGTACCCCCGCGCCTCCGCGCCCCGTACCCGCGCCCCCGGCGCCTCTCCTGCCCGACCCCATGCAACATCGCCGGACCCTCCCCCTGCTCGTCGCCGCCGTCCTCGTCGTCGGCATCATCCTCGGCTTCCACGTCCGGGACGTGGCCTCGGGCACGGACGACCGCTTCAACGAGCACAAGATCGAGGAGGCCTACAACGTCATCACGCAGGGCTACGTCGAGCGCGTGGACTCGGCGCAGCTCGCGGAGTCGGCCATCGAGGGGATGCTCGCCGCGCTCGACCCTCACTCCATCTACATCTCCTCCACGGAGATGCGCGACGTCCGGGAGAGCTTCAACGCCTCCTTCGAGGGGATCGGCATCTACTACGAACTGCTCGAAGGGCCCGACGGCCGCGACACCCTCGCCGTGCTCATGCCGATCGCGGGGGGGCCGAGCGAGGAGGCCGGCCTCCAGCCCGGCGACCGCATCATCCAGATCGACGACACCACCGCCATCGGGTTCACGACGGACCTCGTCCAGCGCTACCTCAAGGGGCCAGCCGGCACCGGCGTGACCGTGCAGGTGCTGCGGCCGGGCTACACCGACACCCTCTCGTTCGACATCGTGCGCGACCGGATCCCGCTCGAGACCGTGATCGCGGCCTACATGCTCGACGACGAGACGGGGTACGTGAAGCTCCAGCGGTTCGCCCGGACGAGCCACGCCGAGGTGCTCGAAGCGATCCGCGCCCTCCGCGCGGAGGGGATGGAGCGGCTCGTCTTCGACCTCCGCGGCAACGCCGGGGGCCTCCTCGAGCAGGCCTGGCAGATCGCCGACGAGTTCCTCCCGGCGAGCGCCATGGTCGTCTACACGAACAGCCGCCACCCGTCCAACAACCGAGAATACCGGGCCACCTCCGGGGGCACCTTCGAGGAGGACCCCGTGATCCTGCTCGTCGACGAGAACTCGGCCTCCGCCTCCGAGATCGTCGCCGGCGCGCTCCAGGACCACGACCGCGGCCTCATCGTCGGGCGTCGGACGTTCGGGAAGGGGCTCGTCCAGCAGCAGTTCCCCCTCTCGGACGGCTCGGTCCTCCAGATGACGGTCTCGCGCTACTACACGCCGGCGGGCCGGCTCATCCAGACCCCCTACGTCCGCGGCGACGACGACGACGAGTACTTCGAGGCGAAGCGGGAGCTCCGCGACCTCATGGAGGGGAACCTCCCGGAGAGCGGGCTCCTCGACGTCTCCCGCTTCGCCGACGAGGTGCCGGACTCGCTGAAGTACCGCACCGACGGCGGCCGCGTCGTCTTCGGCGGCGGGGGGATCCTCCCGGACTACCTCGTCCGCCTCGACTCCCTCTCGCCCGCGCTGCAGACCATCATCGGGCGCAACCTCGACAACGAGTTCGCCCGCTACCGCTTGGAGCAGCTCGGCGAATCGTTCCGGCAGGAGTGGTCGGGGCGCGAGGCCGCGTTCCTGCGCACCTACGACGTCGACGACGCCACGTTCGACGCCTTCCTGGCGTGGGCCGATGACCACGGCGTCGACGTCGTCGCGACGCGCCCGGACGACCCCGAAGGACCCATCCTGGTCGAGAGCGAGGCGCTCGCGATGCGCGCCGACGTGGAGGCGCGGATCAAGGCGTTCATGGCGCGCCGCCTCTTCGGCGTCGACGCGTTCTACCCCGTCGTGGCCGAGATCGACCGGACGCTCCAGGAGGCGATGGGGCTGTGGCGCGAGGCCTCAACCCTCGCGGAGGCCCGGCCGGGCCGCTGAGGGCAAAGGGCCCCGGGGTGGGGTAAAAAGTTCGCACCGTTGGCGGGCGGGGGAGCAACCCCCCCGCCCGCCGCGTGTGTAGCTCCGGTCCCGCCGCCGGAGGCGCCGGCCCGCTCGCGTTGACAATATCGCTCGTAGTAAGGATATTGACGCATCCCGCGACGGCGCCGTGCTCCTCTCGGGGTTGCCCTTCCGCCCCCCTCTTCGGCCCCGCCGTGCCCCATCCGAGTCGCTCCGCCCGAGCGACCGCCATCCCTCGCCCACCCTCGCTTTTCGCACCCCCCAGGAGGTAGTCCCTATGAAGCTCTATGCACTGCTGATGTTGCAGGACGCCGTCGCCGACGACGGTGGCTTCACCAACATGCTCGTCCAGCGGTTCAACGAAGGCAACGACGGCGGCTTCATGTGGCCGGTCCTGATCTGCCTCGTCATCGGCCTCGCCATCGCGTTCGAGCGGATCATCTCGCTCAACCGCGCCGACATCAACTCCCGGAAGTTCATGAACAACGTCAAGGACGCGCTCGAGAGCGGGGGCGTCTCTTCGGCCGAGGAGGTCTGCGCCAACACCCGTGGCCCGGTGGCGAGCGTGGTCCAGGCGGGCCTCCTCCGCTACGACGAGGGGATGGACGCCGTCGAGAAGGCCGTCGTGGCTTACGGCTCCATCGAGATGAGCTTCCTCGAGCGCGGCCTCGTCTGGCTCAGCCTCTTCATCTCGCTCGCCCCGATGTTCGGGTTCCTCGGCACCGTCTGGGGCATGATCATCGCCTTCGACGCCATCGAGCAGGCGGGCGACATCTCGCCGAGCCTCGTGGCCAACGGCATCAAGGTCGCCCTCATCACGACGGTGGCCGGCCTCATCGTCGCCATCATCCTCCAGGTGTTCTACAACTACGCCGTGTCGAAGATCGACCGGATCGTGGCCGAGATGGAGGAGGCCTCGGTCGAGCTCATCGACGCGCTCGCGATGATGAACATGGGCCGCCCGATCCGGGCCGTCGGGGCCGGCGCCCGCCCCGCCACGCTCCCCTCGGCCACCGCCGAGACCGGCACCGGCGACGACCTGACGAAGACGGACCTCACCTGATCCCCGGCCGGGGCCCCGCGCGGGGCCCCGGCCCCC